>CACWIW010000046.1 GCA_902761035.1 uncultured bacterium | reverse complement strand
ATACCACTCACCTTAAGGTTTTTCAATAGAAAAGACGATAAATTTTCAACTATCGAAGATCTCGCGCTAGTGGGGCATATAACCTTCACGGATTCAGGTAGTACATTAAAAGTACGATAAAAAGTAATATGAAAGTAAGATGGTGAAAGTGCGACAAAAGTAATAAGAAAAGTAATATGATAAGGTTTTGCGCCGTCTTGCCATATTGCGCAGAATATGCTATAGAGGCAATTGCAAAACCTTGCTGGCGCGAGGTTCTGTGATCAAGGAGCGAGGGCGAAGTGCGCTTGAAAGGCGGAACATCGACGGCAAGGGGCGAAAACATGGCCGAAGAGGGCGAAGACGGCGCAAGCCCGGGGTTTTCGGGCCATTGGCTGACAATCCAGCCCAGCCTCTTCCCGGAATGGGAGAGGGAGATTGACCGAAAGGCGTGCGAAGAATGGGAGCGGCGGCAGGAGGAGGCCGCCGGGGCGCGTAAGGCGAAGCGCGTCAGCAGAGCATCTGCGCCGACTGCTCCACCGCGATGACGAGGAGACCCAGCATCAGGTGGAGAAGCACCTTGGCGTGTCCGCGCACCCTGACCGTGCGTCCGCCGTGCGCATCGTGGAGGTGCCCGTTGACCCGCTCCACGCCGGATCGGTTGCGGAAGCGGATCTTCTCGGCGGGGGCGATGCCGGCGGCTGCGGCCTTCTCGTCCCTGGTCGCCGCGCTTTCGCGCGCGTCTATCTCGGTGGAGTCGATGCTGCGGTGGATGACGATCCGCCCCCTCGCCACCTTCTTCACGAAGTCCTTGAAAAGCGACGAGGCGATCTCGTCCACGGCGAAGTCGCCGAACGTCCGCGAGATCGTGGACTCGGACGGGATGTCGGACTGCGACTCCCATCCGCAGAGCCTGCGCATGGACGGGCATCGGCGCACTTCGGCAAGCGCGTCCTTGGTCGTCGGGAAGTTCCAGACATGCTTCATCACGAACATCTTGAACATCGCAAGTCGGCTCGACGGCTTCCTTCCATTGCCGCACCATCCGTACTTCCGCGCGATGCGGCCAAGTTCCACGGACTCCGCGATGCGGACGAAAAGCCGCTGGTTGTCGTCAAGTTCCCCCACCTCGTCCTCAAGGAAGTCGAAGAGGCTGGGCTGTATTGTCAGCCAGTGGCTTGCGAAGTGTATCCGTGGAGCTTCTGCCATGTTTGTTTTCATGTAGATATTATATCATATAACTACACGGAAATCAAGTGAAAAGTTGAAATAATTGCAATTACCCCCCCCCCCATCAAAGAAAATCTAATTTTCCCCCTTGCGCACACAGGGCGAAATTTGATATAATATGCGTATTGCGATTCCACCTCTGCGGGAGGCGTCCTACGGGCTTCGTCAGGCTGTGTGGTCTGGTTCGTGGACGACGTGAAAGAGGGGTTTTGCAATTACCTCGTAATGTATAAGTTCGCGAAAACACGCAAAATTCAGGGGGGGGGGGGATTATCGCCTGAAAACGGAGGTGTCGCGATGAAGCGCGGCACTCTGGGACAACGGGCATTTTGCCCGTTGATGAAATCCGCGCTGTTCGCGGCGGCTTTCGCGCTGTCTGCGGCGGCCGGCGAAACTCTGCCGTTGATTGTGTGGGGGACGCTTTCGGAGGATGACGCTACTGCGGCGCGGTACGTCGAGATGAAGGAGGCCGGGTTTACTCACGTCGTACAGGGCTGCAATTCGCCGGAAGCCGCGAAGAGGATCCTCGGCGAGGCGGAGAAGGCCGGGGTGAAGCTCATCCTCGGAATGCGCGGGCTGAGGAAGTTGTCCGAGAACGTGAAGGTGTTCACTGCGGCCTGCAAGAACTCCCCGGCGCTCGAATACTACTCAATCGTCGATGAGCCGCACAAGAGCCATTTTCCGCTTATCCGCAAGTGCGTGTCGCAATTCGATAAGTTCGATCCGGCGCATCCGTGCTTCGTGAACGTGTTCGGCGCGCTGTGCGACAGGAGAAACCGCAAGGACAAAGAGCGCCAAATGGACAAGACCGGGTTCGAGACACACGACAAATACATTCGTGCCCTGTATGACGCAGTGCCGCTGAAGGTGGTCAGCTTCGACATGTATCCGATTCTTTCCTTCAAGCCGCTTGAGGACGGCGACTTCCGCCTTCACGGGCAGCGCGTGTTCCTGAAGGAGCGGTGGTACGAGACGCTTGAGACGACAAGCGCGTTTGCCGCAGAGCGGAAGATCCCGATGTTTGCGTTCGCTCTTCTTTCGGCGCATCGGCACTATCCGGGGCAGGACTATCCCGTTCCGACGATGGAGCACTTCCGCCTTCAGCAGTATTCCAACCTCGCATACGGAGCGCAGGGGCTGGAATATTTCCGCTGGTACATCAAGGAGCCGTACCACGGCTACAACAGCGCGCCGATTCTCTACGACGGCAAGCGTGGACCGATGTTTGAGCGCGTGCGCGAGTTCAACGCCGAGCTGCAGGCGCGCGCATACGTGTTCGTCGGCGCAAAGGTGGTAAGCGTCCGGCACACCGGAATCGACATTCCACTCGGAACTAAGCGCTTCGAGGAAAGGATCTTCCGTCGTTCGTGACGGCGTTCTCTGCGCTCAAGAACGGCGAGGCCGTGGTGTCGCATCTGAAGAATGGCGGCAAGGACTACTTCATGGTCGTAAACCGCAGTCCGAACGACGACATGGCGTTCACGGCAAAGTTCGCGCCGGGCGCGGAAATCGTCCGCCGCGACGGTTCCTGCGCAAGCCTCGATGTTTATTCAGACGTCTTCTGGCTCGACCCGGGCGACGCGGCGATTTTCACTCAAACAAGTAAATCTCAAACAAAGGAAGGCACGGTAAAATGAAAAACATGATGCTGAAAACAGTTGTGGCGGTCGCCGCGCTGTGTGTAGCTACGGCGCTCTCGCCGTCGCTGGCGGCGGACCGCACAATCAGCGCGGACTACACGCTCACGGGGGACGAGACCGTTGACGGCGATCTTACGGTCGCGCGCGGCGTGACGGTCGATCTTGCGGGGCACAACCTCACCGTCAAGGGACTGAAGGGCGGCGCGAACTCCGCACTCGTCGCGGGACGCTACCGCCTCCTCGAATACGTCACCGCCACGGGCTCGCAGTACGTCCATACCGACTACACGCCGATCCAGACCGACCGCGTCGAGATGAAGTTCCGCTTCACCGACAACAACAACACCTACCAGTTCTTGTACTGCACGAGATTGCCGGGCGGCGTAGCTGCGATTGCGTGCCTCAGGACCATGAACGCGCTTTCCAAGTTCCGCGTTGACTGGGGCAAGCCGGGATCGAGTTACGACATGGGGTTGACTTCCGGGAAAGACTTTCATCTCTTGATCGATGGCTATACGGGCGGTTGCGGGTGCGATAACCTGACGGATCAGACGAGTAAGGCCTACAACTCGTTCACGCGTGCCTCGACTCCGTTTGCGCCGCCGGCACCGTTCGTTCTCCTTACAGGCGGTGATTTTAATGCCAGCGGCGTGTTTACGGAGGGGAGCGGTTATCGTGTCCGTGGTCGTTTCTACTGGTTCAGGGTGTATGGCGAGAACGGGGAACTCAAGTGCAACATCGTCCCTGCGCGCGACACGAACGGCACGGACGGCGACGAGTCGGATGACGTCATCGGATTCTACAATCTCGTCACCGGAAAGTTCCTCACGCCTGTCGGGACTCTCACAGGATCGGGCGACTATTCGGACGACGCCGGACGCATCGTGAACACGACGAAGACGCTTTCCGAGCTGCGAGTGGATGTGCCGGCGGGCGCGACGGTCAAAAATGACATCGTGACGATTTCGGGGAACGTGAAGGTCGTCAAGCAGGGCGAGGGCAATTTCGTTCAGACGCGCACGTACCAGACGTACTACGGCGGAACGGAAGTTGAGGAGGGTACGCTCAAATGCGCCATTCAGGGCCGCCGCCAGCCGTTCGGCTTCGCAGACGACAACCTCATCCTCAACGGCAATTTCGATGCGGCCTCGATCACGAACGGCACCACCTACCAGTACACCTGCTCTGTCGCTTGGCCGGAGAATCCGCACTGGACATGCGACGGCAAGAACGTGGGGATTACGGAGGCGAACGGCACCTGGGTCAATACTGGCTACGACATCGGCAAGTACGCGATGTATCTCCGGTCGCAGAACAATGCGGCATACGGTCCGGCGCATGCCGAGCAGACGTTCCGCGTCCTGAATCCCGGTTACTACCGTTTCTCGTTCACCTATATGGCCGCTGTTGACAACAGCCGCAAGGGCGCGACGCTGCGGGCAAAGCTGATCCATGGCGCTGTGACGAACGAACTTTGCGGGTTCGCCATATCAAGCGCGAACAAGCAGTATTTCAGCCGCCGCGTCGAAATCGCGGAGGCGGGTGAATATACGCTCCAGTTCTATCAGGACGCCGGAAGCAAGTACATGGCGAACAACGTCGACGACGTGGTGTTCGCGCCTGTCCTAGAGGAGAACAACCTTCTGAAGAATGGTTCGTTCGACGATGGGAGCATAAGTGGAAGCTACCAGTATGCGAACTCAACGGATTGGACGGAATGTCCGTACTGGACGTGTGACGGGGCGAATGTCGGGCTCTCCACCGCCAACGGCACATGGGCTGGCAGCGGGACGATGGTTGGCACGTATTCTGCATATCTGCGTACCTATAACAACCTCGGTGACGCATGGTTCGAGCAGACGATGCATATCGACGATCCGGGTGCGTATGCGCTGTGGTTCACGAGTTCGGTGTGCGCAAACTCGTCGAGGCGCAACGAGCCGTTCCATGTGCTCTTGATCCATGGTGGCGTGACGAACCATCTGATGTCCGTGACGGCGAGCGACAGCAGTTTCCGCTACTACGGCAAGGTCGTCGATATCACGGAGCCGGGCGACTACACGCTTCAGTTCCGCCAGTACTCGACGTCGGCCGTGAAGTCGAGTAACATCAACGATGTGTATTTCGGGCGCGTCCCGCAGATAATCGTGCGCGACGGCGCGACGCTCGACATGGGTGGTCTGTTCGAATACGACAAATATCCACTTGTCATGGACGGCGGCACGTTTGTGAATTCCGGTGCGCGCGGTGCGCACAACGGCGGTCTCGATCAGCAGAGGCAGCTTCGCAAGGTGATCCTCTCCGCCGATTCGACGTTCGACATGTGGCATTCCTACTGCATGCGCTCGATAGAGAACGGATTTTGGAGCGAGGCCGTAATGAACCTTGGCGGTCACGAATTGAGTGTTGTCCTGACGAACGACCATTTCTACATCGAGAACTGCATAGTCACGAACGGAACGATACGGGCGGTCGGGGATGCCGGTTATATTGCGTTCATCGACTCTGCGAGCCGTGCGCCGGATACGGATTTGATTCTCAGCAGATACCTTCCGAGCTCGAACCTGAGCGACGTGCGCAATCTGACGCTTGGCGATCCACCTGAACAAACGGTGGGCAGTTACACCGGCCTCACGACCGTGCATGGCGTGTTTAAGTGCCTGACGACGAATTTCGGAAACACAAAGTTATTAGACGGCGCGGTATGGGATCTTTCGGAGAACACGGGTGCGTTCAACATCGTCAGCACGGCGGGGCGGTCGCAAACAATCTCATTCGCCGACAACGCGACGGTCACGCTCCGTCTTGGCGCGCGCACGGTTACTTCCGGAGAAAAGCTTGTGGGTTGGAACGAAAGGGACCTCGCAACGCTGACCACTTCGTTTGTGCTGGAATCAGCGGCGGAACTCGAGCTCACATTGGATGTCCGTTCGGATGGCATCTACGTCAAATCGACCGCAACGCCGGACTATGCGACGTGGGACGCCTCAGCGAACTGCTGGAAGTACTACAAGGACGGAGAGAGCGAACCGATGGAATGGGACGGCGGCGTCACGAGCGACATGTACGTGCGGTTTTCCACGTCTGCGGGATATGCCGCGATCTGCGCGACGAACTTCACGCCCGTTGCGTTTGTCCTGACGAGCTACACGGGCGCGCCGAACGTGACCAACGACTTTGACGGCGCGGTGGCGTTCGTCCCGGACACCGGCGCGGTGTTCGACGTCAACGGCGGTTACCTTAAGCTGCCTACAAGCGTAACCTGCGGCATAACGTCGTTTGTCGTCACGAATTCGGCGGAGCAGGTCGGCACGTTTGAAGTCGAAACGCCCGAGGGGGCGGACCTCGATCTCCAGCACGTTCATTTAACCGGCAACCTGAGACTCGTCAAGTCGGGTCCGGGCATACTCGTGGGGCGCATTTCGCAGCCTTATACGGGCGGTACGCTGATTGCCGGAGGCCACTTGCGCGTCAGCGGGAACTCCGCTGGCAACAACAGCACCTCGTGGGGCAACTTGAAGGCGTTTGGTCTGGGAGAGATTGAAGTCGCGGAGGGCGGCACGTTCGACGTGCGCGGCAACTACGACTACTGCAACCAGGACATCATACTGGACGGCGGCACGTTCGCGAACTCGGGTTTTGACATGTCGCATACGGATTGGGGCGGTTCGGGCTTCAGGCGGCTTACGGCAGATTCGTATCTTGCCGTCTCGAACACGCTTGTATTCGGCGGCACTCAACCCGTGGATCTCGGCGGGCACACGCTGACGGTTGGTTTCGCAAGTAGCAAGGTGCTCTACCTGCGCAGTTCCGTAATCTCGAACGGCGTGTTCAACATACCGAACATCGGCGGTTCGCTGTATACGCGCGTTGCCTGCGATGCGCGGACCGTGGATTTCAAGGTCAACTGTCCGCTGAGGCTGCCCAACGAGTTCAGCGTACACGACTACGAGGCGGTGTATGACGACGAAGCGGACGAACTCTACTCGGACTTCAACTCCGGCGGCGCGTTAATGGCCGTGTACGGCACGTTCAAGCCATCCGCGCACGACTACTTCTACGGCTGCACGATGCAGGACGGCTCGGTAATCGACCTCTCGGCGAGGACGAACGCGCTGCCGCGCGCTTCGGCGTTTACGGCTCACAATACGCTCAAGTTCGCCGACAGCGCGACGGTCAAGATCAAGCTGGGCGGAAGGCGAGTCTCGACCAAGACGCCGATCATCAGCTGGGCCGACAACGCCCCCGAGAATCTTGCCGGACTGACCTTCAAGAGCGCGGACGGCGAAAGTTTCAGCGTGATCAAGAAGGCCGACGGCCTGTACATTAAAAAAGGCTGCATAATCATCGTCCGGTGAGGTTGTTGCAAAACTCGGTAGGGACGCGCGTCCCGCGCGTCCGCGGTCACGCGGGACGCGTGACCCTACCTGTAATCAGCTTCTTTTGATATAATCATGCCTTGTAAGGAGAAACTATGAACACAGTATCAATTCTTTCTGCCGCGGCGATGGCGTCGCTTGCGGCGTGGGCGGAACCCGCGCCGGGGCGTGCGGCGATGTCCGACGCCTATTGGGCGATATGGAACGACGCGGAGCAGGCGCGAATCGACGCCGACATCGAGGCGAACCGCAAGGCCGACGCGTCGGCGGCGGTAGATGCGCCGGACGGGACGGAGGTGCGCTACGAGCAGCTCACGCACGAGTTCCGGTTCGGGGCCTCGACGTTCAACTTCGGGCAGCTCGGCTCGCCGGAGTTGAACAGGCGATACGAGGCGGCCTTCGGAGAGGGCGGTGTGTTCAACCAGGGGACAGTCCCGTTCTACTGGAGGGAGTACGAGCCCGAGCCAGGCGTGATCCGCGCCTACGACGGCGAGGCGGCCACAGAGGAGTACTGGAACGCCCTGCCGCGGGAAAAGGCCGTGAAGGACAGGTTCTGGCGCCGCCCGCCGCCGGGCAGGGTAATCGACTTCCTGAAGAGCAAGGGACTTCGCGCACACGGGCACATCCTCGTCACCGGCGGCTTCAGGCCGGAATGGCTCTACGACAAGTTCTGCCCCGAAAACGAGAAAGAGTATCTTGAGAAACTCGGCCTGCCGCGTCGCGACACCTACAAGCCCGAGCCGAACGGCAAGGAATGGGAGTTTGCGCACTTCAGGGGATTCTGCGAAAAGAAGCTTTATCCGAAGATGAGCGAGCAGGAAATCGCCGCCGCGCTTCCGGGCTGGACGGACGCCATGCGCCGCCTCTGGACGAAGCGCGTCCTCGACATAGGCGCCCACTTCGGGGACAAGGCGGACAGCTGGGACGTGGTGAATGAGTCTTCGCGTGACTACGTCAAATACGGCAAGTCGCGCACTGGCCTTCCCGTCTGGAAGAGCTTCAAGGGGATCATGCCGGGCGACTTTCCGCTCACGGCGCTCATCGACGCGAAACGCGCATTCCCTGAGACGACAGAACTCGCCATCAACGACAACAACATAAACGCAGACTTTCTGAAGCAGGTGAAGGACCTGACCGCCGAAGGCGCGCGGATCGACCTCGTCGGATGCCAGATGCACATAATGAGAGTGCCAGATGTCAAAGCCCTCGCCGCCGGCAAGAAGCACGTCAACTGGGTCGGGACGCCGAAGACGATCCGCGACCGGCTCGACACAATGGCGAAAACCGGGCGGCGCATACACATTTCGGAAATCACGATACCACAGGCTATCAAGGGCGAGAAGGGGCTTGCGATCCAGGCCAACGCCGTGCGCAATCTCTAAAGGATATGGTTCTCGCACAAGGCCGTTGCGGGCATCACGTGGTGGAATCTCGTCGATGGATGCAGCTATCCCGGCGAGCCTCAGATCTCGGGGCTCTTCACGCGCGACATGCGCCCCAAGCCCGCGTACAAGGCGCTCGACGCGCTCGTAAACGGGGAATGGAAGACGAAGGGGACTGTCCCCGCGAAGAACGGCAAAGTCGAGTTCCGGGGCTTCCGCGGCCGCTACCGCCTTTCGTGGACTGGCGCGGATGGAAAAACGGTTTCCAAGACCATTGAGGTGAAGTGAAACTCAAACTCCTCGGTTGTATCGTAGCATAGAGACACAGAGGCGCATAGGGTTGGGGAATTTTGGTATAAAAGCCGAACAGGAAGGAATCCAGCATGAAGTCATCCATTAATCAGCGGGGACAGACCCCGCGTGGCGTCATGTTATATTGCAGAAATGATGAGTTTGTCATGGCTTTCTTGAAGTGATGACCAGTTGTATCTGCTGTTCTGGTGGGGCCCCGCTTTTCCCCATCAAAGAAAATCTAATTTTCCCCCTTGCGCACACAGGGCGAAATTTGATATAATATGCGTATTGCGATTCCACCTCTGAAGCAGGCGTCCTACGGGCTTCGTCAGGCTGTGTCGTCTGGTTCGCGGACGACGTGAAAGAGGGGTTTTGCAATTACCTCTGTGGTAAGATATCACCCGAACTCGGCTTCGGCGGGCCGTGAACCGCCCCATTCGCCGGACAGTGTCCGGCACGAAAGAACATAAATGAAAGAGTTGATCGCCGCGGCGTGCGCTTGCATGGCCGCGATCGGGTTGGCGCAGGGACGTCCTGCGCCGGTTGTCGGCGTTGAAAAGCCGGTAGTGGTGAAGGAAGGTGAGTCGAAGAGCTATGTCGGCGTGCTGAAGGCGTCCGAGCGTGTCTCGGTGACGGCTCAGGTCGCCGGCAAAATATGGAAACAGAACTTCCGTGAAGGCGGACGCGTCGAAAAGGGCCAGACGCTCTTCGAGATCGAAGACACCGTCTACAAGGCCAACCTCGCGACCGCGAAGGCCAACTTGAAGCGTCTTGAGGCGCAGCTCGCCCTTGCCGAGAAGGAGGTCGTGCGGTATAAAAAGGCGCTTGAGAAGAAGGGCGTTTCCGAAAACGACTACGACCGCGCCGTCAACTCCCGCGACGTGACGCTCGCCGACATCGAGACGGCGAAGGCGCGAATCGCCCTCGCTGAGAACGACATGGTGTATACGAAAGTCCTGTCGCCGATCTCAGGGACCGTCGGCGAGACGAAGATCCGCGTCGGCAACAACGTGAGCCCCCAGACGGGCGAGCTCGTGTCGATTGTGCAGTCCGATCCGATCGACATCCAGTTCGCGCTTTCCGAAAGCGACTTCTACCGCTCGTTCGACGGACGGACGCTGAGGGGAAACGTACGACTCGAAGTGCGGCGCGCGGACGGCGAGGCGGTCGACCGGAAAATCTCCGTGGACTTCGTCGACAACCAGGTTGACCGTGCAACGGACACGATCATGGTGCAGCTCGTGGCGGACAATGCGGACAGCATGCTTGTTCCGGGCGGATACGCCAAGGTTCTCCTCACCGAGAAGTTCGTGCCCGCGAAGATCGCGGTCAAGGTGAGCGCCGTCATGTTCGAGGGCGAGAAGAGATTCGTCTACGTCGTGGGCGACGGCGACGTCGCGGAACGCCGCGAGATAAGGACAGGTGCGCAGATCGGCGACCTCCAGCTCGTCGAGTCGGGGCTTTCGGCGGACGAGCGCGTCGTCGTCACGGGAATCCACAAGGTCATCGCCGGACAGGCCGTCGTCGCGAAATAGGGCATAGACATGTTCTCCTCGATATTCATCAAGCGGCCGATTCTAGCGACCGTGATCTCGCTCGTCCTCGTGCTGGCGGGCGCAATAAGCGTCAAGTTTCTGCCCATCGCTGAGTATCCGCTCGTCTCGCCGCCGACCGTGCTCGTGATTGCGCACTACCCCGGCGCGTCGTCCCAGACGATCGCCGAAACCGTCGCCGCGCCGATCGAGGCGCAGATCAACTCCGTCGAGAACCTCATCTACTACAGCTCGACGTGCGGTAACGACGGAACGTACGAGCTCAACGTCACGTTCGAGCCGGGGTCGGACGAGGACATGACGCTCGTCAACGTCAACAATGCCATCAAGCTGGCAGAGCATTCGCTGCCGAGCGAGGTGGTGCAGAACGGTCTCATCGTCGTCAAGCGCTCGCCCGACATCCTCTCAGTGATTTCCGTGAGGTCGTCGCGCCATTCGCTCCTCGACATCTCCAACTGGACCGATATCCACATCCTCGACGCAATCCAGCGAATCGAAGGCGTCGGCCAGGCCGTCATCTTCGGCGAGATGAAGTACTCGATGCGCGTGTGGCTCGATCCCGAGAAGATGCGCTCGATGGGCATCTCCCCCGGAGAGGTGCGCGCAGCCATCGCCTCGCAGAACGTGCAGGCGGCGACCGGCGCGATCGGCACGGAGTATTCCGGCAACCTCATGCAGTTCAAGGTAGACGCGAAAGGGCGCCTCACGGAGCCGGCCGAATACGAGAAGATCGTCGTGCGCGCATCGGCGGACGGACTCCGTCAGGTGCGGCTCGGCGACATCGCGCGCGTCGAGCTCGGCTCCGAGACGTACGAGGGCGTCGGACGCTACCAGGGCGAGCCGTCCATCGCGCTCGCGATCTTCAAGCTCAACCATGGCAACGCGCTTGAGATACAGAAGAACATCAAGGCGACGATGGAGGAGATCGAGAAGACGATGCCGGACGGAATGCACTGGGAGTTCGCCTACGACACGACGCGTTTCGTGAACGCGTCGATGAAGGAGATCGTCGAGACGCTCCTGCTCACGTTCATCCTCGTCGTCGTGATCACGTGGCTCTTCCTCCAGAGCTGGCGCGCGACGATCATCCCCGCCGTCGCGATCCCCGTCTCGCTGATCGGCACGTTCCTCTTCATGCATGTGATCGGCATGTCGATCAACACGCTCACGATGTTCGCGCTCATTCTCGTGATCGGTTCTGTCGTGGACGACGCGATCTGCGTCACCGAGTCGTGCGTGCGCATGATCGTCGAGGAGCACAAAAAGCCGCTCCAGGCGGCCTTCGACACGATGAAGCAGATAACGGGGGCGCTCATCGCGACGACGCTCGTCGTGCTCGCGGTGTACGCGCCGATCGCGTTCGCCGGAGGCATGGTCGGCACGATCTACCTGCAGTTCTCCGTCACGATGTGCGTTGCACTCTGCCTTTCAACGGTGTGCGCCCTCACCCTTTCGCCGGCCGTTGCCGCACTCATCCTCAAGGAGCCGAAGGAGCCGACAGGATTCATGAAGGTGGTCACCGCTCCGTTTGCCGCGTTCGACTGGGGCATCCGGTGGCTTCGACGCGTGTACGAGCGCGTCTCGGGATTCCTCATCCGCTGGATGTGGTTGACGCTCATTGTATTCGCTGCGATCGTCGCGTTTGACGTGTGGGTGTTCACGCGCGTTCCGGGCGGGTTCCTCCCCGAGGAGGACAAGGGCACGGTGATCGCCGAAGTGGTGCTTCCGCCGGGCGCGTCGCTCGCCCGCACCGAAAAGGTGCTCGCCGAAGTCGGCGCGGCGCTCGGGAAGATCCCCGGCGTCGCGACGATTCTGGAAGTGCCGCACCACTCGCTCACGTCCGGCACCGGCGAGAACGTCGGCATGGTCATCATGGAGCTTGAGGACTGGTCGAAGCGCCGTGGTCCGGGACTTGACATCAAGTCGATACAGGATCAGGCGATGGCCGTCGGTTCGCAGTTCCCGGACGCTCAGGTACTCGCGCTCGTCCCGCCTCCGATCCAGGGACTCGGTGACTCCGGCGGCGTGACGTTCGCGCTCCAAGCCGTTGCCGGGCAGAGTTTCCGGGAGCTTTCGGAGGCGGCGAACAGGCTTGTCCGACGCATCATGCAGAGCGGAAAGGCGATGTACGCGTTTACGTCCTTCGACTGTTCCACGCCGATGGTGGAGTTCAAGCTTGACCGCGCGAAGGCGGAGGCGATGGGCGTGCCCGTCTCGGACGTCTTCAACACGCTCCAGGCACAGCTCGGCTCGTTCTACGTCAACGACTTCAACAAATTCGGGAAGACGTACCAGGTCAAGATACAGGCCAAGAAGGAAGGTCGCGCCACGATGGCGTCGATCAACAGCATCTACGTGACGGGGCGGAACGGCGCGCAGATTCCGATCAGCGCGCTTGGGACCTTCGAATGGACGCTTGGCTCGCGCCAGGCGGAGAGGTTCAACATGTTCTCCTCGGCCGCGTTCACGTGCCAGGGACTTCCCGGCGTGAGCTCCGGGGAGATGATGCGTCTCTGCGAGGAACTGAAGGACGACGAACTCGGCAAGGACTACGCGCTCGCGTGGAAGGACATGTCCTACCAGGAGAAGCGCAACGAAGGCGCGATCGTGTTGCTGCTCGGGCTTTCGCTCCTGATGGCATACCTGTTCCTCGCCGCGCAGTACGAATCGTGGACGGTCCCCGTCTCGGTAATTCTCTCGATCGCAACAGCGGTCGGCGGCGGACTTGCCGCACTGAAGATCACGGGACATGCGATGGACATCTACGGACAGCTCGGCCTCCTCATGCTCATCGGCCTCACCGCGAAGACGGCCATTCTGATGGTCGAGTTCGCGAAGCAGCGCCGCGACGAAGGCGTTGGGATTTACCGTGCGTCGGTGACGGGGCTTCGCATGCGCTTCCGCGCTGTGCTGATGACGGCGCTCTCGTTCGTGATCGGCGTGATGCCGCTTCTCTACGCGACTGGTGCTGGAGCGGGCGCGCGCGTATCTGTCGGGACGGTGACGTTCTGGGGAATGCTTGTCGCGACGGTGGCGGGCATGCTCCTCGTTCCGCCGCTCTACGTCTGCTTCCAGCGCATCAGCGAGTTCTTCATGGGCCCGCCCCGTCCACCTGCGGAAAATTAACGGAAGCGTCGGCGATGGACGGACTAGTGTTCTCGTTCAAGAAAACGTGCACAATCCTCGGGATGGAAGATGTCGGACATGTCTTGGTCCCCGGCCTTCACGCGCCTGACGAATACAAGAATACGGACTGCTGCACACAGGCCGCCGCTCTCGTTGAGAAGTTCTGAACTAGGCAAGAGGTGCGCAGCGTCAGCCGAGCAGGTCGGTCACTTGTCGCCGATGGCCGCAAGAAGGTCGATGGTGAAGAATGACGAAACTGTTTGAAAAATGGCCTCAAAAGCGTAATTTGCCGCCGCGCTCCAATTGACTCTTGCCGCGAGTTCTGCTAAAATACACGTGTTTTTCTTTGGGGTATTATGCCCTTGAACGGAAAGCAAGGTCAACATGGCAACATCAAGCATAACGGCGAACTTTAGAATCGACGACCCGAAGGCCGCAAGGGACTTCGTGAATGCCTTCATTCGGCATTCACGCAACGCCCCTACGCCTCCATCGCCTAATTTTCGTTTTGTTACGACGGTTGAGGAGATGGAGGCCTTGAAAGCGCAACGTCTTTAGAACGTCGTAAGGAGAAAGCATGCCAAGACTGATGGAGAAGAAAGACTGGATGCAGACCGTAGCCGATGTCGGTTCTGCCGATGGTGTCTGGTACGAAAACGTATCGGTTGACGCCGGTCATTTTCAGCTTTCCGTGCCACATAGCGGCCTATATCGCGTAATTCTCGTCAAGGTTGGCAATGCCCCCTCTGCCGAGAAGCCACGTCAAGCGAAGACAGCTCGTGACTATATTGGCTATTGCCGTAGAAATTACAATGGCAGCACCACCACCGCCGAAATCATGAAAGAGCTTCGCGAGGGAGAGGAATGAGCAAGTGGGTTGTAGATACATGCGTAATCATCGACGTGCTTAGCGGAGACAGTGCGTTTTCGACGAAGTCCGCCGATGCCATCGACGCGAAGCGTGCCGAAGGTCTTGTCGTAGCGCCTATAACATACGTTGAACTGGCGCCTTCGTTCCTTGGAGATGTCGCGAAGCAAGATATGGTTCTTTCCGATTTGGGAATAGAACTTGATTTTGCGGGAAGCAGAGGGACTGTTCTTGCCGCGCACAAGGCATGGTATGAACACGTGTTGCGCAAACGACTTGGAGAGGTATCAAAACGCCCGATCGCTGACATTCTCATCGGTGCATACGCCATGCAGAAAGGTGGCCTCATCACCCGCAACGAGGCGGACTTCAAGGCCCTTTATCCAAATTTGACGATCTTCAATCCTGTTTCGTCAGCGTCATGACAAACCAATCTCAAATCGTGAAACTGACAATGAAATGAACAAGCCAATCCCCGTTCCTCGAACCAAAGGAGAAACAAGGAATCGATTTAAAACCATAAACAAGACAATTTAGCGAACTGCTGAACGACGCCTCACCGGAAATACAACCACACGTTTCCTACGTCGTATGCAACAAGGAAGCCAACAGGCTTCTGCTTCGAATAATTGCCAGCAGAACGCGCCCACCAGGGCGCGTTCTCCCGTGCGTTCGAAGCAGGCCTGTGGTTGGGCTTCCGGTGAGGGCATGGATTGAGAACGCGCTCTTTTCATGCAGCCGTGATGCAGCCGCACCACGGCCATGAAAAGAAAATCTGAAAAGCACAATATCGACGGTGTTTCAACTGTCAAGAATAGCGATGTTCGCGTTGTCCTTGTCGGCACCTACAAGGGCGACCAGCTGACCGCCTGGCGCGGATGGTACAACTACCCGATTTCGGATGAAGACAAAATCACCAAGGCTGATGCGGCGAAGATAACCGAGCTTTGGCTTTTCAAGGGAACGAAGGACGAGCGCCGCTACAAGGCGGAGTTCGTCGGCGTCAAGACGCGCCAAGAGTTGATTGATGGTTACGGTTATCCGGCCAAGGGCAAGGCGCACGGCGAGAAGTACCTTCTTTTCAAGACGCATTTCATGTACCGGCACAAGGCCGATATTCCCGAAGATGCGGAACGTGTCATTGTCCGTATGGCGGATTTCGCGAAGCGCTCACCGAAGGTGGCGAAGCAACTCAAGGCGTATCTCGAATCGCCCGACCGTAACGACCCCGACCTCGCGAAGCGGCTTCCCGAAATCTTCATCAAACTCCGCCCCGATCAGCTCCTCGTATGCGAACTCGCCTATCAGATGTCGCTATGGGATTTACCAAACGGTGGAGGGTTAAAACCGAGTCTGCCATTCCCTCCTCCTAAAAATCCGAGATTCACATTCATTGATTTGTTTGCGGGAATCGGTGGATTTCATCTTGCGATGCACGAAATGGGGGGCAAGTGCGTGTTCGCGTCAGAATGGGACAAGGATGCGCAAGAAACTTATAAGGCGAATTATGGTATCGTGCCCTATGGCGACATAAAGAAAATTGACGAGAAGGACATTCCGCCACATGATGTTTTGTGCGCGGGTTTTCCTTGCCAGCCTTTCTCAAAAGCGGGGAAGCAAGAAGGCTTTGATGACGAAACAAAAGGTACTCTGTTCTTTGACATTGAACGAATACTGAAGTACCATCACACAAAATACATCATCCTTGAAAATGTCAGAAATCTTGTTGCACACGACAATGGTAACACATGGAGAACTATTCACAATCACTTGGTCGGTCTAGGATATAGGCTCACGCCTGAACCATTGATAGTGAGCCCACATCACTTCGGCGTACCCCAACTTCGAGAGCGTGTTGTTGTTCTAGGAATTTATGATCCGAAAAATGCGAACTTGCCACTGACAGTAACTCTTCCAAAACAGAGGAGCAAAAGTCAATGCAACCTTGATGCGATTTTGGAGCAAGACAATCACGAACAGGAGTATCAATTATCAGAACAAGAAATTGATGCGATAAATACATGGGACGAATTCTATCATGGCATCAAGGAAAAGGTGATAGGTTTTCCGATATGGCTTGACTGGTTCAAGGTAGCACCCCCTACTGACCCCAAAGAAATGCCAGAGTGGAAACAGTTATTTGTGCGTAAGAACAATCAACTCTACAAGAACAACAAAGCATTCATTGACAATTGGCTCAAGCGGCACAATAATCTTTCCCATCTTACGCCTACAATGAGAAAGATGGAGTGGCAATGTGGCGAATCAGTAGCCTCTGCGTGGGACGCATTTTTGCAATTTCGCCCATCGGGGTTGCGAATCAAGCGTCCAGATTGCGCTCCAGCATTAGTTGCGATAGTACAAATCCCGATTATCGGGAAATATCGACGACGGATGACCGTTAGAGAGGCCGCTCGTTTACAGAGTTTTGATGATAGGTTCATCCCTAACGCCAATCGGCATCAGGCTTACAAGCAGTTTGGGAATGCAGTAAATGTTGAAGTAATAAAAAGATGCGCACAAAGGCTGTTCCAAGAAACGGGGGCAACCTTCTAATAGGGGAATCACATGGCGACAATTTATAAGACTGGATCGTGGGCGGAACATGGACGTGTTATGCCTGGATGTCGGACGAAGCCAAAGAAGATTGACCAAATCCTTCTGGATGGCAGCGTTGTATGCGTAGGGTCAGACCAAAAATTTTCATCTGCGGAGATTGTTGCGTTGCTTTCCGATTGTTTCGCGGACTCGCAATTGGTTGACCATCGTGTTTTTCTGCCGGTGCTCAACAACAACGGCAAAGGGGTTTATTTCTATCCAAGGAACATTAATCACCTTGGAGGTGACTGGAGTTCAGAAAAGAAACGAATACAGATCGGAAGTGACTTTCCTGATATTTACAGGTCTAACCTCGCAAATAACATAGAAACCGTCTTGGTTGGTATTTATCATTATTTCCCGGATGGAAAGAACGGGGTGACGCTTTTTGTATGCTTCAGTTCAAATACATACTCGGGGCGGCGTACTCACAATTCTGCCGCCCATGTTCATACAATAGATTTGCAAAACGCACAAAAGAATGGAGTGTACAGGCGTCTTGACAAGTCAGGGAATGAAATACTGGTTTTGGACAAGGAGAATTTCGTAAAGCACATTGATAGTATTAGAGGATGGGATGAAGTCCCCGTAATAAAAAAAGACCGAGAAGTCCTTGATTATCTTGGTGAAATGTTTGACTCAATGCCAAGATATCTCAAGGGAATAGACTGCTTCAGAGAAATGATGGAAGCAAATGACACGACAAGAATGAATCAAGGCGCATGGGAGGGTTGGTATTATGAGTTCTTTGTTGAAAGGTATCTGCACGAGCATCCCACTGGCAATATTGTTTGGTGGTCCAAGAAAGGCAACGGCCAACTTGATTTCGACTTGCGTCTCACGTATGAAGAATGGTTCTACGGAGATATGAAATCAGACGCAGAGAAGAATGATGTTCAAGGGAATCTTAAGGAAAACATAGACCTACTTGTTTTAGAGAACGGTGGTAGGCTGTGGTACATCGCTCTTAACTTTACGCCAGAAAAAGATTCGGATCATGGGTATGAAACAACAAGATGGTGGAACAAAAAGTTGGGCAAGATAAACAATCTAATGTCTTATTGCAAGCGAATGAAATATGCAATTAGGATCCACAAGATGGATATATATGAAATCACAAAAAACACGATTCCCTATCTTGGCGTTTATCACCCGAGTCCCTGTGATGGCAAAGAGCGGAAACCGAAATATAAGATACCAAACAAGATGAAAGAGTTCTTGCGCATTTACGAGAGGACTTAATTTATCAATAAGGAGTATCTGCCATGCTATCGACTCAATCAGGAAAAATCGAGCCTCCCGCCACTGCCGCTGCGATGATTCGTGCGGCGTTGCCGAAAGAACAGAAGGAAGAGCGGGTTTTCGTGTTGCCGCTTGATGCGTACGGGAAGGTTCTTACCAAACCGATTCTGGTTTCGGTTGGGCATCAAGACGGCACGGCGGCAATAGACGCGGGCACGATCTTCCGCGAGGCGTTGAAAGCGGGCGCGGAGGAAATCATCGTCGCCCACAATCATCCATCGGGCGATCCGATGCCCAGCAAGGCGGACTACGACACGACGGTCAAGCTCAATGACGGCGCAAGTCTCGTGGGGTTGGAATTGATTGATCACTTGATTATCGGCACGCCTGAATCCGCAAACGGATTTGGGTTCGTATCGATGGCAGAGTTACTGGCAGGGTAATGATCGTGTCTTTAACGCAAACTTGAGTGGAGGGGGAGGCACAACGGGCGAGACGCCCGTTGTCCCAGTGCGCCGCCAAGATGGCGGCGCTCCCAGTCGGCGGCGGCTCGTCGGGACGGCTCGCCCTACCGCGGTCACGCGGGACGCGTGACCCGTCCATAAAGAACCGAAAGAGCGAATCCTTGTCCCCACGACCTTTTATGACCTCGAGTCTTGAAGTTCTCGCCCGCGCCGACGGTATCGACGTTGCGGTAGAATTGTTCGATGCTGCCGCGCTCGAACTTGCCGTTGAGGAAACCGAAGAGGCAGTCGTCTGGACCGCTGCGCTCAAAAAGAGCGATATTCTCGGCAGGGCCTAAGGGAGAGCGGGGCACGACAGCCTGAAGCGTATTGAGCGGTGTGCCGCACGGCATAATCGCAGATTATGTTATATGATAAGAAATCGGTATTTGTTATTTCTCGCGAACGAAGTTATACTATCGGCGTTTTCTTTTTCACCCCAATAGGAGAACCCTGAAATGAAACGCACGCTTTTGGCATTCAGCATCGCAACGATGGCCCTGACGACTGCTGCCGACCACCTCATCGTCGTGAAGGTCGGCGGCAAGAGCTTTGCCGCGAAGATCGAAGATACGGCAACGGGTCGCGCATTCATGGAGAAACTTCCGATCACTTTGGACATGACGGAATTGAACGGCAACGAGAAATACCACTACGGCGTTTCCCTGCCGACGGACGCGCATTACTTCGACAAGATCGAAGCCGGCGATCTGATGCTCTACGGCTCCAACTGTCTGGTTCTCTTCTACGGCGCGGCCGGTGGCTATTCGTACACGCGAATCGGCAAGCTGACCTCGACGGACGGACTTGCCAAGGCCGTCGGGAACGGCTCGGCGACGGTGACGTTCGAGAAGGCGACTCTCTCGGCGAACATCCGCATGGAGGGCAATACGCCCCGCATCACCGCCGTGACGAATCTCCCTGTGGAGAGCGCGATCACGACGCTTGCTGCAAAAAGTCCGTCTGCAGACGAATCCGAATGGAAGGATTACAACTTGCTTCCAGCCGACGAGAAGCCGGCATACAGGTTCTTCAGGCTTGTGGCAAATGTTGATTGAAACTGTTGTTTCAGCGAGACAGTCGTAAAAATATTCCCGCCACAGAAGACCGTCACCTAATCGTGATTTTTTAAATAGGTGACGGTTTTTGACGATCGAAAATCCGTCACCTATTTTGATTTTCGCGAATAGGTGACGGTTTGTTGTTGCCGTTGCGAAAAAAATGTGATAAACTGACGCAGATTTACACATAAAAGGAATTCCTTTATCATGTTTTATGGCCGTGAAGAGCTGTTGACAGATCTAGACGCCCTGTGGGGCAAGCGGGTCTCATCCTTGGTAACATGCCGAGGCCGCCGCCGCATTGGGAAAAGTACCCTTATTGAGCAGTTTGCCAAAAGGTCAGAGGCCCGTTTCATCAAGATTGAAGGTTTGCGTCCACAAAAAGAACTTTCGAATGAGGACGAACTGCGGGCTTTTGCCCGGCAGCTGGCAGACCAGTCGAGTGCCGAGAGAAGTCTGCCAGACTGCTGGCTCACGGCATTTGGTCGCCTTGCCCGTGAAATTTCAGATGACGAGCGAACGGTCGTCCTTCTTGACGAAGTTTCATGGATGGGCTATTATGATCCCACATTCGCCGGAACGCTCAAGATGGCGTGGGACAACCATCTTAAAAAGCATCCGCGTTTGATTCTCGTTGTTTGCGGAAGCGTTTCGACCTGGATTCGGGAAAACATCATCGACGACGGCCAGTTTCTGGGCCGCCGTTCGCTTGATGTCGTCGTGCCTGAACTGCCGTTACGCGAATGTATCAGGTTCTGGGATCCTGTACGGGAGCGACTTGACATGCGCGAGATCATCGACATGATGTCCATCACGGGAGGCGTTCCCCGCTACCTTGAAGAAGTCAATCCCGCTCTTTCCGTAACTGAAAATATGCGCCGTCTGTGCTTTCGCCCGCGATCTCCGCTGAGGATGGACTTCGACGAAATGTTCAACGACGTGATCACGCGGCAGCCGAAATCCACGGCTCGCGTCCTTGACTGTCTCGTGGACGGCTCGCGAACGGTCACCGAGATTGCGGCCCTGCTCGACAACACGAAGGGCGGACACATCTCCGAAGCACTTGCCCAGCTGGAAGAAGCCGGATTTGTATCCTCTGATGTCGGCACCAATCCGCTGACCGGTGCGGAAAGAAGAGAGAAACGGTATCGCCTGAAAGACAACTACTCAAGGTTTTACCTCAAGTACGTCAAGCCCGCCGCGACCCTTATCGACAAAGATGCTTTCGCATTTTCTGGCTTTGACCAGTTCAAGGGCTGGGAGGCCGTGCTGGGATTGCAGTTTGAGAACCTTGTCGTCAACCATTTCCAGGAGCTGCTTCCTTTCCTCCACCTTGAAAACGCGCTCGTCTATTCCGCCGCCCCCTATCGGCAGGAAGGCAAGAAAGGTTCCGGCTTGCAGATCGACTTGCTCATCCAGACGAAACGGTCTGCCTACATTGTCGAAGTGAAGCGCCGTTCCGAGATCGGACTGGAGGTGGTGGACGAAGTCGCGCAAAAGGCCCGTCGGCTGAAAGTGGCGGCTGGCAATTCCATAAGGACCGCGCTTGTCTATGCGGGACATCTGGCCCGGACGGTCGAGGCCGAAGGATACTTTGATGCAATCGTTCCGTTCTCCCGAATACTGGGAATCTTACCGGAGAAATGATATACTATTGGAGCCATGTGCGCTGACGCACAGATTCTAACCCCCAAAAGGAGATATAGCCATGCCCACGAAGAAGACAGCAAAGAAAATCAAGAACGTGCTGATCATTTCGGCGTCGTTCCGTCCGAACTCCAACTCCCACGCGCTCTGCCAGGAAGTCGCGAAGGGCGTGAAGGCTGCGGGCAACAAGGCCGAGGTCATCCGGCTCAAGGATAAGAAGATCGGGTTCTGCACCGGCTGCTATGCCTGCCAGAAACTCGGCAAGTGTGTGATCCAGGATGACGCCAACGCAATCGTCGAGAAGATATGCCGGGCGGACGCCGTCGTGTTCGGCACGCCTGTGTACTACTTCTCGATCGCCGGTCAGCTCAAGGCACTCTTCGACCGCTGCGTCGCGAAGTGGCCGGAGCCAAACGGCAAGCCTTACTATCTCGTCGCGACGATGGCGGAGAACATGGACTGGGATCTCGTGAGGGCGCCGCTCCAGGGTTTTGTCGACTGCTTTGACGGCGCGAAGATCAAGGGCTTCCTCAAGGCCGGAGGCGTCTACGAGCCAGGTGCCGTGAAGAAGACGAAGTTCATGAAGGCGGCCTTCGACCTCGGCAGGAGGATATGAAATGAAAGTCCTGTTGGTCATACTTGGCATCGTCGTCGTTGCCGCCATTGCATTCGTGGCCGGGTGTCGAATACTGGCAAATCGCTCGACGGAGGCGACGGTAGCGCTGACTGCAAAAATCCCGGGCAAGGTCGCGGTTGTCTTCTATTCCCAATCGAAGGTCGGCAACACGGCGACGGTCGCGAAGTGGATCGCCAAGCACACGGGCGACGAGCTTGTCCCAATCGAAACCGTCGAGGCGTATCCCGACGCCTACGGCGAAACGCTCAAGGCCGCGAAGAAGGACATGGAGAACGGCGGAACGCGTGCGATCAAGGCCGTTCCTCCGCTCGACGGCTACGACGTGGTGTTCATCGGCACGCCGATCTGGTACGGAACGTACGCGCCTCCGGTCGCGGAATTCTTCAAGACGCATTCGTTCGCGGGCAAGACGGTCGTGCCGTTCTGCACGCACGGCGGCGGAGGCGCGGGCCGCTACTTCGTGGACGTGCGCAAGGCGTGTCCTGCCGCGACGGTCAAGGAAGGCCTTACGATTCGCGGCTCGAACCAGGTCGAGCGCCGTTTGGGCACGGGCGTGACGGTACATCATACGGAAGACGACGTCGTCAACTGGCTCAACGCGCTTTTCGCCGCGACGGCCGCCGTCGCGACCGGAAGCGCGCTGGACTTCCAGACGGACACGTTCAAGACCAAGGAAGGCAAGCCCGTCACGATCACGGCGATCAAGCACGCCAGCCTACGTATCCAGTACGACGGGCTTGAAATCCAGGTCGATCCCGTGGCAAAGTACGCGCCCGATACGGATTACTCGAAGTTTCCTAAAGCCGACGTCATCCTCGTCACGCACGAACATTTCGATCACTTCGATCGCGATACGATCGCCACGCTCCGGAAAGACGGCACTGAGATAGTCGCCAACCCGGCGGTCCAGAAGATGTTGGGCTTCGGAACGGCTCTGACGAACGGCGAAAGTCGCGTGCTTGCGAAGGGAATCAAGTTGGACGCCGTTCCGGCCTACAACACCACGCCGGGGCATACGCAGTTCCATCCCAAGGGACGCGACAACGGGTACGTGCTGGCAATCGACGGCCTTCGCATCTACATCGCCGGCGACACGGAGGACATCCCGGAGATGGCGTCCCTCAAGGACATCGACGTTGCCTTTCTGCCCTGCAACCAGCCATACACGATGACGCCGGAGCAGCTCGCGAAGGCGGCGCGAACGATCAAGCCAAAGGTACTGTTCCCCTATCACTATTCCCAGACGCCGATCAAGCAGGTGGCAGATCTCCTCACTGGAAGCGGAATCGACGTTCGGATCAGGAACTACCAGTAATGGATGCCGGGCAAATGAAGAACCTCCGCGAGACGTTCCGCGACATGACGCCCGACGAGATGCGCGAGGCGTCGCGTGAGGCGGAGATCGCCGAGTGGCGCGAGAGCAACCGCTTCTGCGGACGCTGCGGCGCGGAGATGAAGCCGCACGACGATCCGGGCGAACGGGCGCTCGTGTGCGCGAAGTGCGGCTACACTGTCTACCCGAGGATTTCGCCCGCCGTGATAGTCCTCGTCACAAAAAACGACAATGTGCTACTCCAGAGGAACACGCACTACCGTAGCGTCGTGTGGTCGCTTGTCGCCGGATTCGTCGATCCGGGCGAGAGCCTTGAGGACGCCATACGCCGCGAAGTCCGCGAAGAAGCGTCTATCGAGGTGAAGGACATCCGCTACTTCGGATCGCAGACGTGGCCGTTCCCATCGAACATCATGATCGGCTTCCGGGCGGAGTACGCTTCTGGCGAACTCAAGCCCGACGGCGAGGAGGTAGTGGAATCCGGGTGGTTCGACCGCGAGCACCTGCCGGAGATACCACGCCACGGATCGATAGCGAGGGCCATGCTCGACGCCTGGGTTGAAGAATCTCGCAAAGATGGTAGTGCCGACAATGAAAATAGAAAGGTGAGTGATTTATGAGTGGTCTGGGACAGCATATTGAGTATGCGCAGAACTTCATCGCGCAAGTTGATGCTCAACACGCCCGCGATGTCGCGCGTGAAAGCGCCATGTCATCCGACAAGACGCGAAAGAACACGGAACGGCTGTATCTGGTCGTTCAGGCAATGTGGGAGTTGCTAAAAGATAAAGCGGGCCTCACGGATGCCGATCTTGATGCCAAGGTACAGGAGATAGACATGCGCGATGGTCGGCTTGACGGCCAGGACTCGACTCAGACTGACCCTATGAAATGTCGCCAGTGCGGCCGCACGATCCTCTCTGGTCAGACGCAGTGTTCGTGGTGCGGTGCACAGGCTGAAGGCGGGCCCTTTACCCATGCAAGGTAGAAAACAACATGGCAGTTTGGTCTTCGATCAGGGCAAGAGGATGTGAGGGTAGTACATGGATGAAGGTAAGACAGGTCTGGTCGGTCGCGAGTTCCGGCACTTCAAGGGGAATCTCTATCGCATTGAGGGATTCGCCAAGGATTCTGAGACTCTAGAGCAGATGGTCGTGTACCGTGCGCTCTATGGCGAGGGCGGCCTCTGGGTTCGCCCGGCGAAGATGTTCTTCGAGACCATTGAGCGTGATGGGAAGACAATGAAGCGATTCGAACTGCTGGAGGATGCGAAATGACGTTCAAGGACAAGATTGTGGTTGTGACTGGCGGGGCGCAGGGCATCGGCAAGTGCATCGCCGAGTGCTTTGCGCGCGAAGGGGCGATAGTTCACATAATCGATGTGCAGGAGGGGCCGTGGTTCGTCGGCGACCTTGCGGACAAGGCGACGCTTGAGCGGTTCGCCGGCGATGTCATCGCAAAGAGCGGAAAGGTCGATGTCCTCGTCAACAACGCAATGCCGCTTTTCAAGGGCATCGACAAATGTACGTATGAGGAGTTCGCCTACGCACAGGCAGTCGGCGTCGTTGCGCCGTTCTATCTCGCGAAGCTGTTCAGGGACAGTTTCGCCGAGGGAGCGTCCATCATCAACATCTCATCTTCCCGCGACAGGATGAGCCAGCCGCAGAGCGAGAGCTACACTGCCGCCAAGGGCGGCATCGCCGCGCTCACGCACGCGCTCGCCGCCAGCCTCGCCGGACGCGTCCGCGTCAACTCGATCTCGCCCGGATGGATCGACACGTCGTTCAAATCATACGACGGGCCGGACGCTTCGCAGCACTTCGCCGGGCGCGTCGGCAACCCGATGGACATTGCCAACATGGTCCTCTACCTCGCCTCCGACAAGGCTGGGTTCATCACGGGCGAGAACATCTGCATCGACGGCGGCATGACGCGCAACATGATCTACCACAACGACTTCGGATGGAGGCTGGAGAAATGAAGAAGGTAAAAATAACGATTCTCAAGACGACACTCGACAAGGAGCTTGCGGCGGAATACGGCACAGACGGGCTGACCGCCTGTCCGATGATGAAGGCGACCTTCGATCTTGGCAGGAGGATATGAGGGCAGGGCATGGCCGTCTATAGCCTAGAAGACGACTCGTTTGAGTTTCCGCCTGCGGAGGATGCCGAGGTTGATAGCGGATTGCTCGCCATCGGCGGTGACTTCTGCCCTGAGCGACTGCTGAACGCATACGCAGGAGGTATCTTCCCATGGCCAGTCGCGGAGGGCGAGCCGATAACCTGGTTCTCGCCAGACCCGCGGTTCGTCCTGAAGGCGGCGGATCTGCACATCCCGAAGTCGCTTGTAAAGACGCTCCGGAAAGGGTTGTTCGAGTATCGCGTCGACACGGCGTTCCCCGAGGTAATCCACGCCTGTGCGGCCGTGCCGCGTCCGGAACAGGACGGCACGTGGATCACCGACGAGCTTGAGAGGGGATACTGCGAACTCAACCGACTCGGATTCGCGCATTCCTTCGAGTCATGGCAGGATGGACGTCTCGTCGGCGGCTTCTACGGCGTGTCGATCGGACCGTGTTTCTTCGGCGAGTCGATGTTTGCGACGGTCCCTGATGCGAGCAAGTGCGCCTTCGCCACCTTCGCCCGTCGGATGTTCGACAACGGCGTTCCCTGGATTGACTGTCAGGTTTACACGGAACATCTCGCCCGCTTCGGTGCGAAGGAGATTCCCCGCGCCGAGTATCTGGAGATGTTGAACTCGGCAGTCGTCTCAATTGCCAATCACAAGGGGAAACGATCGGAATCAAGATCAGGAGGAAAAAGATGACTGATGAACAGATATGTCTGGTCGGGCGCGAGTTCCGGTATTTCAAGGGCAACCGCTATCGCCTTGAGGGATTCGCCAAGGACTCCGAGACGCTGGAGGAGATGGTCGTGTACCGCGCCCTCTATGGTGAACACGGCCTTTGGGTGCGTCCGGCAAAGATGTTCTTCGAGACCATCGAGCGGGAGGGAATGAAGATGAAGCGGTTTGAGCTAATGGAGAAGAATCTATGACTACAGATTTCTACAAAGCGAGAAAATGGCGGCAGGTACAGCTGGTTTGCGCAGTTGCACTTCTCGTCCTGGTCATAGTTGCTATGTTCAGAATGACGACGCATACTTACCGCAATAGCGACAACCTGCCGTGTATTATTCTGTCCCTCATTACATCTCTGGCGAGCTGGCAGGTTTGCCGGTACTCGCGGTGCCCGCATTGCGGGAAATGGCTCATGTCGTCCTGGCTGGGGCGAGACGGAGCGGGGCGGAATTACATAAGGAGAGTCGCAAAGGGACTGCCTGTCATCTGTGCCCACTGTAGCAAGGAGGTTGAAACAACGTGTGAATGCGACAAGACGAGCTCCTCTCGCCGCAAGTTCTCGTGGCCGAGGGTGATTGCCGTTTCGATTCTTGCTTTTGTGATAGGCGGGTCGCTTGTTGCCGCGAAGGTACGTCTAATTGCCCGGGACGAAGATGAACGACCGATGTGGGAGGATGCGGCGAGAGAACGTCTGTCGCGGGATTGGTCCTGGTCTGGCTGTAATGTCGGAGTCCGTAGACCAGTTGCCGCCGTAAAGGTCGATGGCACGCGACTGTTTTCGATAGAGCGCGGGCACAACGTCTTGGCAGAAGTGCCTTGCTGCTCAAAGTGCATGGGAACGGATCCTGACAACCAGGAATGCGAAGGCCATTTACTTGATCGCTACGGCTGGGTGGAAATATACATGTCAAACTTGGGAAGTTTCAGGTCAAGGTGGTCAAAGCACGGAATCGTCGTAAGGCACTGGCCCGCTCCTCGGGAGATGACGGAATCCGAGAAGGAAGAGGTTCTGGCGGCGCTCGCCAAACGGCAGGAGTTCTTGTCTCGTCAGCGCGAAAAGCAATGGAATAAGGATGTCGAGGAGAAATAAACAACGACAACGGCTGAAGACTGGAGAGATGAAACAATTAGCGGGAATACCGGAGGACAAATACTCAATTGCCGCTGCTGGAATTTTGGTATAATTACATACACACAACAAAGAAAGGAACAACTCCATGGAACTCAAAGGATCAAAGACGGAAGCGAACCTGATGGCGGCGTTCGCCGGCGAATCCCAGGCGCGCAACAAGTACGACTACTACGCCTCCCGCGCGAAGAAGGACGGCTACGAGCAGATCGCGGCCATCTTCCAGGAGACGGCGCTCAACGAGAAGGAACACGCCAAGATGTGGTTCAAGCTGTTCGCCGGAATAGACGACACGAAGGCGAACCTTCTCGCGGCCGCCGCCGGCGAACATGAGGAATGGACCGACATGTACAAGCGCTTCGCGGAGGAGGCGGAGGCCGAAGGCTTCAAGGACATCGCCGACAAGTTCCGCAGGGTCGCCGAGGTCGAGGCGCACCACGAGGAGCGCTACCGCAAGCTCGTCAAGAACATCGAATCCGGCGAAGTGTGGGTCCGCGTCGGCAAGAACAAGTGGCAGTGCCGCAACTGCGGCGCGATCATCGAGTCCGAGTGCGCCCCGGAGAAATGCCCCGTCTGCGACCATCCCAAGGCCTACTTCCAGCTGGAGCAGAACAACTTCTGACGCCAAAGGCGTTCTTACCGCCTGTCGCTTCGTGGGCGGATGCCCCGGCAACACGGCCGGCGTCGCAAAGCTTGCTGTCGGGCGCAAAGTCGAGGATGTCATTGCTCTGCTCAAAGGCATCCCCTGCCGCAACGGGACATCATGCCCCGACCAGTTGGCACGTGCCCTGGAATCTGAAATCGCAAGTAAGGAGATTGTCGCATGAAGAAGAACCTTGGAGTGAAGAACTGGATGTTCCCGATGCCGGTCTTGATGATTGGCACATACAACGAGGACGGAACTCCCGATGTGATGAACGCCGCATGGGGCGGAATCACGCTGGAGGACGAGATCACCATCTGCATCGACACCTCGCACAAGACTTGGGGCAACATCGCCGCGCGCAAGGCGTTTACGGTTGCATTCGGAACGGCTGACATGGTGAATGCCTGCGACTATCTCGGTATTGTCAGCGGCAACAAGACGCCTGACAAGGTGGCGAAGAGCGGTTTCACCGTCACGAAAAGCGAGTTTGTGGACGCGCCAGTCATCAACGAACTGCCGCTCGTCCTCGAATGCAAGCTCGTCTCGATGAACGAAGAGAACTGCAACGTGGTGAGCAAAATCGTCAACTGCGGTGTGGAAGAATCAGCGCTCACGGACGGCAAGCCCGACGCCGCGAAGATGAAGCCGATCTGCTTCGACACCTGCCAGCACGTCTACCGCCTCATGGGTGAAGTCGTAGCTCAGGCGTTTTCCTGCGGCAAGGAACTGATGTAAATGGAATTCAAAGACAAAGTGGTTGTCGTCACCGGAGGGGCGCAGGGCATCGGCAAGTGCATCGCCGAGTGTTTTGAGCGCGAAGGAGCGATAGTTCACATAATCGATGTGCAGGAGGGGCCGTGGTTCGTCGGCGACCTTGCGGATAAGGCTACGCTTGAGCGGTTCGCCGGCGATGTCATCGCAAAGAGCAGAAGGGTCGATGTCCTCGTCAACAACGCCATGCCGCTTTTCAAGGGCATCGACAAATGTACGTATGAGGAGTTCGCCTACGCCCAGGCCGTCGGCGTCGTCGCGCCGTTCTATCTCGCGAAGCTTTTCAAGGACAGATTCGCCGAGGGAGCGTCCATCATCAACATCTCGTCCTCCCGCGACAGGATGAGCCAGCCGCAGAGCGAGAGCTACACCGCCGCCAAGGGTGGAATCGCCGCGCTCACGCACGCGCTCGCCGCCAGCCTCGCCGGACGCGTCCGCGTCAACTCGATCTCGCCCGGATGGATCGACACGTCGTTCAAATCACACGACGGGCCGGACGCTTCGCAGCACTTCGCCGGGCGCGTCGGCAACCCGATGGACATTGCCAACATGGTCCTCTACCTCGCCTCCGACAAGGCGGGCTTCATCACGGGCGAGAACATCTGCATCGACGGCGGCATGACGCGCAACATGATCTACCACAACGACTTCGGATGGAGGCTGGAAAATGAAGAAGGTTAAAATCACAATTCTCAAGACGACACTCGACAAGGAACTTGCGGCGGAATACGGCATCGACGGACTGACCGCCTGTCCGATGATGAAGGCCGGTGACGTGTTCTATGCCGACTACGCGAAGCCGCAGGGGTTCTGCGACGAGGCGTGGAAGGCAATCTACCAGTATGTGTTTGCGCTGGCGCACGGCGCGGACAAGTCGCTCTTCTACTACGGCGACTGGATCAAGAAGCCCGGCGTCGCCATCGTGAGCTGCAACGACGGACTACGCCCCGTCATCATGAAGCTCGAAGCGACCGACGAAGAATCGAAGATCGACTACCATCCAATTGAAAGGTAACCAAGGGCAAATGACAATCCGATGACCGTTACACTGTCTTATGGCTTCTTCCTTTCATCTACAGTTTCACGATTTGAGATGTCGTTTATTGTCGTTCTTCGTTCTTCGCCAAAGGCATTTAGAAATTCCGCCGGAGCCAATACCTTCACAGGCGAATTGGCAAATCCGTCCTTGTCGCGTGTGACAATCACATCCGCACCCCACTCCTTCGCTGCGGCAATCTGAAGAGTGTCCTCAAAATCAGGATGATCCACTCCAAGGTTCGTCGTGATGTCTTCCGGGCGAATTGGCAACAGTTTCATGAACTCCGCAACCTCTTTCACCAGCAATTCAGCATTGTGTTGTCCAATCGACCTGCCAATGACATAGACGGCGTTACACGCCGTAAGACCGGTAAATGCGCCTTCGTTGCCGTCTTGCACACAGGCATCAACGACCGCCTCGGCATCGTCTGCAAAAGGCATCCGGTCAACGAGATAGTCAATGATGACGTTTGCATCGACGAATATCTTCATCGCAAAGCCTCGTGTCTTTCTGCCAAAGCATCCGCAAGTATCTCTTTATAATCGCGGCTGTCATTCAATCTTGCCGCGCCGCGAAGAGCTCGAACCTTCGGCGATATCTTTCTATTGCTGTGGCTGTCCGAAGATGACGACACAGGGGGAACGCCATCCAGTTTCACAAAAATCACCCGGTATCGACCCGCCTCAGGAAGCGAAAGAGACACGGTACAGGTATTGCCGACGACGTTTTCAAACCAAACGTCGTTGGCAGACCCAACATCTGCCATGGTCTGCAACCAATCCTTCTTCTCCATCAGTCTCGGCATACCTGTTCTCCTTTGGCGATTATTATACCAAATTTTGTTCTTCCGTGGGCGGCAAAAGCCTATGTGCCTGATTTGTGGTTTTCTATTGTGGTTCTACGAGGGCTGCTCGGACGTGACGCGCCAGAACAAAACACTCTCGCCGCTTGTCGCGAAACCGAACGTGATCGTCGCCTCGCATCAGGCGTTTCTCACGCACGTGGTGCGCGTTGCTCGGAACCGGTTTTTACTTCTTCTGCGTGAGTGGCTTCCCTGCATCCCACGCCTGACCGACCTTTTCGCCCGAGACATAGTATCCGCTCTGGAACTGGTCGAAGATGAGCGCGTTGAGTTTCGCAGGATCGACTCCTTACCTCACGTGATAGACCTTGGCGACGATCTTCCACTCGTTGCCGTTGCGGACAAGGGCGAACATGTCGGTGAACTTCGCTGCGCCGAACTGCGTGTCAACAGACACGATGGCGGTCGTGGCGGTCTGCGCACCGACCTTGATTTCGCCGCGCGTGACGGTCTGCGCGCCAGACTTGTCCACATAGTCGTAGAGCGCCTGGATCGGCACGGTGACGGACTTGCCGTTCTCTGACCACGACATGGTCGCGTTCTGCGCGAACGCCTTGCGGGTGATCTTGCTGTCGCCCTTGCGTCCGCCCTCGATGTAGAGATCGACGGCCGCGACGATCCCCTTGTCTACTGACGAGCTGCACGGACATGCGCACTTGCATGTGGCGGCCTTCGGCTCGTCGGCGATTCCGACCGTAGCCATCAGCGCGACGCAACCCAATACTGCGAAGAACTTCATTTTCATTTTCGATTCCACCTTACTTCTCAATCGTGTTCGAGTTCTGGTTGTACGCCTTGGCGACGCACTTCCATTCGCCGTCGATCTTCAGGAGAAGAAGGACGTCCGTGAAGTCGATCTTGCCGCCCCAGCCCTCTTCAAGGACGCGCACGACGGCGAGCGTTTCTTCGAGTTCCAACACGTCGATCCGTGTCTTGAAGTTCTCGCCCGCGCCGACGGTGTCGACGTTGCGGTAGAACTGCTCGATGCTGCCGCGCTCGAACTTCCCGTTGAGGAAGCCGAACAGGCAGGCGTCCTCCGTGAACAGCTCCTTGGCGTATTTGCTGTTGCCCTCCGCGACGCTGCGCGTGAATTTTGAAGCGGCCTCGACAACCGCGTTGTAGTCTGCGATATTCGCTCTCATTTTTTCTTCTCCATCTTTGTTTGTTGCCTTGCTTGGGCAGGCCAATCCTGTCCTTGCGGAACGGCGCGGATTATACTATACTATCTGCCGCAAGCGCAAGAATGCACTTTTTTGTCTCATACTAACCAAAAGGAAACCAAGGTTGGCGAAATGACGAAGAGCGAGGCGAAGAAACTGCACTGCACGGTGGAGGCGGCGATCGCCGTCATCGGCGGGAAGTACAAGGCCATCATCATCTGGTGGCTGAACGAGAAGGGCGTGATGCGTTACAGCGAGATCCAGCGCAGGGTGCCGCAGGCGACTGCCAAGATGCTGAGCCAGCAGCTCCGCGAGATGGAGGCGGACGGCATCATCTCACGTAAGATCTATCCCGTCGTTCCGCCCAAGACCGAATACGCCTTGACCGACCTTGGAAAGGCGACCGTCCCGATCGTACACGCGATGGACAAGTGGGGTGCCGATTTCTTCACCCGTCTCGGCGTGCCCATCCCCTGTGACGAGGAATAACTGGAAGGCGTTGCGTCATGAACTGGCTGATATTGATTGTCGCAGGATTATTCGAGGTCATCTGGGCGGTTGCGCTCAAGATGTCAAACGGATTCAAGAACATCACGGCAGATGCGGTGTTTGTGGGCGGGATGGCTGCCAGTGTCTGGCTGCTCGCCGTGGCCATGAAGTCGATCCCGATGGGAACGGCATACGCCGTGTGGACGGGCGTGGGCGCGGTCGGCGGATTTGTCGCGGGTATCGCCCTGTTCGGCGAGTCCGCCTCGGCGTTGCGGATCGCGTCCGCCGCGCTCATCGTGGCCGGGATCGTCGGCCTGAAGCTCGCCACGAAGTAATCGCAAGCACCAGGCACTTCCATAACCGACCCGCCACAGAAAACCGTCACCTAATCGTGATTTTTAAAATAGGTGACGGTTCGGCTGAAAAATCGCCGCGCTCGAGATGCTCTGCGTCCTGGAAAAATGATATACTATTGGGGCGATGTCCACCTACGCACCGATTCTAAAACCCAACGATGATTTAGTCATGTCCATGAAGAAGACAGAAAAAATGAGAAAGAACGTTCTGATCATTTCGGCGTTGTCCCACCCGAACTCCAACGCCCACGCGCTCTGCCAGGAAGTCACGAAGGGCGTTAAGGTTGCGGGCAACGAGGCGGTCTTTGATCTTGGCAGGAGGATATGAGGGCAGGGCATGGCCGTGTATTGCCTAGATGACGACTCGTTTGAGTTTCCGCCTGCGGAGGATGCCGAGTCGGAGAGCGGATTGCTCGCCATCGGCGGTGACTTCCGCCCTGAGCGGTTGCTGAACGCATATTCGGGGGGCATCTTCCCATGGCCAGTCGCGGAGGGCGAGCCGATAACCTGGTTCTCGCCAGACCCGCGGTTCGTCCTGAAGGCGGCAGATCTGCACATCCCGAAGTCACTTGTGAAGACGCTCCGGAAGGGGCTATTTGAGTATCGCGTCGATACGGCGTTCCCCGAGATGATCCACGCCTGTGCGGCCGTGCCGCGTCCGGAACAGGACGGCACGTGGATTACCGACGAGCTCGAGAGGGGATACTGCGAACTCAACCGATGCGGATTCGCGCATTCCTTCGAGTCGTGGCAGGATGGACATCTCGTCGGCGGCTTCTACGGCGTGTCGATCGGACCGTGTTTCTTTGGCGAGTCGATGTTTGCGACGGTCCCTGATGCGAGCAAGTGCGCCTTCGCCACCTTCGCCCGTCGGATGTTCGACAACGGCGTTCCCTGGATTGACTGCCAGGTTTACACGGAACATCTCGCCCGCTTCGGTGCGAAGGAAATTCCCCGCGCCGAGTATCTGGAGATGCTGAACTCGGCACTCTTCTCAATCGCAAAACACAAAAGGAAACAGACTGAATCTATGTCAGGAGAAAAAGATGACTGATGAACAGATATGCCTAATTGGGCGCGAGTTCCGGCATTTTAAAGGCAACCGCTATCGCCTCGAAGGGTTCGCAAAGGACTCCGAGACGCTGGAGGAGATGGTCGTGTACCGTGCACTCTATGGCGATGGCGGATTGTGGGTGCGTCCGGCGAAGATGTTCTTCGAGACCATTGAGCGCGAAGGAAAGAAGATGAAGCGATTTGAACTCGTGGAGGATGCAAGATGAAAAACCTGCGGGAGACGTTTCGAGACATGCCGCCCGATGAGATGCGCGAGGCGTCGCGTGAGGCGGAAATCAGCGAATGGCGCGCAAGTAACCGCTTTTGCGGACGCTGTGGCGCGGAGATGAAGCCGCACGTTGATCCGAACGAGCGTGCGCTCGTCTGCCCGGCCTGCGGCTACACGGCGTACCCGAGAATATCGCCCGCCGTGATCGTCCTCGTCACAAAAGGCGACAAGGTGCTTCTCCAGCGGAACACACACTACCGTGGTGTCGTGTGGTCGCTTGTCGCCGGTTTCGTCGATCCGGGTGAGAGCCTTGAGGACGCCATCCGCCGTGAAGCCCGCGAAGAGGCTTCAATCGAGGTGAAGGACATTCGCTACTTCGGCTCGCAGACGTGGCCGTTCCCGTCGAACATCATGATCGGCTTCCGCGCCGAGTACGCGGGTGGGGAACTCACGCCCGACGGCGAGGAGGTCGTGGAGTCGGGATGGTTCGACCGCGAACACCTGCCGGAGATACCGCGCCACGGTTCGATTGCGCGGGCCATGCTCGACGCATGGATTGCAGAATCTCGCAAAGGTGAACGAGAAGAGGCGATGCGCCTCTTCGAGAAGTGCATCAACACGAATGACCTTGAGCTTGGGCGCAAACTCATTGCGGACACGGCGGCGTTCAAGACACCCGTTTCACCCACGCCGCTCTACGGCGCGGAGGGATACCTGAGCGTCGTCAGCCTCATGCGGAAGAGTTTCCCGGATGTGCAGTGGAAGCTTGTCGACATGGTGGCGGACGAGAAGACGGTCGCCGTCCAGTGGGAATGCTCCGGCACGTTCAACGGTGAAGCCCCCTTCTCCGGGCTTCAGCCGAACGGACGCCGCTTCACGACCACGGTCATGAACTTCTACTCGTTCGACTCGGACGGCAAAATATGCAAGGACGTCGCCGCAACCGGCATCGCGGGCATTCTGCAAGGCATAGGGGCGATTCCATGACTAAACCGTCCAGTTACGAGCTTGTCCTGCTTGCGGTGGCCGGGGCCGTCTCCGTGCTTTCGGGCATTGATCCGGCGAGCAGGGCGGTGTGGTTCACCGAGATGTTCTGGGCGTGGGGACTCGTGGTAATCCTGCTTCTCACCTATCGACGGTTCAGGTTCTCGACCGCCGCCTATTCGTGCTTTTTCGTTTGGAGTCTCCTTCAGATCATCGGGGCGCATTGGACCTTTGAGCACGTTCCGATGGAATGGCTGACCGCGCCGCTCGGTCTCGAGCGCAACCCTTTCGACCGCATCGCGCACTTTGCCGTGGGCTGGTTCGCGTTTCCGCTTGCAGAGCTCTACTGGCGCAAAGGCTACGTGCGCAGCAAGATTCTGGCGGCGTTCTTCGCCGTGATGACGACCGTCGCCATGGCTGGGTTGTGGGAGATCATCGAATGGCTCTATGCCGTTATCGACGGCGGCGTGGCGGGGGCGGCGTTCCTCGGCTCGCAGGGCGACGAATGGGACGCGCAGAAAGACATCCTCTGCGACACGTTCGGGGCGATTTGTTCAGCATCGCTGTTTTTTATGTGCAACCATAAGGAAATGGAGCGGGAATATGTCAATCGGGATAGGTGATGCTGCGGCAATGCTTTTGTTGACGGGATTCGGCGCGTTGGCATGGCGGCGGAAGAAGGCTGGCGGCAAGACGTGGGCTTTCCGCATAATCCCGTTCGGAATCATGCTGATGGTGTTGGTTGGCAAATTGCTGGAAACCTGGTGGTTTTTCCCCGTCTTGACCTTCGCTGCTTACGCCTTGGCTGCCTATCGCGGTGGTTGGCGCCTGAAAGAACCACGCAACCGTATTCTGAACGGCCTTTGGTGGGTAACGCACATCGTGGTTTACTTTGTCATTGTTTTCATTTTTTGCCTTGCCACGGCTTCGGTTCTTTGCACAGTCATCCGTTTCTCGCCCATTGCGACCGAAGGCGACTGGCCGTGGACGAAAGGCCGGATCACCGAGGATTTGCCTTTTGCCGTAGAGTACAAACGGGCCAAGACCTTCTGTGCAGAGTACGACAAGCGGCTTCTTTTCAAATCAGGCAAGCGGATCGGGCTTTTAATAGACACCTGCGGTTACGGCCCGTTTATGGTTTATCGCCTCAAGGACGTGAGTTCGGTGGAAGGTGGTATGCTATCCCAGAAAAGGGATATGTTCGCGGATGGGGAGGCTCAGATGACTACTTCTCGTTTGACATGTATTCGGGTGGTGATCTCAATGGCGAGGGGTGGTGTGTCTCCGTAAGGGGAACTCCAGTCGATAGCTCTCTTGAAGGCATGGAACTGATTGGAGAAATTAATACAAGAGGGAAATTTAAGAGGTCAGGATCATTGCCACAGCAACCATGATGAAAGCTATACTATATGCATTTCTGGCGGCGGTTTTCTACGCCATTAACATCCCGGCGTCAAAGGTACTGTTGCGGGATGTCGGGCCTACTACCATGGCTGCGCTTCTCTATCTTGGCGCGGGTATCGGCATTGCGGCTCTCTCGCTCTTTAATGTCCATGACCGCAAGGCGTCCGCGCCGCTGACGTGCCGGGACATGCCGTTCGTCGTCGGCATGATCGTCCTCGACATCGCCGCGCCCATCTTTCTCATGCTTGGAATCAGGTATGGCACCTCCGCCAACGCCTCTTTGCTCGGCAACTTCGAGATTGTGTCCACGACGGTGATTGCGCTTTTCGTTTTCAAGGAGGTGGTCTCGAAGCGACTTTGGATCGCGATTGCACTCATCACGCTTGCGAGCATCCTGCTCTCGTTCGAAGGAACGGACAGCTTCAGGTTCTCGTATGGTTCGCTGCTTGTCATTGCAGCGACGGTCTGCTGGGGCTTCGAGAACAACTGTACACGCAACATCGCGTCGAAGAACACCTACGAGATCGTCGTACTGAAAGGCGTTTTTTCCGGACTCGGCGCGCTTGCGATCGCCGTCATCCGGTATGAGGCGATGCCAAGCCTCGCGCATGTCGCCGCCGCGCTTGCGCTTGGCTTTGTGGCCTACGGACTCTGCATCTTCCTCTACGTCCGCGCGCAGAACGCGCTCGGGGCGGCGAAAACGAGTGCCTACTATGCCGTTGCGCCGTTCGTGGGGGCGTTGCTCTCGTTCGTCTTGCTGAAGGAGGGCTTGTCGTGGATGTATCTTGCGGCGCTGGGCGTGATGGTCGCGGGGGCGGCGCTTGTCGTGGTCGATACGCTCGTGCGGCACCACACCCATCCGCACCAGCACACCTTCACGCATTTCCACGGCGGCTACGTCCACACGCATACGATCACGCATACCCACGGACACGACCATTTCGGAGCGGACGGCACACACTCCCACAGGCATCCTTTCGCCGTACTTGAACGAGAACTTGTCAGCTAAAATCAAAACAAGGAAGCAATGATATGAACAAAAGAGAATTCTTCAAGACCGTCTGCTCGCTCGCTGGCGCGGTGATGCTCACAGGTTGCGTTTCCTGTGGCGTGGCAGACCAGCAAAACAAAGAGAAAGGAGAGAAAAACATGTTCGTGGTAAGAATCGCCGAAATCGAAGTCCATCCCGAATGGCTGGAGGCGTATCTCGCCGCAGCGGGAACTGTCGGGGCTGAATCGGTCGCGAAGGAACCCGGCGTGGTGTGCATCTTCCCAATGCAGAAGAAGGAGTCGCCGACTTCCATCCGCATCGTGGAGATCTACCGCAGCGAAGAGGCTTACAAGGAACATCTCTCTACGCCGCACTTCCGCAAATACAAGGAGGGCACGCCGCACATGATCAAGTCTCTCAAGCTCGTACCCATCAACCGCTTGACCCCGACCACGCAGGCAGCATCTTTAAGAAATGGGAGCTGAAGTGACAAGCGTTCTCGCGATTTGTTATACCATTAGGCACTGAAAACTAAAATGAAATGGCGGAGCCCAGTCGGGTGTTCGCCATCTTGCCTGGGCATAGAATAGTCCACGCTTACCCCGATTTTTAACGGACATTCCGTGAAGGCATAGCGGCGGGCTGGGCGGAGGTTCGCTCCGCCCGCCCGACGCCGCGCCGCATGAAAAA
>CACWIW010000045.1:39200-54143 GCA_902761035.1 uncultured bacterium | reverse complement strand
GAGGAGCGCAACGCGGTGATCCAGGAGGTCAAGCAGCGGGCCGAGAAGAACGGCGGCTACGTCACGTACGACGAGCTCAACCAGATCGTCCCGGCCACGGTGCAGGACGAGTCGACGGCGGACGAGTACCTTCAGATCCTCCAGGCGCTGAACGTGGACGTCATCCGCGCTGAGGACGTTGAGGCGTACCGCGCGAACAAGGACAAACAGGGCGACAGCCGCCTGCACGCCGCGCGCGTGCAGGAGATGTTCGACGACCCGATCCGCATGTACCTGCACCAGATGGGCCAGGTGCCGCTCCTCACGCGCGAGCAGGAGGTTGACATCTGCATGCGTATCGAGGAGAGCGAGGCTAAGACGAAGGACATGTTCAACCGCTTCGCGTTCACGCCCGTCCTGTACGCGCGCCTGCTGGAGCGGCTTGAGTCCATGCAGGAGCGCTTCGACCGCGTTGTGACGGACAAGTTCGACGAGAACCGCGACGCCTACATGGACCAGCTTCCCGTGTTCCGCAAGACGCTTGCCGACGTCGGCCGCCGGCTGGTGGAAGCGGCCGCGAAGCTGGCAGAGCTCCAGCGCAACAGGAAGAAGGCCACGCCGTCCCAGCTCCGGGGGGCGGAGAAGGGCGTCCAGAACGCCCGCGCGGCGCTGCGCAACGCGTTTGAGTCGCTCAACTTCAAGCAGAAGGTCCTCGAGACGCTCTGCATGGAGGCGGACGAGACGATTTACCTGCCCTACCGGTCGCAGATCAAGCGCAAGGCGGAGCTGCTCGCGATGCCGAAGTCGAAGAAGCGCGAGGCGGAGCTTGCGGAGGTGCGCGTGAAGCTCGAGAAGGCGGAGGCCACGTTCGGCATGCCGCCGGAGGAGTTCCTCTCCACTTTCGGAGAGATGATGACGATCCTCCGCAGCGGACAGGAGGCCCGCACGAAGATGGTGGAGGCGAACCTCCGCCTTGTGATCTCCATCGTCAAGAAGTACATGAACCGCGGACTCAGCTTCCTCGACCTCATCCAGGAGGGCAACACCGGCCTCATGAAGGCGGTGGAGAAGTTCGAGTACAAGCGCGGCTATAAATTCTCGACTTACGCTACGTGGTGGATCCGCCAGGCCGCTACGCGCGCGATCGCGGACCAGGCCCGCACGATCCGCATCCCCGTACACATGATCGAGACGATCAACAAGCTCATGCGCGTGCAGAAGAAGCTCATCCAGCGCTTCGGGCGCGAGCCCACCGAGGCGGAACTCTCCGCCGAGATGGAGATGAAGCCCGACCAGGTGCGCGCAGTGTACCGCATGGCGCAACAGCCCATTTCCCTTCAGAGCAAGGTAGGCGACAACGACGACGCGAAATACGGCGACTTCATCCCCGATACGTCCGCCGAAAATCCGTCGGAGCAGACCGCCTACGCGATGCTGAAGGAACGCCTCCAGGAAATCCTGACGACGCTGACCGACCGCGAACGCCAGGTGCTGGACTACCGCTTCGGCCTGACCGACGGTTTCTCCAGGACGCTTGAAGAGGTCGGCAAACAGTTCAACGTGACGCGCGAGCGCATCCGCCAGATCGAGGCGAAGGCCCTGCGCAAGCTGCGTCACCCATCGCGTCTCAAGAAGCTCGACGGATTCCTCGCAGGCTGAGACGCATATTAAAAAGAAGAAGAAGAAAGAGAGAAGAGAAAATGAGTTCACTGATCCTGTTCGCGGCGGACGCCGCGAATAACTGCACCTCCGGCGGATGCCCGCTCAGCGGATGCAAGTGCCCGCCCCATGCCATCGTGGCGCTAATTGGAGCGCTTGTCGTTGGCTACGTGATCGGGTTTATCGTCGGCCGCCGCAAGGCCGCGAAGGGCGCGGCCAATAAGCCCCAGCAGCCCCAGCAGCAGAAGAAGCCGCAGCAGGCCCCGGTGCGCCGCGATCCGCGTCCCGTGACGGCCCGTCCCCCGATCCCCGCCGGCAGCGTGGAGCTTTACGTGGGGAATCTGAGCTACGACATGACGGAAGACCAGCTCCGCCAGACGTTCGAGGCGTTCGGTAAGGTCGACTCCGTGCGTCTGGTCACGAACCGCTACAACAACAAGTCCAAGGGGTTCGCCTTCGTCGTGATGCCGAACCGCCCGGAGGCAGAGAAGGCCATCGCCGAGCTTAACGACAAGGACGTCATGGGCCGCCTGATGCGCGTGAACGAGGCCCAGAACACGAACAAGGCCGAAGCGTAAGGGATTGTCACAAATCTCAATTGGCACAATTGTTCACAAATCACAAATATCAATTTGTATTTGTGGCAATGGTGGCATTTGTGAACAATTGAGATTTGTGAACAATTATTTTTTGCGTAGAAAAGGGGCGTTTGAGGATAATGAGGCACCTATTCCTATATGGGCCGCCTGGCAGTGGCAAGTCGACCATCGGCCGACTGCTCGCCGTGCGGCTCGGTCTGCCGTTCACCGACCTCGACGCCGTGATCGTCGAGACGGCCGGGCATCAGATCCCGCAGATCTTCGCGGAGGAAGGGGAATCTGGTTTTCGCGCCCGCGAGAAGCAGGCTCTTGTGGACATGGCCGCGCGGCCGCGGCACATAGTTGCACTCGGCGGCGGTGCATTGCTCAATCCGGAATGCCGCGCCCTTGCAGAGGCGAACGGCGAGGTGCTATGCCTCGCCTGCACGCTCGAGGCGCTCTGCCACCGCATCGACAACGCACCGGGTTCGCGTCCGCTCGCCGGCAACCACGCAGCCCTTGAAAAGCTCATGGCGAGCCGCGCGTCCCACTACGCGAGCTTCCCGCGTCGTCTTGATGTTTCCTCTGGCACTCCAGAAACGCTCGCCGAGGCGGCCGAAACGCTGTTCGGCGCCTGGCGCATCGACTCGGGCGACGTACCGTCGCTTGTGTTTGCGGGCCGTAATCTCATTTCCGGTCTGGGCGGGGAGGCCGCATCGCTCGGCCTCGGCAAACGCGCCGTGGTGGTGTGCGACGCAAATACGAATCCGCTCTACGGCGACCGCGTGGAGGCCTCGCTCCGCGCCGCCGGCGTAGAAACGTTCCGCACCGTAATCGCAGCGGGCGAATCCACAAAAACGCTTGCAACTGTCCAGTCGATCTGGGGCGCGTTCCTGCGTGCCGGGCTTGCACGCGACGACTTCGCCGTGGCCGTGGGCGGCGGCGTGACGGGCGACCTCACGGGTTTTGCCGCGGCCACGTGGATGCGCGGCATCCGCTGGGTCAACGTTTCGACAACGCTTCTTTCGATGGTCGACGCCTCGACGGGCGGCAAGACGGGATGCGACCTCCCCGAGGCGAAGAACCTCGTCGGCGCGTTCCATTCGCCGTCGCTCGTGCTCGCGGACGTGGATACGCTCGCCACCCTCCCAGCCCGCGAGGTGCGTTGCGGCCTCGCCGAGGCGATTAAGCACGCCTTTATCGCCGACCCGGAGCTCCTCGATATCCTCCCCACTGGGACAACGGGCATCTTGCCCGTTGAAAGCCGCGCCCTAGCCGCCTTCGTTGCGAGAGCCCTTGCCGTGAAGGTCCACTGCGTGCGAGAAGACCCCCTTGAAAAAAACATTCGCGGCAAGCTCAACCTCGGCCACACGGTGGGGCATGCAGTCGAAATCGTTTCAAACTTCATGATCCAGCACGGCGAGGCCGTGGCGATTGGCACGGTGGAGGAGGCGCGTCTCGCGGTGCGCCTTGGCCTTGCTTCAGCCGACTGGCCGGAGCGTGTGGCTGCCCCGTTCGCACGCGTGGGTTTGCCCACTACCCTGCCGGAAGGCTGCACGTTCGAGTCTCTCGTGCCCATCATGAAGCGCGACAAGAAGAAGAAGGGCGGCGTTGTGCGCTTTGCGCTCCCCTGCGCCCCCGGCGACGTGCGCCTCACGCCAGTAGACCTTTGAAAGACCTTTATTGCTTTCGCTATTGGGAGATTAGGAGATTGGGAGACTTGGAGAAAGTCTTAAAAGGCTCAATAACTCCAAGACTCCGAAACTCCAAATAGCGAAAGCAACTGGCTCCTGATTGTGATACATGAGATTTTGAAAAAACTAAAATAATCTCACTAGTTGGTGCGTCTCTATATACGTTGGCGCCATGGTGGCGTCGGCAAACAATCGGCGAATTCGCCGTGAAAGGAAAAAAGAAATGAAGAAAATGATGATGATTGCGGTTGCCGCGCTCTGCTGCGTGGCACTTGCAGATGGCCCCGAGCGCGGAGAGCGCCGTCCGGGCGGTCCCTACGGCGGAATGGGTGGCATGCGCCATCACGAGATGGGAATGGACCCGATCGTGTTCGCCGTTTCGCGTCCCAAGATCGTCGAGAAGCTGGGGCTCTCGGACGACCAGAAGGAGAAGCTCAAGGCGGTGACGGACCGTGCGAGGGAAGGTCGTGAGTCCATGAAGAAGGTTCGCGAGGCGACCATGAAGCAGTTCGAGCTCATGAAGGCCGAGAAAGTCGATGAGGGTGCCGTGATGAAGGCGATCGACGAGGTCTTCGAGCTGCGCAAGCAGATGGCCAAGGAGCAGGTTCGTCGCGTGATCGAGATCAAGTCGATTCTCACGCCCGAGCAGATAGCCAAGGCCCGTGAAGAGATGAGGGCGAACTTCGGTGCGCGCGGTCAGCGTCCTGATGGCCCGCGCGGCGGCCGGGAAGGCCGTCGCCACGGCCCGCGCCGCGAAGGCAGAGGCCCCAAAGGCCCAGCCCCGGCCCCTGAGATGTAAGGATTGATGGAGGAGGACTCCCAGCTCCTCTTCGCGTACGCGCGCCGCGGGGACGTTCAGTCGCTCGCGGCGCTTGTTCGCCGCCACGCCATCTGGATGCAGGCCCTTCTGCGCGGGATGCTGCCTGTGGCGGCGGACGTGGACGATGTCTTCCAGGAGGCGTGGATGCGGGTTATCCGCGCGGCGTCGCGCTACCGCGGAGGTTTGGTGAAGCCCTACCTCGCAACCGTTGCCCGGTCTGCCGCAATCGACCACCTGCGCCGCACACGCGCAACGGTAAGCCTGGACGACGAGGAGGGCGAGGGTGCCGAAGTGGCGGCGACTATGGCGTCCGAGGGGCCGTTGGCGTCCGAGGCGTTCGAGTCGCGGGCTACGTCCGATGACGTGCGTCATGCCGTGAACACCCTGCCTGAAGGGCCGCGTCAGGTCCTGCTGTTGCGCGTAGAGGGTGGGTTGTCGTTCCGGGAAATCGCGGACGAACTTTCGGTTCCGCTCGGAACGGCGTTGACCTGGATGCGGTCGGCTACGTTGAAGCTCAGGAAAATACTAGGAGGCGGAAAATGATGAACGAAGATGCGAAACTGAACGATTTCCTTAAGGATCGTCTCGAAACTGGCGTTTCCGGCGAACCGCCGCGCCTCGACGCGATCCTGCAAGCGGCTTCCGCAGCCGCTCAGACGCGTACGGCCGCACGCCGGTCGAGCGTTCGCCTGTGGGGCGGGCTGTTGGCCGCTGCGTCCCTGGCGGTGCTTTGCCTCTTTGCCGTGCATCTCTGGGTTCCGCCGACCACGCCGTCTTCGCCTAATCAGGCAGCCCAGCCAGCTCCGTCACAGTCGCTTGCGTCCATGCCGTCGCCGGAACAGACGCTTGTAGGCGCTATCGACCTGCTCAGCATGGCAGACGGAGATAATCTTGAGGTCGAGACCAATGCGGTGGCAGACGTGTTGCTCGCCTGGCAGGATGCTCCGTACGAAGACGCCATTTCTGACCTCCTTGCTGGAAATTGACCAGCGCGTTTAGCACGTTTCCATCATTGTTGATGGCGAGACTGTGATGGGGCGTCTAAAATTTGGTATACTATTCGCCATGCAGCAAAACAGTCTTTTGGAACGTCTCGCGGCACGCCGCCGATACGGCATGCGTCCGGGACTTGCCACTATGCGCGCCCTGCTGGACGCGCTTGGGAATCCGCAGGACTCCCTGAAGGTCGTCCACGTCGCCGGCACGAACGGCAAAGGCGCTGTGACGGCCATGCTAGACGCTGTGTTGCGCGCGGCCGGCTACCGCGTGTGCCGCTACACGTCGCCGCATCTCGTCTCGCTCGCCGAACGCTTCTTCGTGGACGGCGCGGTTGCGCCGGCGGCGGAGCTGGACGCGGCGGCGGATGTTGTGTTCCCCGTGGTTGAGCGCCTTGAGAGCGAGAAGGGCCTGGAGGTGACGTTCTTCGAGTGCCTCACCGCTGTTGCCTTCGTTCTGTTCGCGCGCGTGAAGCCGGACTACGTGGTGCTTGAGACGGGCCTAGGCGGACGCCTCGATGCGACGAACGTGGCGTCGAACGTGCTCGTGAGCGTCATCACGCACATCGGCCTCGACCATTGCGACTGGCTGGGCGATACGCACGCGGCGATCGCGGAGGAGAAGGCGGGCATCATCAAGCCCGGACGCCCTGTCGTGTGCGGCACGATGCCCGAGAGCGCGAAGGAGACGATCGAGCGGTTCGCGTCGCTGAACGGCTCCGCGTTCTACTCGGTGGCGGATCACGTGTCCGTGGTTAAGACCTCCCCGCTCGTCGCCACCACTGCGCACCGCAACCTGCCGCCGATCAAACTTGCGCTCTTCGGAGCGTTCCAGACGGAGAACGCGCTTACGGTACTGACGGCGGTGGACGCCCTCGTGCAGGACTGCGGCTTGAAAATCTCCGACCACGCGATCGTGGAGGGGCTGGAGCACGTCGTGTGGCCCGGGCGCTACCAGCGCGTGGAGAAGGACGGCGTGATGGTGATCGTGGACGGCGCACACAATCCGGATGGAGCTATGGCGCTGCGCGACTCGCTGCGGCTCGCGCACGTGAAGGAGCCGGTGGGCCTCATCGCCGGGTTCTGCGGCGACAAAGACGTACTTGCGCACCTGCGCATCATGAGCGCGCTCGCGACGCGCGGCTGGGCCGTGCCGATCCAGAACGCCCGCTCGCTCGACCCCGGCGACGTGGCGGAGCGCATGCTGATGGCAGGCTTCGCGGAGGCGGAGTCGTGCTCGTCGCTCGAAGCCGCCTTCGGCCGCGCGCTCGCGTGGGCGCGCACGTCCGGCGGCACGCTCGTGGTGTGCGGATCGCTGTTTTTGTCGGGCGAGGCGCTCGTTGCGCTGGATGCTTTTCCGTGGGAAGTCCGCGAGCCCGATGAAAACGAACTCACTTTGCGCTGACTTTCTACTTGCGCGTTTGGCGGAAAAAAACTATAATTACACTCAAAACAAAACACCCCGAAAAGGATTTTGACATGAAAAAGATTCTGATGGCAGTCTGCACGGTGCTTGCATGCGCCGTAGTTTCTGCGCAAGAGGCGGCTCCTGCGCCCGCACCGGCAACGCCGACCGCGCCTGCCAAGAGCGCGCCATGGCCCGTGTGGTTGGCGTTCAACTCCACGAAGAACATTGACGTGATCGGCCTTCGTCTCACGCTTCCCTACGGCGAATGCGAGGGAGTGACCGGCATCGACTTGGGCTTCTACGGACGTTGCCGCTACTTCGAGGGCTTCCAGCTCAACATCCTCCGCAACGAGGCGCTGGACATTATGGCCGGCGTGCAGGTGGGCGTCTACAACTCAGCCGGGCGCGCGGATCTCACGGGGCTTCAGGTTGGCCTTTGGAACGAGGCGCGTTCAATTCGCGGCGTTCAGGTCGGCATCATCAACGTGGCGGACACCGTGCAGGGAGTGCAGTTCGGCCTCATCAACCGCACGGAGTCGATGTACGGGTTCCAGCTTGGCGGCGTCAACGTGATCCGCGAAAGCGAACTCGCGTTCTTCCCAATCGTGAACGTCGGTTTCGACACCATCTCCCTGTACTGATCGGTCGTAGTAATGAACGTCCGTCCTTTCCCCGCCGTCCGGCCTGCGCCCGCGCAGGCCGCGGCCGTAGCCGCTGTTCCTTATGACGTGGTGGACACCGCCGAGGCCCGCGCGCTCGCGGCCGGCAATCCCGTCAGCTTCCTCCACGTGTCGCGTCCCGAGATCGACATGCCGGACGGCACGGACTGCTCGTCGCCCGCCGCCTACGCTCAGGCGCGCAAGGCGCTGGACGCCCTGCGCTCGTCGGGCACGCTCGTGCAGGAAGCCGAGCCGCGCTTCTACGCCTACCGTCAGGTGATGGGCGACCACGCGCAGACGGGTATCGTCGCGACGTTCGACACGCAGGACTACCTCGCCGGCATCCTCAAGCAGCACGAGAAGACGCGCAAGGACAAGGAGGACGACCGCACTCGCCACATCGAGACGCTGAGCGCGCACACCGGCCCCGCCTTCCTCACATACAAGGACAATGCGGAGATCGACGCCCTCGTGGCCGCTGCCTGCACGGCCGAACCCCTTTACGACTTCACCGCACCCGATGGCATCCGCCACACGGTGTGGACGATTCCCGCCGAGAGCAACGACGCGCTCGTAGCCGCGTTCGCCCGCATCCCCGTGGCGTACATCGCGGACGGACACCACCGCAGCGCGGCCGCGAGCCGTTACGCGCGCGAGCGTAACTTCGTCGGCGAGAGCCGCTGGTTCCTCGCCGTGGCGTTCCCCGCTTCGCAGCTGAAGATACTTCCCTACAATCGCCTCGTGGCCGACCTCAACGGCCTTGATGCCGATGCGCTCCTCGCAAAGGCACGCGAGGTGTTCACGGTTACGGACGCCGCCGACGGTACGCCGACGGCCGGACGCCATGCACGCATGTTCATCGCCGGGAAGTGGTACGACCTAGCGTGGGAAGTGCTCGCCGGGACGGACGTAGTCTCGTCGCTGGACGTCTCCGTGTTGCAGGACCGCTTCCTCGCGCCGGTGCTCGGCATCGACGATCCGCGTACCTCCCCGCGCATCTCGTTCATGGGCGGCGTGCGCGGAACGGACGAGCTCAAGGGCCGCGTGGTGGGCGGCCGCAGTGCCGTCGCTTTCTCCATGTATCCCGTCACTGTCGGCGAGATGATGGACATTGCGGACGCCGGAGCAATCATGCCGCCTAAATCCACCTGGTTCGAGCCGAAGCTCCGCTCGGGGCTGTTCGTCCATGTCGTGGATTAAGTGGAAATGGCTGCGCCTGCGCGCGCGCATGATGCGCGAGAAACGTCCGCCTGAGTTCATCGCCCGCGGATGGGCGATTGGCATGTTCTACGGCTGCACGATTCCATTCGGATTCCAGCTAATCCTTTCGATACCCACCGCCATACTGCTCAAGGGCAGCAAAATTGGCGCTACGGTTGGTACGTTCATCACGAACCACTTTACGATATTCGTTATCTATCCAGTACAGTGCTGGGCGGGCAACAAGGTGTTGGAAATTTTTGGACGCGACGTGATGTCCGTGGACAAGATTATCGCCGATCTCAACCATGTCGGGTCGCTATCCATGTTGTCGGGCGAATTCTGGTCCGCCCTCGGACAGCTCGGCGGTGGCGTGATGGCGTCATTTTTCATCGGCGGTGCGTTGCTGGCGCTTGTCTGCACGCCCCTGACATACTGGGGCGTGCTGCGTGCGGTACGGAACCGGCGCGCGCGCGTCGAGCAGCGGAGAAAAGAACGGAGAGAAAGAAGAAATGGAAAACAACCCCAATGCTGATCGTCTGGACGAATTGATGCGCCTCGCGGCGCGCCGGAGGCTGGACGCCGTCGTTGTGTTCGGTGAGGCAAACATTCGGTCGCTGACGGGCGTCGTGTGCGACAACGGCTGCCTGCTGTTGGACGTGGCCGGCGGACGCCGCGTCGTGTTCTACACGGACTTCCGCTACGTGCCGATGGTACACCGCGTTGCCCCGTGGCTGCGCGTGCGCGAGACGCGGCAGGGCGTTACCTTCATGGACCGGCTGCGGCGGGAAGGAATCCGTCCGAAGCGCCTTGGCTACGAAAGCTCGATTACCGCGAAACGCTACCTCGACCTGAAGAAGCGCTTCCCGAAGGCCGCCCTCGTGGACGTCAACGACGACCTCCTCTCCAAGCGCGCCGTGAAGAGCGTGGAGGAGATCACGCGCATCGCCGCGGCCGCCGCGCTGAACGACGAAATATGGTCGATGGCGCAGAAGGAGATCAAGCCGGGCATGACGGAGAAGGCGATCCAGCGCGTGATCCAGTCCCTCATGATCGCGCTCGGCGACGGCGAGGCGTTCGAGACGATTGTCTGTGCGGGCGCGAACGCGGCGGAGTGCCACCACGTGCCGGACGACACGGTGTGGCAGAAGGGCGAGCCGCTGCTCGTGGACATGGGCGTGAAACTGGACGGCGTGTGCAGCGACATGACACGTAACATCAAGGCTGCGCGCGACGTCGAATACGCGAAGGTGTACGACATCGTGTTAAAGGCGAACGAGGCGGCCATCGCCGCCGCGAAGCCCGGCATGACGGCGGGCGCGCTCGACGCCGTTGCGCGGAAGCTCATCCGCAAGGCGGGCTACGGCAAGGCGTTCGGGCACTCGCTCGGACACGGCGTGGGATACGAGATCCACGAGGAGCCGTGTGCGCGGCAGAAGTCGAAGACGAAGCTCGAAGCGGGCATGATCGTGACGATCGAGCCAGGCGTCTACCTCGAAGGCCGCCTCGGCGTGCGCATCGAAGACCTCGTGCTGATCACCACGACCGGCTGCGAGGTCCTGTCCCATTCCGTGAAGTGAGCTTGCGCCGTTGGCTGTACCGCGCACGTGCCCACCGCTCCAATTTACATGCCCCATTGACAGCTGGTACGTATATTTGCTACAATATCGCCCGTCAAGACATCAGGAGACGATTTGGCCGCAAGGCCGGTCGCACCAACCGAGTGGAACACCACGGTGGTAGCCGAGAGGCGATGTGCCCGAAAGGGAAACATGTTCCGTTAGGTCGCGCGTCTTGATCACAAGGTGCGCGGCCGTTCGTTTGCGAGGGATTTGTCCCTTCCTGAAACGCTTGGCGGAAGGAAATGCAAACGATGGACGAAACACCGTTCAAAGGCGAGTTCGAGAAACTGCGTCTTCGGCATGAAGCGCTGAAGGAACAGGTAGCCAACCAGATCGAGATGTACGAACATCTCGTGGATACGGAAGGGCCGAACATCGAGGCCCAGTACATGATGCTCGTCGGGCAGCTCGAATGCGAGGCGATGCGGCTGGACATGGATGTCAAACGCTGGAAGCGGCGTTTTACCCTGCGTCAGATGTACATCAACCGCAGCGAAAAGCCGGATATGGTGGCCATTGAGAACATTCTGGACAAGGAATTCTCCGAATGGCGCGAAAAGCTCGGCGCAATGGTTGAGAAACTTTGCGATTCCAAGCTCCAGTTCGATGCCGCGAAGATGTCGGACTCCGACACCAACACCATCCGCTGCGAATACCTCAAGGCGGTGAAGAAGCTCCACCCCGACCTCAACCCTAATCTTTCAGAATCCGCGAAGAGCCTCTGGGATAAAATCCAGAATGCGTATGCCGAGAAGCACTGGTCCCAGCTCAAGTTCCTCGTGGCGCTCGTGGACGAAGTCGTTGGCGGCGCGGAGGAATTCGCCGCCACGCCGGACGGCCTTGCGGAACTGCGCGAGGCTTGCACCAAACTGGAGGCGAGGAGCCGGGAAATCTCCGAGCAGATAGCGGAACTGAAAGCGAACGTCCCATTCGCATACAAGGTGCTGTTGGAAGACCCGATTCTGCTTGAAAAGAAACAGGTTTCGCTCAAGAAACAGATCAAGGCTCTGAAGACCGCCATCGCAAAATACGAAAGGACGTGGAACAATGGCTAACGAACTTGCTGTAATTGAAAAGAACTGGGTGGCTCTGGCCGGACAGGCGCAAAGGCTGCCGACGCCGTTTGAGCAGACGGTGTTTCTGGCGGAATGCCATCTCGCCGGCACGTTGGAGATCAACGACATGCTCGTCAAGACGAAGGACGTGGACGAGGGGACGCAGGTTGTCCTGAAGCGCATGTCCGTGGATGCGGAGCACAAGCACGCCATAGCCGTCAACACATCCGCCGGCGCGTTGATCGGCTACGTGCCGTGTCGTTACAGCACCATCATGGCACGGCTGATGGATGCCGGAAAGAACCTTACCGCCAAGGTCGTTGACAAGAAGCTGGAAGGCCATTGGCTCGACATAACGGTTTCAATTGAAATGAAGGAGGTGTGAAATGATACGACAAGAAGCAAAGAAAGACGAGAGGCAGTTCCCCAAATGCCCGTTTGCGGCGGAAACGCTTACGGCGGCTTTGGACGAGTTTCTCGCGAATCCAGGATGGAAGCGCATCTACGACGATGCACCAACGGGCGCGAAACGGCGTCTTGAGACGATGTTCTGGTTCTCGAAGAACGAGGCCACGAGGCGTGACACCGAAACTTTCATGCAATATCGAAAATGGCGAGAGAGCGTTGAGAGGTCGATGACCGATGAAGAACTGCTCTACATGTTCAAGACATTGGACAACCCTGCCGCGAAGGAACATTTTGCGGCGCTCCTGAAGGGGCGCAGGGAGCATAGGCATGTAAATGCGTCCGGCAATGCGCTGATGTCGTGCAGGGATTTCTTCGCGATGCTGGATGCGGAAGGGGAGTTCAATTCGTTCGACTACGACGACGAGACGAAACGGTCGATCATCGGCGATTTCCTTCCCGTCTTGAATGGTACGAGCGATCCGCTGAAGACGCACGTGGAGGATATCCTTGCTACGGCGACGCTCAAGGAAGTGCGCGTCTATTCCAAGAACGAGGTCATGTACGTCCGCGTAGTAGTGCGCTTCCTCTCCGAAACCGCTGAATGGAGCGAACCATACCAGATGGTTGCGGCATGGGGCTGCTTCAACGAGCTAATGGGTTATGCGTTTCCCGTTGGGAAAGGCTGGCGGAGCGAACTGCCCATAGAACTGGAGAATCCCGAAAACGAGCTGCAGCGCGAAAAGCGCATGGCACTCAGAGCCATGCGGATTTCAGCAATGGGGAATGGCAAGTAAGAAAGGCTGGTTAAAATGAAAGTAAAGAACATCCCATTCGACCTCTATGGCGATCTTTGGGACGCCTACGAAGAGGCGGAGACAAACGGCGACGTGGAGGTCGTGGAGACGCTGGACACCTTCGGCATCTGGAATGAACATCCAAAGTGCGATAGGGCGTTCTTTTACAAGATATGGCGCGCGCTCAAGGGCGACGTGGAGGCGCAGGCGGACGTGGGGCACGCCTTTTACTGGACCATCTACGATCCCGAGGAGACTCGGGAGAAATACAAGTGGCTGGACAAGCCGCTGCTTGCAATCTACTGGTACAATCTTGCGGCGGAAGAGGGATACGCCCCGGCCCAGAGTGATCTTGCATGTTTGTATTGTCCCAACATGTCTCCGTACAGCAAGCTCAAGATCGGGCGCTTTGCGCGTGGTTGGTGGGAAGAGGCAGCGGCCCAGAAATATCCGGATGGAATGTACGGCCTTGCACGTTGCCTCAGGTGCGCCAGGTGCGGAAAGGAATGCTGTTGCGAGCAGGATCTCCCCCGTGCCGATGCGCTTGAAGCCGAGGCCGATTCAATTGAGGATGGCAAATAACGAGAATGGACCGGCAAATGGGCGCGGGCGAGTTAGCCCGCGCGCCAAAGGCAAGTTGTTTCAAATAGTTGTTTCCAATTATCAGAGGGCTCGGCGGTGAATTACGCGCCCAGTTTTGGAGAATGAGCAAAATATTCTCCTAAACTCCGAGACTCCTAGAGACAATTGTATAACCTTTCGACGATTGACGCACGTTCATTGCTTTCGCTATTTGGAGTTTTGGAGTCTTGGAGTTATTGAGCCTTTGTGAAGATTTTCTTCAAGTATCCCAATCTCCTAAACTCCCAATAGCGAAAGCAAGAAAGGTTTTGCAACTGGTTCTCCCAATAGCGAAAGCAATCAATGTTATCCTCATGTTCATTCCTACGTGAAGCGTAGGCGGCGGGCTAATTTGGTGAAATAACCCTAAAATCCTCGGTTGAAAGTCCCATGCAGAGGCGCGGAAATATAAGGCCAGCCCGAACCGTAATACGGCATCGCTAAATCCGTCAAGGAAGAGCTTCCAATCACTGTCTGTGACAAACAGGAAAGCAGTTCAAAGGCAAAACATGGGAAACAAACCTAAATCGAAGTTGGATTTCAGTTTTTAGCCGCAAAGAACGCAAAGGTCGCAAAGTGCATTATAATGGGGGGGATTTGGGATTTGGGAATTGGGAATTGGGAATGGGGAATGGGGAATTGGGGGATTTGGGAATTGGGGGACCTATAACCTCATTGTGAATTCTCTTAGTTGCTTTCGCTATTGGGAGTCTTGGAGGATTGGAGAAGTTGTAACTCTCCTTAACTCCGAGATTCCCAATCTCCCAATAGCGAAAGCAATCACAGCTATCCTCGTTATCCTCCTGTTCATTCCTGCGAGATGCGAAGGCGGCTGGCTATCTTCTATTTTTAGGTTTCACCAATTGGGTGAATCGCCGTACATCAAGAAAGGCGTGCATAATTAAGAAAAACATTCCTTCTTTGCGCCCTTTGCGTTCTTTGCGGCTAATAGAAAAAGAAGGGCTTGTTCAACTGCGTTTTTTTGCACTACTCCCCCCCCCCTCATTCACCTCGTTCCGCACCATAATATCACATTCCGCGCCGTAATCTCACATTCCACGCCGTAATCTCACATTCCACGCCGTAATCTCACGCAGAGGCGCAGAGAGGCGGAGAGCGCAGAGAACGCACTTCTTGCTTTCACTATTGGGAGTTTCGGAGTTTTGGAGGATGGGAGAAGTTGTAACTCTCATTAACTCCGAGACTCCCAATCTCCCAATAGCGAAAGCAACGGGCGCGTTTGGACTTTCAGCGCACCAAAACCTTCGACGGTGCGCATCTGCGTAATTCACCGCCGAGCCTTCTGATAATTGGAAACAACTATTTGAAACAACTTGCCTTTGGCGCACGGGCTAACTCGCCCGCGCCCATCGGCTAATCTAAAACGACACAGCCATATCAATATCTAATGAGAATAGATGGATAAGATGCGCGGGCGAGTTAGCCCGCGC
>CACWIW010000045.1:0-39179 GCA_902761035.1 uncultured bacterium | reverse complement strand
TGGTATAATTCCCGCCGTTGAAATCGGTTGAAAAACCGAGATCAGCCAAACTTCAGCATGTAGGCGGGGGAGAAATCCCGTCGATGGCTGAGGTGGGTAAGCCGTTTCAACCGAAATACTACCACCTATTTCATAGTACTCACGAAGTACGCAACAAAGACGGCACAGGGTAATTATGCCCTTCACGGGGCGTATCTGCCCCGTGCATCTTTGTTGGGCCTGTGGTAGGGCTTCGGTTGAGTGTATGGGGAGTCACAGGTACGCCCCACTTTCATGCACGGAACTTCTCCGACGGCGATGAGGGCGCCAAGGAGAATCGAGGATGGGCTTTTACGATCGTTACATCGAAACTGTAACGAAGAACGACGAGCGGACGCGTTCGTCGGTTGATTCCATCATGGGGCGAATGGATAAGTTGCTGAACGACCCTGATGAAGATTGCCATGTAACTGGCCGTCTCTCCGGTCTCGTGGTGGGGCGTGTCCAGTCCGGAAAGACGCGCAACTACGTGGGCCTTGCGTTGAAGGCGGCGGACGCCGGATGGAATGTGATAATCATCCTCACGAGCGCGATAACGGCACTCGCAAAGCAGACCGAAGACCGCATCATGCGGGATTTCAAGAAATCAGGCGTGAAGCAGAAAAAAGCGCAACGGCTCAACCTGCTTGACAACGCCTACAACGAAGACGCAAGCGACCTTGAGGACGACGATCCTTTCTTCTATTGGGGCGTAGCCATGAAGGAAAAGGCTTCGCTTGAACGCATTGCGAAATGGATGGAAGCCAACAAGCAATATGCGCCTCACATGCGCGTATTGGTGATCGACGACGAGGCCGACAACGCCACGCCCAACTCCAACGCCGGCAAGGATGCCAAGACGGAAGACCCGAAGGATATCGTCGATGACGTGGCAACCGCCATGCGCGAATGCGAGGCGGCCGACTACGACGACCTCGCCGACTGGCTGGAAGGCCTGCTTAAAATCGAACCGCCGGACGATGCCGAAAACACAGCCCAGGCCAAGACCTACCGCGCTCTCAGGGATTATCTTATCGCGCCAGGTTCCGCCAAGGGCAAGATGCAAAAGATCATCAACGGCGACAACGGCGATTTCAGTTTCCGTGAACTGCTAGGCCTTAACCTGACCGCAGCCGAGAACGCCTCCGCCGACGGTTCATGGCAGACGGAGGTCACAGGCGAACCTCTCTACCTCAAGGCGCAAAACTTCTTCGGCGGCAAGAACTACGAACCGTGTCGCCGGGCATCCGACTTCATCAAGGTGCTGACGGCCGCCTTCAAGATCGCGAAAGACCGCAGCTCCATCAACAAGGCCATCATCTCGCTCGTCGATAGACCGAACAAAGACGCCCCCTACACCTATCCATTCGCCCGTTGCGCGTACATCGCCTACACGGCAACGCCCTACGCCTGCATCCTCAACGAGCGCCCCGACCAGACCGATATCTACGCCGACTTCATCGCCTCCATAGAGAAGTCGCCCAAGTACTTCGGCCTCGATGAAATCTACGGGCGCAACCTCAAGGAGGCCACGGCGCGGATGGACATCATCCGCTCCATCCCCGAAGACGAGAAAAACATGGTCGTCGATCCGCTCGTCAGCGCCAACGGCAGTTCATCAAAGAAGAAAGCCACCGCGCACGATGCGAAGTGCGACAAGTCCCAAAAGACCGCGCCGTCGCACACGGTGAAGGTGGGGGATGATCTGGGCTGCACCTTCGACGACCACAAGAAGGTCGTATGGCAGTCGCTCAAGGATGCCGTTGCATGGTCTTTCTGCTGCGCCGCCGCACGTCGCTGGCATCGTCTCGCGATTGACGTGCCCAAGATGAAGGAAAAGATTGAGGATGAAATCGAGCTTGCAAAGAAACTGAACGAGATCGACCTCCGATGGACGACGATGCTCTTCAACATCCACCAGAACACGAAACTCCATTCCGAGACGGCGAAAATCCTCAATGACTACTTCGGCTTCATCTTCGGGGACGGCGCAAACAAGGCTGCGTTCATCGCGGAATGCAAGAAGCTGTGGGAGAAGGAGACATCCCGATTTGGCGTAAAGGAGTTCGACGCGCTCTTCAACCCAGAGGGATATGACGCACCGGGCAGCTACGGGAAGGTTGATCCCGTGCCTGCATGGGATGTGATAGAGCCATATCTCCAGCATTTCTTCAAGGTCGAAAACCGGCACGTAATTATCATCAACAACACGCAGAAGCAGAACCAGGTGGACTACACGCAGGCGGAGGGATCGACGCCATACGTGGAAGACCACCTCTGGTTCATCTGCGGCGGCAACACCATCTCGCGCGGTCTTACGCTTGCGGGGCTCGTGGCCAGCTACTTCGACCGCGTGAGGAAAACGGTGGCCGTAGATACCATGACGCAGATGGGCCGCTGGTTCGGCTACCGCATGGGCTACGAGCTTCTGCCGCGCGTGTGGATGACGCCGGAATCGGTGGCCGCGATGAAGGACGTGGCCGTGATCGAGGACAAGATGCACGCGAGCATCATGGAGAACTTCGAGCTGGGCTACTCACCGAGCGACCAGGAGCACTACCTGCTCGTCTATTACTGCGGACGCCGCCTCACCGGACGCGACAAGGCGAAAAGCAAGCGCGGCACTGGCATCGGCACGTCTGGCGGCATCGGCTACCTTTCCGTGGCGCCGCATGAAGTCGCCGCCGTAAACAAGCGCATCATGGAATTCCTCGCGCTCCTCCAGAAAGACTACGCCATCTCGCCCGACGAACAGAAGAAACGCGAGCAGAATTGCGCCGACGACTACGGGAAATTCACCCTCTGGCGCAACGTGCCCAAGAGCGTTATGGTGGAATTCCTCGAGGACGCTGCAGTTCTCTCCTCCGATGCCTCGCGGCTGGCGTTTCGCGGGCTCGTTAAGGAGATCGAGAATAACACGAGCGTCAACTGGAAGGTCGTAATCGCAAACGACAAGGACGAGACCGGCAAGTCGGAGTTCAAGGTCAACGGCACGGCGTACGACCTTGGCGCACCGAATCCGACAAGCATTGTCAATGGCGTGGCGCACTACATCACCCCGCGCCGGTACATTGCCTTCTACTCCGACACGCCCGCCAAGGCGATCAACGAAACCGACTACAATTTCTTCAGGGAGCTGCTTCACGTTTACATCATACCCAATCTCGCAATGCAGGGGCCGTCGCTGCCCAAGGGCGTGGAGAAATGGCTTGCGCCGTATCCAAGCAATAAAAAAGAGATCGAAGCCAACCTTGCGGAGCGATTCGGGGCGTTTATGGCGGTCAACGACAAGGCTCCATACGAAAAGAAACTTCCGGGCGAGTTCAGAAGTCTTTTCAAGGGCAAGGAATATGGTGGCTACAACACACGCGCCAACTCCGCATACATGGCGAGGGTATTCGATACGGCGAAGGATTTCACGCCGATCCTCCAATTCTACTTCATCAAGCCTCCAGTCGAGGGGTTGCCGCCGCTCGCGGCAATAACCTTCCACTGGCCGAAGCACGAGCCGGAGCGTTTCATTGCCTACAGCGTGGGCTTACAGGCGAAGCCGCAGCCGCCCACGCGCGCCAAGTTCTACGAGGCCGTGGAGGAGGTGCTTGGGGAATATGCTTTCCCGATGCCCACAGCAATGCTCCGCAGCACCATCATGACGAAGTTCGGCGCTGGCTGCTCGGAAAGCTTCTTCAACGCCAATATCGCTAAGATTCCCAAAGGCCGCAACTACGAGCTGGTGCCGAAACGCGAATGGTATATGCCGCTTGGATGGGGCGGCAAGAAGGGAGTGGAGGCGCGATTGGATGCAGAGCTGCTTGCCGCCGCCGTGGCAATGCTCCAGAAGGATGGCAATCCGCATAAGATGGCCGATATCTTCGCGGAGACGCTGGCCTCCAACGAGAAACTTGCGGCACTTTTCAGCGCCGGCAATTCAGCGCATCAGGCGCGGTTCAACAAACTGATCACGCCGGAGGTGATGGCGGAAAACCACATCGCCAAAACCTGCGGCCGCCCGGTCACATGGCAGTATCAAGGGTGAGGCAAGGTGGGAGAGGATGACAATGATACGGGGGCAAGCCCCCGAACCCGCAATGGGCTCGCTCGCCGAGCGAGCCGGATGGCGATGGTAGGGCGCGATCACCGAGCGCGCCGGATGGCGATGGTAGGGCTCGCTCGCCGAGCGAGCCGGATGGCGATGGTAGGGCTCGCTCACCGAGCGCGCCGGATGGCAGCGGTAGGGCGCGATCACCGAGCGCGCCGGATGGCGATGGTAGGGCTCGCTTGCCGAGCGCGCCGGATGGCAGCGGTAGGGCGCGATCACCGAGCGCGCCGAAACGAATTGAAAGGAATTAACCATGCAGCAGCAGAAGCAAAAGCTTGAACTCACCTGGATCGGCAAGGATAAGCGACCGCGCCTCGAGCCGCGCGTGTTGGTGGAGGATGCCGCGAAATCCCACCACGCCGCCACGCGTCGCCGCGACGGCAAGGACATCTTCGACAACATGCTCATCCACGGCGACAACCTCCTCGCCCTCAAGGCGCTTGAGCAGCAATTCACCGGCAAGGTGAAGTGCATCTACATCGATCCGCCCTACAACACCGGCAACGCCTTCGAGCATTACGACGACGGCCTTGAACATTCCATCTGGCTGGGGCTGATGAGGGAGAGAATTGTGATGCTCTATAATCTTCTCGAAAAGAACGGCAGCCTCTGGATCAATATCGATGATGACGAGGGGCATTATCTCAAGGTCATTTGCGATGAGATATTTGGAAGGGAAAACTTTGTGGCGACTGTGATTTGGGAAAAGAAATATTCGCCACAGAGTGATGCAAAATGGCTTAGCGACAGCCACGATTTCATTCTCGTATATGCAAAAGATAAATCTGCATGGAGACCGAATCTCCTCCCAAGAACAGCAGAAATGAACGCAAGGTACAAGAATCCCGATAATGATCCTCGTGGGCCATGGAAACCAGGCGATGTTCTTGTGAAATCATTTTCTGAATCAGGCGTGTTTGCCATAACAAATCCAAGTACGGGCGAAGAGTATTTCCCGCCCAAAGGAAGTTGCTATCGTTTCAGTAAAGAATCGGCTGCTGAGATGCTCAAAGACAACCGCTTTTATTTTGGAAAAGACGGAAAATCACGGCCACAAGTCAAACGATTCCTTTCAGAGGTAAAACAGGGCGTTGTGGCTAAAACAATATTCTTCAGAGAGGAGGTTGGTGATAACCAAGAAGCAAAAGAAGAACAGAAACGATTATCACCAGGAAATTCATTTGCTACCCCAAAACCCGAACGCCTTATTCAACGTATCTTGACCCTTGCCACCAACCCCGGTGACTTGGTGCTTGATTCCTTCCTCGGTTCTGGTACGACGGCGGCGGTGGCGCATAAGATGGGGCGGCGATGGATCGGCGTTGAACTCGGCGACCACTGCTACACGCATTGCAAGGTGCGGCTCGACAAGGTGATCGACGGCACCGACGCTGGCGGCATCACGAAGGCCGTTGATTGGAAGGGCGGCGGCGGGTATCGTTTCTATGAGCTTGCGCCCACGCTTATCACGAAAGACCAATGGGGGCAGGAGGTGATCAACCAGAAGTACAACCCCGCGATGCTTGCCGAGGCGGTGTGCAAGCTCGAGGGCTATACCTACGCGCCGAGTAACACTGAATACTTCATCCACGGGCATTCGACGGAGCGGTCCTTCATCTACGTGACGACCAACTTCATCCGCAAGGCCGAGTTGGATGACATCAGCGAGCAGGTGGGCGCGAAGCGGTCGCTGCTAATCTGCTGCAAGGGGTTTGAGTGCGACGGCGGCGGTCGCGGGGCGGCCAACGTGCGGCTCAAGAAGATACCGGAGGCGGTGTTGAAGAAATGCGAATGGGGGCATGATGACTACAGCCTCAATGTGGCTAATCTGCCGATGTCGCAGGGTGAATTGGAGCAAGGAGAATTATTTTGATGGATACGACAAAGACGACGGGGCCTCTGGCGGCCCCGAACCCCGCCCAAGGATGGCTTCTCAATGAAATCAGCCAGGCGTTGAGCCTCCGCAAGCCACAGGCCGATTCGCTGGAAATCCTCGCGAAGGTGGCGGGGGAGGTTTGGTACGGCGCGCTCGGTGATCGCGCCCTACCGGATTTGGCGGCGCAGTTGGAGGCGGTGCGGAAGATATGCCCCACCGTGAAGGGTTTCGACCACGACTTCTGCTCGCTCTGTTTCGCGCTTGCGACGGGCGTGGGCAAGACTCGCCTCATGGGCGCGTTCATCGCCTATCTCCATGAGGCGCATGGCATCAGGAACTTCATGGTAATCGCGCCGAACCTCACGATCTACGAAAAGCTCAAGGTCGATTTCACGCCCGGCACGCCGAAGTATGTTTTCTCCGGCATCAGCGCTTTCGCCGGCAATCCCCCGATCATCATCACGGGCGAAACCTACCAGTCGGGGAAGGGCGTGCAGGAAAACGACCTCTTCGGGGGTGTCGTCATCAACATCTTCAACATCTCGAAGCTGACGGCGAAGGACAAAGGCCACTTCGACGCGAAGGATGAAAGGGCGAAGGTGGCGCGAATCAGGCGATTGATCGAGAACATCGGCGAGAGCTACTTCAACTACCTCGCAAGCCGCAACGACCTCGTGGTGCTGATGGACGAAGCGCACCGCTACCGTGCCGACGCCGGCGCGGCGGCGATTAACGAGCTGAAGCCGGTGCTTGGCATAGAGCTGACGGCCACGCCGAGGATCATCAGGAACAACAAGGAGATTCCGTTCAACAACATCGCCTACGAATACAAACTCGCCGCGGCGATGCGTGATGGTTTCGTGAAGGAGCCGGCAATCGCGACGCGCAAGGGATTCAACATCACGGAGCATGTGAAGGATTCGCCGGAGCTGGAGCAGTTGAAACTGAACGACGGAGCGCTCATCCATGAAAACACCAAGGCCGCGCTTGCGAACTGGGCGCAGAACCACGGCAAGGACGTCGTGAAGCCGTTCATGCTCGTGGTGGCGGCGGATCAGGCGCATGCCGACGAGCTTCAGGCGTATATGGAGGGCGATTCTTTCCGCAAGGGCGCGTACAAGGGGAAGATCGTGAAGGTCTATTCCGGCATGAGCGCGTCGGAAGAGGAAAAGACGGTGGGGCAGTTGCTGGAAATCGAGAAGCCGGGGAATCCGATTGAGATCGTTATCCACGTGAACATGCTCAGCGAAGGCTGGGACGTCACGAACCTCTACACCATCGTGCCCCTGAGGGCCGCGAACTCGGTGAACCTCGTGGAGCAGTCCATCGGGCGCGGGCTACGTCTGCCGTACGGCGAGCGTACGGGCGAGGAGGCGGTGGATATGCTGACGGTCGTCTCGCACGACAACTACGCCGAGATCATCAATCGGGCGAAGGATGAAAAGCTGGCGATGTTCAAGAGCTACATCATCGACGAGGACGGCAACGACGAGAAGAAAAGGGTGGCTCCCATCGCGCCGGCGAGCCGGCAGATCGCCGAGGTGGCGAAGGGCGGCGCGCTCGGTGATCGCGCCCTACCATGCGGCGCGCTCGGTGATCGCGCCCTACCATGCGGCGCGCTCGGTGATCGCGCCCTACCGTCGGTAGGGGCCGACCACCGGGCGGCCCGAAATTTAGGTGCGCCGTATATCCCAGCGTCGGGCGAGATTGGAGTAGAAGACCTCACACCGTCGTTTGGTGCGGCGTTGGAGGCGATCCAGAATACCATCGATGAACGGTCGGAAAACCTCTCCGCCTGCGACCTCACGGACGCGGCCACGTTCCAGGCGGTCGTTGCCGAGGCGTCGGAGAAAGTGAAGGAAACCACGGGCGAAGCGCCAGACGTTCAGCAGCTGGAGAAGGCCTGCAAGGCGGTGGCGTCGTTGACCATCTTCATTCCCAAGGTCTTCCGCGAGCCGAAGGGCGTGGTCGTGCAGTCGTTTGAGGATTTCAATCTCGATGCGGAGGAACTGAAGGCGCTCAATCCCGTTGACGACAAAATCAAAGTGACGAACATCCGCACCGGCGAGGGGATGAAGGTGATTGAAGGGGATGGCGGCGATGCGGCGGCGAACCATCTCACGACGCTGATCGGAAAGCTGCGGAAGATGGGCGCGATCGACTACGATGGCAATTCTGGGCTTGTCGCAAAGCTTGCGCAGCAGGCGGTGTCGTTTCTGGAAGCGCGCGACGGTGCCGACACGGCGGCCAACATCATGCGCAACAACATGGACCGCATCGCCACCGTCATACGCGACCAGCTGCTGAAGCACGCGCATTACGAGGGCGGCGGGTATGAATTCAAGGTGATACCGGGGTGTCAGCCGCTGGGGCTTTCGAGCGCGCTCATCGGCGAGACGGATCAGTTCCGCGACTTCGCCGTGTCGATAAAGCCGGGCGAGCGGGGGAGAATCAAGTCGATGGTGTTCACGGGGTTCAAGAAGTGCCTCTACGAGAAGCAGAAGTTCGAGAGCGAGCCGGAGAGGGAGTTTGCCGTGATCTTGGATCGCGGGGAGGATGTGGTATCGTGGTTCAGGCCACAGTACAGCAACTTCTCGATCAGGCGGAACAACGGCGAAAACTACTTCCCGGATTTCGTCGTTGAGACGAAGGGCGGCAAATACATCTGCGAGGTCAAGGCGGACGGCGCGGCGGAAGACGCCGACGTCATCGACAAGGCCAATGCGGCGGTGGAGTGGTGCAAGGTCGTTTCCGGCGCGGAGGCGGCGGCGGGCCGGAAGGAATGGCGGTATGTATTCGTGAAGGAGAGCCAGATCGACGAGGCGCTGGAGTTTGACGTGGCGGTGCAGAAGTTTACCATGCAGGAGAAGCGGGAGGCGGGGAAGTGAGGGAAAAGTTTTTGCATTGCCTGGAAGACGGCACGGCGTATGTATCGGGCGATGGTAGGGCCCGCTCGCCGAGCGGGCCGGACGGATGTGGTAGGGCCCGCTCGCCGAGCGCGCCGCAAGAAGTGGCCGTGCTGCCATACGAGGATGGCATGAATCTGATCGTGCGGGCGGAGCTTCCAAATGGCGTGAGATGCTGCACGACCGCCAAGGTCGAAGTATTGGCTGAAGGGGAGGTGAAGGCCGTTGTAGATCTTGCGGCGGCGGGAGAAGGCGCAAGAGTGGTTTCATGCGCGGCCAAGGGTGGGTTGATGGGCGGCGGCGGGGCGCGATCACCGAGTGCGCCGGATGGCGATGGTAGGGCGCGATCACCGAGCGCGCCGCAAAGCGACGACGGCGGCACTCCGGCGGAGTTGTGGGTGAGCGGGATAAAGGGCGTGCCTTCTGCGTTGCCTACTGGCGGCATTGCATTCCTCGTTATGCAGAAATACTGGTATGAGGAAATTGAATGCGGAGTGAAAGACGTGGAGCATCGCAAGCAATGCAAGAAGTACCGCGAAATGTTTATCGACCATCATCCCGTTGCGGTGAAGCTTCAATGCGGCTATACCAATCGCCAGATGATATGGCAAATTGAAGAGGTGGAAGATTGCGGTGAAGCCGGAATCGATATCAGCCTCGGCAAGCGGATTTGGTGATGGCAATGATACGGGGGCAAGCCCCCGAACCCCCAGATTATTCGGGGGCGCCAGAGCACCGAGAGGAGAAGGCCTGCCTTGGGCGGGGTTCGGGGGTGCCAGAGCCCCCGTGGTCATTGGCATTCGCCCGTGCGCAAATCGCTGCGGCCATATCATTCATGGCGAGGCAATTCTGCCGGAAGATTGCTCCGGCATCTGCAACCGACTGCGGGAAACCGCTCAGGATGAGCATCCGATCAGCAGCCAGCTCGCGCGAATCCTCTGCGGAAGGATCGTAGCTGGGCGGCAAGGCGCACGGGCGCATCTTGATGAAGCGGGCAAGCGGCTCATCCTTGAGGCGGCGAAGCACTTCCTTCTCGCCGGGCGAAAGGAATCCCGAAACGGGAATTATTCCATGCCGGGCCTTTTCTATGATTTCATCGATCGCGGGCTTATGCTCTTCAAGGCTCATTTTGCGCGTGAGGCGCACGTGGAAAAGAAATGGCGAGGAGAGCAGAAGAGGATTGCCAACTGCATCCCATTGGCGTGAGGCATCGAGGATGGGATGGCGGATATTGGCGAGGCGCGTGAAGCGATTGGGATGGCGGGCCTTCCAGAGCGCGCGAGCCGGATTGAGCTTGATATAGCGGCGGATGGTTTTCAGCTGGCGCGAGGACGAGCCAGAAGCGGCGCTCCCAATGAAACGGGGGCACGCCCCCGAGCCCCCATTGCAGGGTTCGGGGCGGCAGCCCCGTATCATTGGGAATGGCTGCCCGCAACTCGCTCCGCCTCTGGAAATCCTTGATCCACCCGATCACATCGAAATTGGGATCGATATCATAATTTACGATGAGCAGAAGATGGATATGATCCGGCATGATGATGAAATTGGATGCAGTGAGTGCTGGATTGCGGCTGTGGGTTTCCCGCCATACCGCCCAAACCGCTTCACCTGCCGCAAGCAAGGTGACCGTGGCATCGGGATTGATGCGCGAAAGCACCTTCGCCCTGCCTTCCACGCAGAGGGTGATGAAGAAGAATTTGCGGCCGAATTTCTGGAGGTTCAGTTTCATGGTGGATATTATATCAAAGATACGGGGGCTCTGCCCCCGAACCCCCGGAAGATCAAAATCCCTTAGGGGCTCAGCCCCCGAACCCCCGGAAGATCAAAATCTAATCGCGCCCTCTTGCAACCCGTCCGGGGTTTTGCTAAACTACTGGCCGTCAAGACATCAGGAGAGATGCGCGAAAGCGCATCCGCCAACCGAGTGGAACACCACGGTGGTAGCCGAGAGGCGATGTGCCCGAAAGGGAAACATGTTCCAGAAGGCCGCTCGTCTTGATCGCAGGATGGGCGGCCAATCGATTGAGAGGGAGCTTCCTTTCTGAGGTGCTTGAGAAGAAGAAGGAGACGAAGATGGATTCAAAAACGAAAGAAGGGCTGCTTAAAATATCTCTCGCGATGCGGGAGGCGCGTCGGGCGGAGCGGCGTGAGGCATGGAAGAAGCCGCAGCTTAGCGCGGCGGAGCGGTTTGCGAACCGCATATTGGAGGGAATCAGTTGCTATCTCCCAGAGGAGCAGGGTGAAAGGGAAAACCATGGCTGAACGGCACATTTACGGAAGCGACCACAAATACAAGGGCAGCATGGATGACGACGGCCGCATCTATGATGCCCACCACCGGTTCATCGGCCGTGTGAAAAACGGCACGATCTACGACGACTGCAACATCCCACGGGGACACATCAACTCCGACGGACGCGTGACGGACATGTGCAACATCCCCACGGGGCGGGAGTTCGGGGCGAACTTCGAGGGGTGGGGTGGACACGGCAGCGGCTACGTGAGGAACGACGTGCTTGGCTCTGGACACGGCAACGACTACGGTGTGTTCCAGCAGCTCGACCGCCACAGGCACGACTCGTATTCATACGATGACGAAGATGATGATGACTACGGCGAAGAAGATGACGGTTCCGATTGGGAGGATGAAAGCTTCACGCCCGAACCGCCTCCTCGCCGCAGAAGAAGGCGGAATGACAGCGGGAATGCGCAGAGCGACATAGAAGAGGGCATTGGCGGATGCGTTGACGGAATCGGAGGGTGCGTGGGCGTTATCTTTGGGCTCATCCTACTCTATCAAGTCGTGAAGCACTTCGCTTCGTGAGGCGGCGGCGGGCTGAGGTGCCCGGCTCGCCGAGGACGGCTCGCACCACCTTTTTTATACGAGTTTGATTGAGCGCCAGGGGCCTCGGCACCAGCGGATCCACGTGCCTGCGCAGATCAGCGCGACGTAGGCGATCATCGTGGACCACAGCGCCGGCATCGTTGGGTACAGCCAATAGACTAGGAAGAGCAGCGGCAACCAGAATCCGAACGAGCAGAACAGCATCCAGAACATGACGAAGTGCGTGTCGCCAGCGCCCTTGAGCGCGCCGGAGAGGACTACATCTGCGCAGTCGAAGCACTGCCATGCCATCATCAGCGAGAAGAGCGTAAAACCGAGCGAGCGGAACGCGGAATGGTCAAACGTGGCGGTTTCGGCCACGAACAGGTCGAGGATTGGCCCGTGGAAGGCGAGCGCGGCGAGCGCCGCGACGACGATGTAGATTTCGGCGAGGATGAGTGCGCGGCGGGCGTCGCGCGCCGCGCCGACGGAATCGCCCGCGCCCTGGTGTTGCCCTACAAGCGTGCTCGCTCCGATGGCGAAGCCCTCGATCGGCGCGTAGATCAGGTAGTTGACCGTCAAGGTCGCGTTAGAGACGGCGAGGGCCATGTCGCCCACGCGTCCGGTAAGGAACACGAACACGGCGAACGAGAGGATGTTCAGCACGGAATAGATCCCGGCCGGCGTGCCGAAACGGAGCATGCGCCAGATGAGATGTTCGCTGGAGGAGGGAGGTTCGCCGTCGGGGGGGCGGCGTCCGAAGATGTGCGGCCAGGCGAACGCGGTCAGGACCGCGAACTGGAGAAATTGGGCGATGACGGTGGAGACGGCGGCACCGGCGATGCCCGAGGCGGGGATGGGGCCGCAGCCGAAGATGAGCAGGTAGTCGAGCAGGATGTTCGCGGCGTTGCCGAGAAGGTTGACCCAGAACACGAGGCGGGTGCGTCCTATGCCGGTGAAGAAGCTCTGTACAGCCATGGCGGCGCAGAGGAAGAAACCGCCGGACATGACGATGGTGTAGTAAGTCTTCTCGCGGGCAAGGACGTCCGGGGGATGTCCGCACCAGTCGCAGACGATGCGTCCCAGCGGGATGAGCAGCGCGAGCACGACGCCGGCGGCGAGGGAGAGCAGAAGGCCGGCGCGGCAGCTTGCGGCGGCGCCGCGCGGGTTGCCGGCACCGTGGTACTGCGCGACGAAAGTGCCAGAATAGGCGGCAATCGACTGGAAAAAGCAAACGAACGTGAACGCGAGCATCGACGCGGGGAGAATGGCCTCCAGTGACGCCGCCGATTCGCGCGCGAGGAACACGCGGTCGGTGAACTGCATGAGGGCGTTGTTGGCCATGCCCAGCGCGAGCGGCCAGACAAGCCTCAACACCCTCCAGTAGGGCGACAGTATGCCTTTGAAGTCCATTGCCCTCCATTGTACCATATTTTTTCCTCACCGCGCCGTACGATTATGGTATAATATTCCGCACATGGCAAAGCGCATCGATCATGCCGCGCGTCGGCAGTTCATAGTCGAACGGTCTATGGGACTGTTCGCCAGGCTTGGCTATGCCAAAGTCTCGTTCCTCACGATCTCCGAGGCGACGGGCGTTGCGCGCACCGCGCTGTACCGCTATTTCACAACGAAGCGCGAGATCTTCGACGAGGCCATCCACGGCTGCACGCACCAGATCAAGGTGTCTAGTGCCGCCATAGCGGCGCAGCCGCTGCCGGTGCCGGAGCGGCTCAACCGCGTATCGGACACCGTGATCGACACACTCTTTGAGCGCAAGCAGTTCCTGCTGGCCATTTACGCCTTCGTGATCGACATGGTACGTCGCGGAGAGGACATGCGCGCGCGAATCGCCCAGTTCACCGGAGGGCTGCGCGAACTGTTCCTCCGTCTGCTCGAGGAGGGCGCGCGCCGCGGGGAGCTGTCGGCGAACGTCGACCCGCGACTCACGTCGGAGGTGCTGTTCGCGCTCCTTGAAAGCGTCGTTTTGCGCATTCTGCTCGGCGTCGAGCAGGATGCAGAGAAATCCAAACTTCGCTTCTCGGCGATGGTGCAGTCCATCGCCGGAACCGGCACAAGCAAATCCCAAACCAGCAAATCCCAAACCAAGAGAGAGAAAGGAAACTGATATGGCAGTCACCGAAGAACGCATTGTGGAAAATCCGTCATGGGGCCAGCGCCTTGGATCGTCTTTCAAGGGCGTGTTGGCTGGATTCGCCCTGTTCATCGCGGGATTTCCGATCCTGTTCTGGAACGAGGGCCGCGCCGTTGACACTGCCAAGCGCCTCAAGGAGGGTGCTGGTGCCGTCATAGATGTGTCGGCGGACAAGGTGGACCCCGCGAACGATGGCAAGCTCGTACACGTGAGCGGCAAGGCCGACACCAAGGACATCCTATCCGACGAGGCATTCGGCATTACCAACAACGCATTGCGCCTCATGCGCACGGTGGAGGTCTACCAGACGGTTGAGCATTCCGAGACTACGCGCGAGAAGCGGGGCGACAAGACCGTGGAGAAGACGACCTACTCCTACTCGAACGAATGGCGTTCCAGCCCCGTCAATTCCGCCGAATTCCACGATGCGTCGAAGCGTTCGGCCAATCCGCCTTCGGCGATGCCGTTCAGCAACGAGGACAGGATTGCCGCGAACGTCACGCTCGGCGCGTTCACGCTTAACGAAAAGCACGTGAAGCGCATGGGCGAGAAGAAGAAGTTTGCGTTTCCGCTTGACTTCAAGGTGCCGGAGACCGTGCCAGGAGGGCAGTACCAGAACGGCGTCATCTACGTGCCGTACAACGCGGCACTCGCAGGTACTACGCCCCAAACTTCCGCTTCCACTGGCATGTCTCCGCTGCTGGCCGCCGCGCGGGCCGCGACTAACGTGACTGCGGCCGTGGCGAACGCGGCGGCAACGGCGATTACCGGCGGACGCTCGGTCGCGGTGGCCCCGGTTCCCGGCGACGTGCGCGTTACGTTCAGCGTGATCTTGCCACATGAAGTGACCGTCGTGGAGCAGCAGGATGGCAACACGCTCTTGCCGTGGGCGGCTTCGGACGGCGAGACGTTGTCGTTCGTCCGCGACGGCCGCGTGCCGGCTGCGAAGATTTTCGCCGACGCACAGTCGGCGAATTCCAAGCTCACCTGGCTGTTGCGTCTCGTGGGCCTGCTTGTGATGTACTTCGGCCTGAAGAAGGTCCTGGGCCCGATCGACACGCTCGTGGACGTGATACCGATCTTGAACGGCATCGTCGCCATGGGGACGTCGCTTGCGGCCGGCCTAGTATCTGGTGCATGCGCGCTGCTCACGATCGGCGTCGCGTGGATCTACTACCGTCCGCTGATAGGCATTCCCCTCGTAGTTGCCGGTGTTGCGTTGCTCGTCATGGTCTTTTTGAAGAAGAAGAAAGCTGCGGCTGTGGTTGTATGACGGCGTGCGGGAAGTATTAAGAAGAAGGAGGTATGGTTAAATGAAGAAAATGAGTGTGGCTATTGCCTTGATAGGCATTTTCGTAGTGGCTGCGGAAGCGGGGGTCAGGGACTTCGAAGAGGTTCCTGCCGGTGCCAACAAGTACCTGAAAGCCGTGAGGGGCAAGCTTATCCGCACAGGTATGGTGTTCGTGAACGGGCATTACGTGAAGCCTCCCTACGTCCTCATGCGTTCGGGTACGGCAATCTTCGTCAACCATGGCACGCAGATCACGGGTCAGGTGGTGCCATGGCGGGCGTTCCTAGCCACGCAGAGCGGGGTGATTGCGGCACAGCAGGCTGTTGCTGCGGCGACTGCTGCGGCTGCTGCGGCTGCGCAGCCCGTGGCACCACAGCGCACAACGCCGGCACCGGCTAGCCCGGTGGTGATTCAGAACGTGGATGACCTCTTTGACGACGCTCCTTCGACTCCGTCTCCGTCTCCATCTCCGGCTTCGGAGCCGGAGGCGACCTCGACACCGTCTCTGTCATCACATCCGATCGTTGCACAAAAGATGTCGGCGCTTTCCGAAGCAGAGGCGGAAGCAGAGGCGTCGTTTGTGCCAAATGAGCATTCGCGGGCCCTCCTGAAGCGCATCAACGACCGGCGTTCCTATTTCGACAGGAAGCTCCGCGAGGGTAACATGATTTTCTTCGGCTCGCGCTATTCGCCCGTGACCGTGGATCCGCGGCTCGTACGCAACCTGCTGGCCGTGCTGCCGGACGCGATACGCGAGGCGGACGACGGAGCGCGGCTTTTTGCCACGTTGCGCAGCAAGGGCATAGTCTATCTCAGCCGTGAAGTCTGCGATGACCTTGTCGAAAATCGACAGGACTACCCCAAGCTCATCGAGTACAGAAGGTCTATTGAGAAGGACGACGAGTTGAGGAAACTGCTCGAAGGCGGCCGTTGAAACTAGCCACACCCCTAGGAACAATTCCGCACATGGAACTCGCATCGACCTCCAATCCGAAGATCAAGCACGTCGTCAAGCTGCGGAACTGCGCGTTCCGCGAGGAGACTGGCGAGATGATCGTGGAGGGATTCCGCGAATGCCGCCGCGCGCTTGACAACGGATACCGTCCGCACGCGATTTTCCACTGTCCCGACCTCTACCTCAAGAACGAGAACGAACCGCAGCTCGTTGCGGACTGCGCGGCTCGCGGCGCGGAGGTGTTTACCTGCTCGAAGCCCGCGTTCCTAAAAATGGCCTACAAGGACCGCCCCGACGGCCTCCTGATGGTGGGACCGCACGTGGCACGCAGCCTTGGAGACCTCGATCTGCCCCCGCACGCGCTCGTGATCGTGACCGAGTCGATCGAGAAACCCGGCAACCTCGGCACAATTCTCCGCAGCGCGGACGCCGCGCATGCCTGCGCCGTGATCGTGTGCGACCGCACGACGGACATCCACAACCCGAACGTCGTGCGCGCCTCCACGGGCACGCTCTTCTCCGTCCCCGTCGTGGAAGCCTCCTCCGACGAGGCGATTGCCTGGCTGAAGGCACGTGATTTCAAGATTCTTGCCGCCACTCCGCACGCGGAGAAACTGCATTTCGAGGTCGACCTCACGGGCAACGTGGCGCTCGCCGTGGGTGCCGAGCAGTACGGTCTCACGGCGAAGTGGATGGACGCGGCCGACCTGCGCGTGCGCATACCGATGCTCGGCCTCGCGGACTCGCTCAACGTCTCCGCCGCCACCACTATCCTCGTCTATGAGGCGGTGCGGCAGCGCATCGCCGCCGGCATCGAGCAGGTGCCCACGTTCATCCCCTGGCACGGCGAAGGACACCACGACCACTGATGCCATGTCCGGAACCGTTCTTGTGACCGGCGGCGCACGCCGCCTCGGAAAAGCCATCGCCGACGCGCTCCGCGCGCGCGGCTGGAACGTGATTGCCACCTCGCGGACCTCCCCCGACGCCGCATTTGCGGTCGACCTCGCGGAACCCGACGGCCCCGCCCGTCTTTTCGCCGCCGCGCGTGCCGCTGCCCCCGACCTCTGTGCCATAGTAAACAATGCGGGCGTATTTTCACACGATTTGGAACTTTCCCCAGATGTGCTCGTGCGCCTCCGTGCCGTGAACGTGGACGCGCCGCGCGTACTCACCGACCTGCTTGCAGCACACGGCGGCGGCGCGGTCGTGAACATCGTTGACTGCCGCGCGCTCAGTACGGCGCGTGACAACGACACGCCCTACCTTCGCACGAAGCGCGAACTACTCGATGCGACGCGCGCGGACGCCCTGCGCCTCGCGGGGCGTGTGCGCGTGAACGCCGTTGCGCCCGGTCCCGTGTTGCCGCCCGAAACATGCCACGAACGCGCCGGAGCGACGCCCCTTGGACACCACCCCGCGCCGTCCGAAGTTGCCGACGCGGTCGCCTATCTTCTTTCCGCCGAATCGACCACGGGCGCGGTGATCCCAGTCGATGGCGGACAATTCCTTCTCGACGAACCATGAAATTCCTTGTCCATACATACGGATGCCAGATGAACGTCCGCGACAGCGAGGCCGTCGAGGCCCTCATGCTCGCCGCCGGTTATGAAAAGGCCGCCGACGAATCCGAGGTGGACATCGTGATCGTCAACAGCTGCACCGTGCGTGACATGGCCGAACGCAAGGCCGTGGGCAAATGCGGCAACTTGATTGCCGCAAAGGAAGGGCGCGGCAAAACAGTTGCGCCGCATGTCAAGGTCGTGGGCCTTATGGGCTGCGCCGTCAAACGCATGGGCGCGGATGTTTTCAAATCCCTTCCCAAACTCGACTTCGCCGTGGGACCGCGTCGGTTCGGCGTGATCCCGCGTCTTGTGGAGCGCTGTCTCGCGGGTGAGACGCGCATTCTTGAGTTGCCGGACGACAACGAGGTGCCGACGGGCATGGACGCACACGTGGGCGGTACGTCGTTCCAGAGCTACGTGACCGTGCTCCTCGGCTGCGACAACCGCTGCAGCTACTGCATCGTGCCGGACGTGCGCGGACACGAATACTCGCGTCCTGCGCGCGAGGTGGTGGCCGAGGTGCGCGCCCTCGCCGCACGCGGCGTGAAGGAGGTGTGCCTGCTCGGACAGAGCGTCCTCCGCTACGGCGTGCGTAATGCGGCGTGGGGTCCGGACGACCCGCCCAGTCCCGGCGGTTACACGGAGGCGTTCCCGCGTCTCCTTGAGGCGCTGAACGCCATCGACGGCCTCGCGCGCATCCGCTTCACGAGCGCGCACCCGAAGGGCTGCACGGACGAACTCGTGTGCGCTTACGCCGATTTCCCGAAGGTCTGCCGCCACCTGCACCTGCCCGTACAGAGCGGGAGCGACCGCGTGCTGAAAGAGATGGGTCGCCATTACACGCGCGCCGAGTACCTGGCGGCGGTCGCAAAGCTGCGTGCGTTCGATCCCGAGTTCGCCGTGACGACGGACGTGATCGTGGGGTATCCCGGCGAGACGGAGGGAGATTTCGAGGCGACGCGTTCCCTCATGGAGGAGGCGGGATTCGATAACGCGTTCGTCTTTAAGTACTCGCCGCGTCCTGGCACGCGCTCAGCGGCACTCCCCGACGACGTGCCGACGGAGGAAAAGGAACGGCGCGACCAAGTGCTGCTCGCGGACCAGCAGGTGCGCGGGCAGGCGCGCAACGACCGGCTCGTGGGAACCGTGCGCGAGGTGCTCGTGGAGGGGCCGTCCCTCCGCAACGCCGCGCGTTGGAGCGGACGCGACAGCGGCAACCGTATCGTCGTGTTCGAGCCGTCGCGTCCCGTGCGAATCGGCGACCTCGTGCAAGTCCGCATCCGCGAAGCACACCCCCAGATACTGATTGGTGAGCTGGCGTAAAGCGTCAGCGGTGACCGCGTAGAGATTCCATGCGCTTGGCGATCGTGGCTTCGTAGCCTTGATCTGAGGGGAGATAGTATGTTTCCGGGATGCGCAGGTAGGACTGCTCCACCCAGGCTCCTGCGTAGGTGTGCGGGTATTTGTAGCCGTCGTGCTCCTCCGCGCCGATGGCCTTCACGTGGACGTTCTTGAGGTGCTCGGGGACGGGCTGCACGGCGCCGGTCTCGACGTCGTGGATGGCCTTCGCGATCGCTTCGTAGGAACGGTTCGACTTCGGCGCGGTGGCGAGGTAGGTGGTGGCCTGCGCGAGTGTGATGCGCGCCTCGGGCATGCCGATGAACTCGACCGTCTGGAGCGCGGCCACGGCGATGGTGAGTCCGCGCGGGTCGGCGTTGCCGATGTCCTCGGAGGCGAGAATCACGAGGCGGCGCGCGATGAAGCGCGGGTCTTCGCCGGCCACGATCATCTTCGCCAGCCAGTAGATCGCGGCGTCGGGATCGGAACCGCGCACCGACTTGATGAACGCGCTGATCGTGTCGTAGTGGCCGTCCTCTTTCTTGTCGTACTGCACCTGCCGGCGCTGGACGCACTCCTGGATCACGTCGAGCGTGAGGTGGATCACGCCGTCCGCCGAGGCGGGCGTGGAACGCACCGCGACCTCGAGGGCGGTGAGCGCGTGGCGTCCGTCGCCGTCGCAGATTTCGGAGAGGAACTGCCGCGCGTCGGGATCGAACGTTGTCGGCACCTTGCCGTAGCCGCGGTCGGGGTCGGCGAGCGCGCGGTCGAGAAGGGCGGCCACGTCCGCCGGCGCGAGGGGCTTGAGCTCAAAGACGAGCGAGCGCGAGGTGAGCGGCGTGTTGACGAACATGGAGGGGTTGTGCGTCGTCGCGCCGATCAGCACGACCGTACCGTCCTCCACGTAGGGCAGGAGCACGTCCTGCTGCGCCTTGTTGAAGCGGTGGATTTCGTCGATGAAGAGGATCGTGCCCATGCCGCCGAGCTCGTTGCGCGCGCGGTCGCAGACCTTGCGGATTTCGGCAACGTTGGAGACCACGCCCGAGCAGCGCACGAAGTTGCGGCGCGTTGTCTTGGCGATAACCTCCGCGAGTGTGGTCTTGCCGCAGCCGGGCGGACCGAACAGGATGATGTTCGTGAGGCGGTCCGCCTCGATCACGCGGCGGAGCAGCTTGCCGGGCCCGAGGATGTGCGCCTGTCCGGCGACCTCCTCGAGCGTGCGCGGACGCATCCGCGCGGCAAGCGGCTCTGACGAAAAGTTGGACATGGACGCAACGTGCCTATGCCAGCTCGGCCTGCAGCAGACGGCGGGCCGCCCCTGGACCTTCGAGCAGACGGAGGAAGTAGCCTTCCACCTTGTCCGCAAGCGGCGTCTGGGTGAGGTCGGTTCCGAAAATGGACGCATTCGCGAGGATGGGCTTGAGCTGTCCCGAATAGGACGCGGGATCGTTCCACGCGATTCCCGCAAGCTTCGCCTGCAGTTCGTCCTTGAGCGGATCCGCCGAAACCTCCATCGGCTCGCCCGCGTCGTTGACGGCGAGCAGGTAGCGCATCCAGCCCGCAAGCGCGAGCGAGAGCGAGACGAGCGTGTTGAGGTCGCGTCCGGTCGCGATGTAGCTCTTGACCGTCTCGCCGAAGCGGATTCCCACCTTCTGCGACGTGTCCGTGGCGATGCGGCGCGGATCGTCCGGCATGAACACGTTCGGCAGGCGCTCGTTCACCACTTCGTCGATGAACGCCTTGGGGGAGAGAATCTTCGGATCGACCACGACGGGCAGTCCCTCCACGTAGCCGAGGCGCTTGACGAGCTTCACGATGTCTGCGTCCTTCATCTCCTCGCAGATGAGCGTGTAGCCGAGGAGGCAGCCGTACATCGACATCGCGGTGTGGAGCGGGTTGAGGCACGTCGTGACCTTCATCTTCTCCGTCTTGTTCACCGTGTCGCGGTCTGTCATGTAAACGCCGACCTTCTCGAGCGCGGGGCGTCCGTTCGGGAAGCGGTCCTCCACTACGAGGTACTGCGGCTTCTCGGCGTTGACGAACGGGGCGATGAACGTCTTCTTGGAGGTGACGATCGGCTCCATGCCCTCGATGCCGTCCTTCGCAAGCATCTCCACAACGCGGGGATGGGGACGCGGCGTGATCTTGTCGATCATCGACCAGGGGAACGACACGACCGACTCGTCCTCCACATAGGCGAGGTAGTCTGCCGGCGCGAAGCCGTTCGCCACCCACGCCTTCGCCATCTCGACAACGGACGCCTTGAGCTTCTCGCCGTTGTGCGAGCAGTTGTCCATCGAGACGACGGCGATCGGAAGCTTGCCGGCGCGGAAGCGCTCCAGCAGCAGCGCCGCGACCACGGACATCGCGTGCCGGCTTGCCTCGGGGCCCTCCTTCATGTCCGCCTCCACCACCGGAAGGTACGTGCCGTTCGTCTGTCGCAGCTGATAGCCCTTCTCCGTGATCGTGAAGGACAGCATCTTCAGGGACGGCGCGCGGAATACCGACTTGAGGTAGTCCTTCGACTCCGCGTCCGCGAAGTTCGCCTTGACGCCCTTCGCGACGCCCGCGAGCACTTCCTTGGACACCGTGCCGTCGGGATTGAGCAACACGTTGAGCGTCAGGTTGTCCTGCGCGGTGTAGATCTGGTCGATGATGTCGTAGTCGAACGTGTCGCAGGCGATGATGCCCGTCTGCGAAAGCCCTTCGTCCAGCAGCCGCTGCGAAAGCGAACCAATGAAACCGCGGAAGATGTTGCCCGCGCCGAAATGCACCCATTCTGGCTCGGACTCGGTACGCGCGCGCATGGCGGCAATGTCGAACGACGGCAGCTTCACGCCGGCCTTTTCCCACGACTGTTTGTCATTGGCGATCGATTCAAGAGACAGTTTCATCTTTATCCTTTCTTGTTGCTGATTCGGCTGTGGCCGATATTATACCCGATTTTTCGCCCGCATATCAAGCCAGATTGAGACGGAATTATTAGCCGGCTTAAAACGGACACGCAGTTTAATGACGGGTTGCGAATGTACTCACAGGGACTCAGAATTATGATATAATTTTTCCCGTAAACCCACTTTCTCCAACCCCAAAAACGGGACATTGAAATGGAAACAGAAAAGACAACCGGCAATCGTATCGTGTTTCTGGACTGGCTACGGATCATAGCCTGCTTCATGGTTATGGTCATCCACTCCAGCGAACCCTTCTACCTTGGCGGCGAGGCGCCGAACATCACGTCCATCGCGAACAAGTGGGATGCTATCTGGATTTCGATCGTAGAAAGCGTCTGCCGCGTGTGCGTGCCGCTGTTCGTGATGGCGTCAAGCTATCTTCTATTCCCATTGAAGAAGCCGACAAGCGAGTTCTTCCGGCGACGCCTTGCGCGCATCCTCGTGCCGTTTATAGTCTGGGTCTGCGCATACGTATGGTGGTTCGGCGACAGCTGGGGCAAGGCGTGCTTCAATTTCCCGGATGCCGGCGGACACCTCTGGTTCGTGCCGATGCTGCTCGGGCTGTATCTCCTGATGCCGCTTCTTTCGCCGTGGGCCGAGAAGGTCACGGAGCGCGAACTGCGCGGCTGGCTGATCCTCTGGCTTGTCACGACGACGTTTCCGTACCTGCGCCGCGTGTGGACAGCTCTTTACGGCGATCCGTCGTTCGGTGCCGTGCCGTATCTCTACGGGGAGTGTCCTTGGAACATGTTCGGCATGTTCCACTACGTGAGCGGCTTCATCGGCTACATGCTGCTCGGCTTCTGGTTCCGTCGGTTCGCCCCCGAGTTCTCCTGGCGGAGGACGCTCGCCGTGGCGCTTCCGCTCTGGCTGGCTGGCGCGGCCATCATGGGCGGCGGATTCTATCTTAGGATACCAGAATTCCCGTGTGCGAAGCCGTATGCGTTTGCAGTCGATCTGGAGATGAGCATCGAATACTGCTCCACGGGGGTGGCGGTCGCGGTAATCGCGGCGTTCATGCTCGTCCGGAAGATCAAGGCGGACGGAGCGTTTTACCGGTGGATAGTGCGTCCGCTCTCCGAGGCGAGCTACGGCACCTACCTTCTGCACATGTTCGTGCTGCTCGCAGTGTTCGACGCGGTACGTCCGCACTGCAACACGCCTGCGACGATATTTGCCACGGCGGTGGTGTCGTACGTCATCGCCTCGGCGGCGGGAGTCCTAATCCGTCGCATCCCTGTAGTGGGGAAACTTATCGTAGGGTGAAGGTGAATGCCCCCTGCGAATGAATTTCACGCAGAGGCGCAGAGAGGCAGAGAGCGCAGAGAGAGAGTTGCTGAAGAGAAAGAGAGGGTTTTATGAGAGAGTTGCTGAAGAGAGAGTTTTATGAGAGAGTTCTGAAAAAAGAGAAGAAGTTAAGTGAGAGTGAGTTAAGAGAAAGGATATTTGGGAAATGACGGATAATGAGATTACAGGAGATATTCTTGATGCGGCAATAAAGGTCCATCGAAGGTTTGGGCCTGGAATGTTGGAATCTGTTTACGAGAGATTGCTTGAAGCAGAACTTGTCATGCGCGGACATACGGTCGAGCGACAGAAGCAAGTATCGTTTGAATATGAAGGAATGACGCTTGAAGACGCTTTTAGGGTAGACCTGTTTGTGGATGGAAGGATTGTTGTTGAGCTAAAGGCCGTGGAGAAGATGAATCCACTGTTTTTCAAGCAGGTCAAGACATATCTTATCGCAATGAATCTCCCTCTTGGATTGCTCATCAACTTCGGTATGGAGAAACTGGTCGACGGCTATGTCAGGGTAGTAAATGGATTCGACGATCATCCAACTCTACCATCATAACCCATCTCTATGCCTCATCCCGAGAAAACATCTCTATACCCCATCTCTATAAACAAACCATCTCTGCGCTCTCTGCCTCTCTGCGCCTCTGCGTGAGACAATCTAGGTGGGGAGAGCGCAAAAATCAGAACTTGAAGATCAGCTCCCAGCGGATGAAGTATGCCGGACGTGACGAATCGTAGTAGTCGCCAGGGTTGAATACCTCCGCAACCACGTGGCCGAAGACGGTGAAGCGGTCGAAGCCCGTAGCGCCCTTGGGGGCGATTCGCAGCGGGAAGTCGTACCGCGCGGCCGTGAGCCAGCCCTTGTACATGCTGTCGCCGGAGCCGTCGGCGTGGCCGAGATGGTCCTGCACCGCCGCGAACATCGGGCCCGAGTAGGCAGAGACGCGGTGGAGCTTGCCGATGTCGGCGCCCACGGTCAGCTTCGGGTAGGTCATGTTACTCCAGTAGCCGAGGCCATAGAGCGTGCCGTACTGGAACATTTCCGAGTCCATAGGCGCGCGCGCCCACATCGGGTCCCAGGCGGTGTCATTGTCATGCGCGCCCGTGCGGTGCTTGTCGCCGGAGAGGTAGTAGGCGCTCAGACGCGTGTAGGGGCGGATCTGGTCGGGCGAGGTCACGTGCTTGTGGAAGTCGATTGCCGCGTAGCCCATCCAACCTCCGGCCTGGACGTCGCTGGACTTCGTGCCGAACTGCTTCGCGCCTTCGAGGTCGAGGGAGACGTTCTCCGTGATCTGCGGCATCACGTGTACGCCGAAGGTGGTGATCTGCTTGTCGGGCATGCGCGCGCCGGATGCGGTGTGGTAGTCCTCCGCGTGCTTGTGGACGACGAAGAGCTGGTAGGGGAGGCGCTTCTCGAAGAGGTCGTCGTTCCAGACGAGACCGCCGCCCCATTCGTCCATCTCCGGCGAATCGGCGGGGTGAATGGCGTTCATGGGCCGTCCTCGCGAGAGACGGTTGCCGTAGCGGTAGTTGTTGCGTCCGTTGTCGTAGAGCGCGAAGGCGTCGAGCTTCGAGGTCTCGGTGGGGTGCAGCGTGAAGCGGAGCATGTCCGCATAGCAGCTGCGCGAACCCACGAAGGGCGCTCCGTCGATCATGATGCGGTCGAGGCCGAGCGTGGAGTGGAGGCCGTCGAAGAGGTCCTGGCGTCCGATGCGGAAGTCGAGGAAGCCGTCGAAGAGCCCCTTGCCCTGGAACCAGAGGTTGTCCAGCGCCACCTCGTCGGGGAAGTTGTACGCGCGGCGCTTGCGCTTCACGCCGTTCTCGATGAAGTGCTCGCGGAACTCGTTCACGAGGCGTCCGTACAGGGTGAACTCCTCGTAGTCGAACTGCCCGTACACGCGCGGGCGGACGCGCAGGTGGTTGATGTTCTTTTTGTAGGCGCGCGGCATCATGGCGCCCGGCGCGCCGGGCAGGCCCGGCACGTTGTGCATGATCTCTTCGCGGATGCGAAGGTCGGCTCCGAAGGAGGTCTGGAACGCGGAATCGACGGGCTCGTCGATGACGGGCACGTCGTTCGTTCCCGCTGCCGCGGCGCATGCTAACGCGGCGGTAGCTGTCGCAAGGATGATTTTCATGCAGATAGTATATCATAAGCCGTCGTCCCGTGGAACTCCAGTCTGTAAAAATCTCCATGTCATGGTGGCTCGGTCAACAACGGGAGATGTCGCGAGGTGGGGCGAGCCCTCTGGGCGAGCCGAGGTGGGACGAGCCTCATTTTCCCCAAACCGCGTTCCGAGAAAACAGGTCAGACCTGTTTTCTCCAAAGCAATAAATGGTGCGCACCAAAACCATAGCGATTGCACACTTGTCGGCACGATTGCGATTATTCAAAAATTTCAATTGTTCACAAATGCCACCATTGCCACCAATACAAATAGGTGAGGCTCCTCGTCTTCGAAATTGATATTTGTGATTTGTGAACAATTGTGACAATTGAGATTTGTGAACAATACTTAGTGGGGTATTCAAGTAATTTTTGAGTGATGGCCAATAGCGAAAGCAATTAAGTTATCCTCATGTTCATTCCTACGTGAAGCGTAGGCAGCGGGCTACAAAGCCGGTTTGACCTCCCTACGAGGTAGTGGAAAGACAGTCGGCAGAGTGGGAGTCTTGCAGTTCGAGCCAATTGCAAAACCTGGCCGCGACAGGGTGCGGCCTTCCCGAAACTGTACAAGCATTGTGCGAGAGGCGCATTTGGGGAGGGGTGCGCCCCGTCGCGTCCGCAATCGCAGTGGTTTTGCAACTAGTACAATGTAGAAAAGGCAAAACATGCAATTGTGAATCCATGGTGAACTCATGGTGAATCCAATGTGAAACGAATGTGAATCCATGAAAAGCTGAAACTGATAAAATGAGCAGATTATCGCCGAATATCATAAAAGCAGCTTCGTATGATGAGCTCACGCAAAAGACAGGGGTCATGTACCCTCCCAGCAGCCACCAACCCCCGCTCTGGTCTAGGCTCAAGATCACTTCATGCCTCCGAAACTCCCAACAGCGAATGCAACGCGCGCGATTGGACTTTCAATTGAGTGTGTCATTTTGACACACTCAACTCATGGGAAAAGGCCGGTTTGCAGCGGATTTTGCTTTGGTGCGCATCGGAGCATGAAATGGTGCGCAGCAAAGCATCAAATGGTGCGCACCAAAACCTTCGACGGTGCGCACCATTAAAGTGTGCCAACTGTGTCAAAATGACACACTAGGAGTATACTAGGGGCCTAGACTTTTGCGTTATACCCCAAGGTACATGGGACTAAACGGACATGTCAATGCGCTTGGGAGAGGAATGGGGAGCATATTCTCCTTCGCGCGCGCGACCTTATATATAGGGAACTCGTCGTGCCCGCACTTGCGAGGGTTTTACGTCTTTTCGTTCCGCGCCGTAATCTCACGCAGAGTCGCAGAAATATAAGGCCAGCCCGAACCGTGATATAACGGCATCGCAAAATCCGTCAAGGAAGAGCTTCCAATCACTTTCCGTGATTCGTGACACCGGAGGGCTCGCCCCACTGGGCAGACACTATAGTGGCGGGGATGGGGGTATTATGGTAAACTATACGCCATGGAGAAATTTGAACTCGACAAGTCCTTGGCCGACGAGATCCGCGCCCGCGTGATGGGCGACGGCTTCATGAAGCTAGTGCAGTCCGTGCGCCGGAACGGCAAGTCTTTCCGCATCTCGCTGCGTCCCGTGCTGATCGGCGGCGAAACGCGCTACCAGGCCGAGATGAACGACGAGGGACAGGTCCGCGTGAAGAACTTCGACGCGGCCGGCGCGGCTGACGGTCTCGAGGAGATCATCGCGCAGAAGGGTGCGCGCGACCTGCACCTCATGACGGCGTCCGGCGACCTGCACGTGCGCGTGACGCGGAAGGGACACGTACATGTGTCGCGCTCCGCCGAGATGGAGCGCGTCGCAAAGGTGCAGCCGCACGACCGCGTGAAGAAGCTACCGCTTACGACCTTCGACTCGTCCGCGCTCCTTCGCGTGATCGGCCTCTCCGACGGCGAAGGACGCGTGCGCGCCTCGATGCGCGGCAAGTACGACCAGGTGAACGAGTTCCTCAAGGTGGTCGAGGACGTGGTTGGAGGGGAACGGGGAACGGGGAATGGGGAAGAGTTCACCGTGGTGGACTGCGGGTGCGGGAAGGCGTACCTTACGCTTGCGCTTTATTTCTTCCTCACGCAGGTGATGAAGTTCCCCGCAGTGCGCGTGATCGGCGTGGATCGGCGCGAGGATGTGGTCGCCGCCGCGCGGAAGATGTCGCAGCAGCTGGACGTCGCCGACAAGGTAACGTTCGCGGCGGCGGATCTTTCGACGTTCGACATCCAGCAGGTGACGCCCAATCCGCGTGTCGACATGGTGATCTCGCTCCATGCCTGCGACACGGCCACGGACGAGGCTCTCGCGCGCGGTGTGGAATGGGGCAGCCGCTACATCGTGAGCGCGCCGTACTGTCAGCACGAGCTGCAGAAGACGATCGGCCCGCAGTCCGACGCCGCGTTCGCTGGCGTACTTCGCCATGGCATCCTGCGCGAGCGGCTGTGCGACATCCTCACGGACTCCTTCCGCGCGATGATCCTGCGCATCCTCGGCTACCGCACGCAGGTGGTGGAGTTCGTCTCTCCGGACGCTACGGCGCGCAACATACTGCTTCGCGCTGAGACTGGCGCGCGGAGCGGCCAGGCCGGGGCAGTGAGCGACTACCTGAATCTGCGTGACTACTGGCATGTCACGCCTTGGCTTGAGACTCGTCTTGCCGCACGCCTTGATCCGTTTCTGAAGAGGTTTGGCTGATGTCGTCGGGCGCGTGCGAGACTGGGTCGGCGGGACGCGAGGGACTTAAGTCGCGTCTTGGGTTCCTCATGGTGGCGGCCGGGTGCGCCGTGGGGCTAGGGAACGTATGGCGCTTCCCGTTCATCGTGGGACGTAACGGCGGTGCCGCGTTCGTGCTTGTTTATCTCGTGTTCCTTGCTCTCTTGGGCTTTCCCCTGCTCACGGCTGAACTCGCCGTTGGACGCGCGGCGCGGAAGGGCATATCCGGTGCGATGCGCGCACTTGCGCCTGAGCGGACGCGGAAGTTCTGGTACGTGCTCGGATGTATCGTGTTCGGCGGCAACCTGTTGCTGATGGCGTACTACACGTCGGTTGGTGGCTGGCTGATGAGGTATACTGCAGGGTTCGCGACGCATGGTTCGGCGTTCACTGGAGCGGGCGCGAAGGCCGCGTTCGACGGGCTGCTCTCCGATCCCGCCACATGTACGGCGTACATGCTTCTTGCCGTGGTGGTGGCGGCGGGAGTGTGTCTCGCCGGCGTACAACGTGGCGTCGAGCGCGTGACAAAGTGGATGATGCTCTCGCTTCTCGCGCTTCTGGGTGTGCTGGCAGTGAAGGCGCTGTCGCTGCCAGGCGCGATGAAGGGAGTTGAATTCTACCTTGCGCCGAACTGGACCCCGCTTATCGAGCATCCCTTCCGCACATGCTTCGACGCGATGGGTCAGGCGTTCTTCACGTTGTCCGTCGGCGTGGGCTGCATGACAATCTTCGGCAGCTACGTGGGACGAGAGCATTCGCTAGTCACGGAGTCGCTGTGGATCACGGTTATCGACACATGCGTTGCGTTCCTCGCGGGACTCGTGGTGTTTCCCGCGTGCGCGGCGTTCGGGGTTGACGTGACGGCGGGTCCGGGCCTCATCTTCATCGCGCTACCGGAGGTGTTCGCGCACATGGGCGGCGGACGGCTGTGGGGAGCGGTGTTCTTCCTGTTCCTCTCGCTTGCGGCGCTTACAACGATCGTTGCCGTGTTCGAGTGCTTGATCGGCGGGCTGATGGACGAACTCCGTTGGAAACGCGGACGGGCGTCCCTGCTGGTCGGGGCGGCTGTCGCGGTGTTGTCCCTGCCCGTGTCGCTCGGATGCGACATTCGTCTCCCAGGCGGCGTCATGAAAGTCCTAGACTTGGAGGATTTCGTCTTTAGCCAGTTCTGGCTGCCGCTCGGCGCGCTTGTGACGTGCGTGTTCTGCACGTGGCCGTTCGGCTTTGGCTGGAAGGGATTCCGCCAAGAGGCTGGAATGGGCTACGGGTTGAAGCCACCTGGCGTATGGAAACCCTACATGCGCTGGCTGTTGCCGGTGATCCTTCTTGTAATCATCGTTGGTGGAATGCGGTAGGCGGACTCCGAAATTGCGGTATCATTTTCGGCGGCAATATGGTACAATGCCGCCCATGAAAATAGCTAGACTACTCTTTCCCGTCTGCGCTGCGTGCGCGGTTGCTGCGGCTTTAGGCGAAGACGCCGTATCCATGGCAGGCCGCTGGCGATTCGCGCTCGGCGACGTAGCAAACTGCACGGACACCATTGCGCTGCCCTCCACTACGGACATCGCGCGGAAGGGCGATGGGCGCATCAGCGGCGTCGCGGTCGAGAAGATAGACCCTATGCGCGATGACGCAGCCGTTCAGAACCGGCTCACGCGCCACCCCACGCGGCGGTTCCCATACGTCGGGAAGGCGACGTATGAACGTGAAATTGAAATACCGGTTGCGTGGGCTAGCCGCCGCATAGAGCTTTTCCTTGAACGAACCAAAGTGGTTGACGCCTACATAGACGGCACGCGCTTCGGACGCAGCGATACGCTTGCCGCCCCCGCCGTAATTGAGCTACCGCGCGGAACGTCGCCGGGACGCCACACACTGCGTCTCGTCGTCGACAACCGCCGTGGGACTGTCCCCATCACCGGACACCAGACCTCCGACGACACGCAGACGAACTGGAACGGCGTGATGGGACGCATGGAGATGAGGGCATACGGCGAGATTTCGATTGTGCAGGTGAAGACTTTCCCGTCGGCCGCCGAGGGTAAGGTAACGGCGAAGGTGGTGTTTAGGAACGACGGGGCGGGGGAGAGGGAGGTGAGGGTTGGCGTGACAACGGGCAAGATGCCCGTTGTCCCAGTTGCGGGCGAGACGCCCGCCACTCCGACAATGTGCGAGACGCCCGCCACCCCGACAATGTGCGAGACGCCCGCCACCCCGACAATGTGCGAGACGCCCGCCACCCCGACAATGTGCGAGACGCCCGCCACCCCGACAATGTGCGAGGCACCAGTTGGCCAAGTGAAATCATTTGCTTATGTGGTGCCGTGTGGGGTGTCGACTGGTGAGTTCGTTGTGGTGTTGGGGCCGGACTCTCCTAAGTGGAGCGAGTTCAATCCAGTGTTGCACAAGCTCACAGTCAAGGCGGGTGAGGCGTCGGCTACGGTGATGTTCGGCCTTCGCGACTTCCGCACGAAGGGCACGCAGTTCACGCTCAACGGACGTCCAATGTTTCTGCGCGGGCGGCACGATGCGTGCGTGTGGCCGCTCACGGGCGCCGCGCCGATGGAGGTGGAACCGTGGAGGAAGTACTTTGCGACGCTCAAGGAGTACGGACTCAACCACGTGCGGTTCCACTCGTGGTGTCCGCCCGAGGCCGCGTTCGAGGCCGCCGACGAGGCGGGATTCATCATGCTGCCGGAGTTCGGCGTGTTCGGAGGGAATTTCGCTGGGGACGCGAAACTGCGTGCCTACTGCCTCGCCGAATCGAAGCGGATTATCGACGCCTACGGCAACCATCCGTCGTTCGCGATGTTCACGCTCGGTAACGAGTGCAGGGGCGGGAGGAAGGAGCGCGCGGAGATCATACGCGCGCTGCGTGCGCACGACCCGAGGCCGCTCTACGCTATCGCGACGAATGGTGACTGGAACGCCCCGCAGCTGTGCGATGAGGACGACTTCTGGGCGACGTTCAGGAGCTGCGACGGGGCGGAGGGTAACGCGCGCGGATCGTATGCGCACTGCAACGCGCCGCTTGGCGCGGTGCAGCTGCCGGGCGGCGGAACGATGCGCGATTTCTCGAGCGCCGTGCGCCATTCGCCGATCCCTGTCGTCGGACACGAGACAGGTCAGTTCCAGGCATATCCCGACTACACGGAGATTCCCAAGTACACGGGCGTTCTGAAGCCGATCAACCTCGAGATATTCAAGGCGCGGCTTGAAAAGGCGGGACTGGGAAAATATGCGGCGGACTTCTGCCGCGCATCCGGAAGGTTGATGGCGATCAACTACCGCGAGGAGATGGAGGAGGCGTTCAGGACCCCTGGCTTCGGCGGCTTCCAGCTCCTCGACCTTCAGGACTTTCCCGGGCAGGGGACTGCTCTCGTCGGTGTGCTGAACGCCTTTATGGCGTCCAAGGGCTTCATCACACCGGAGAGGTGGCGCATGTCGTGTTCGCCGACGGTCCTGCTTGCGCGTTTCCCGCGGTACACGTACGTCAGCGGTGAAAAATTCGTTGCCGACGTCCAGATCGCGCACTACGGCCAGGAGGATGTTCTAACGGGTGAGCTCGAATGGAGCATCGTGCCAATCGGCAGAACGGGGATTCCCCCTGTTAAGCGGCGCAAGGTCGTGGCGTCTGGGAAAACAGTCATTCCGCCCGTTCGCGTTGGCGAGGTGAAGTCCGTCGGGAGGATTGAGGTGGCGTTGCCGCGCCTTACGCATGCAGGGTGGTTTGAACTCCGCCTGTCTTTCGCGGACGGCAAGGTGCACAACTCCTATCCTATCTGGGTCTATCCTGAATGCGATACCACGGTGCCCGAAGGCGTAGAGATCGTACGCGACCTTGAATCCGCCGACAAGGCGCTCGCGGAGGGGCGCACCGCGCTCTGCATCCTCGACAAGGCGAAGGCGCCGAAGAATGCCGTGCCGGGATTCTTCACGACTGACTTCTGGAACTGGGAGATGTTCAACGGTCCCGCGCGGAAGAGGAAGGTCATCGCGCCCGGCACGTTGGGTCTGCTCGTGAAGAGGGAGCATCCCGCGCTCGCCGGCTTCCCCACGTCGTTCCATTCGGACTACCAGTGGCGAGAGCTCATCTTCAACGGCGTGAACGTGGTTCTGGACGGCGACAAGGAGGCGGACGTGATCGTGCGCGGCATTGACAACATCACGCGTAACCAGAACCTCGGCGTGATCTGGGAGAAGCGGCGCGGGAAGGGGCGTGCTCTCTATTGCTCTCTCGATCTCGAAGCGGCGAAAGACCTGCCCGAAGCGCGCGCACTGCGCCGCTCGCTTCTGGACTACCTTGCTGCCACGAGCGGGAAAAATCCATAAAAGACGCCATTTAACCCGGCACCGTTCCGTTTGGATATGGTATAATACGCCGCGTGGTCAAAATCTGCGAAGAAGAGAAGAAAAGAGATGGGCGAGAAACTATTTGAAGTTGAAGATCTGCACGTCACGTACCGTAGGCCTGGCGAAAAGGCCGTAGAGGCGGTGCGCGGGGTGTCCTTTGATTTGCATGCCGGCGAGACGCTCGGCATCGTGGGCGAGTCCGGCAGCGGCAAGTCTACCATAGCCAAGACGCTGATGCTCCTCCAGCCGTCGTCTGGCGGCGTGGCGCGTTTCCGTGGGAAGAACATCGCGTCCTTCACCTCCAGCGAGCGCCGGCAGTACCGGCGCGACGTGCAGATGGTGTTCCAGGACGCGGTCGGTTCCCTCAATCCCCGCATGACTATCCGCCAGGCGCTTGACGAGATTCTAGAAAAATCCTTGGGCGGGGTTCAGGGCGGGCAAAGCCCCCAGTCGTCGCCCCAAACCCCTGAATCCCTCCTTGACATCGTGGGCCTCTCCAAGGCCGTGCTGGACCAGTATCCACGCGAACTCTCCGGCGGACAGTGCCAGCGCGCGAGCTTCGCGCGGGCGCTCGCCGTGAACCCGAAGGTGCTTGTAGCGGACGAACCGGTGTCGGCACTCGATGTTTCCGTGCAGGCGCGCATCCTCAACCTCATGCGCGACCTGCGCCGCGAACTTGGGCTTGCGATCCTGCTCATCGCGCACGACCTTTCGGTGGTGCGCAACGTGTGCGACAGGGTGTGCGTGATGCACCTCGGTCTGTTCGAGGACACGGGGCCGGCCGAGGATGTGTTCGACCATCCGCAGTCGGACTATACGAAGAACCTTCTCGCGGCGGTGCCGGACGTGCAGCGTTCGCTTGCGGCTAGAGCGCAGAAGTGATGGCCGCGAGGAGGTCCGCGTAGGATTCGTACGCGGTCACGTCTGGATTGGCGGCCTTTATCGCGTCGGTGCTGCGGAACAGGAATCCGGCCTTGCTGGCGCGGATCATCGCGATGTCGTTGAAGCTGTCGCCGCTCGCGATCGTGTCGAATCCGATTGACTGCAGCGCGCGCACCGTGGCGAGCTTGCCGTTCTTGACGCGCTGCTTGTATCCCGTTATCGAGCCGTCAGGCGCCACTTCGAGCGTGTTGCAGAAGAGCGTGGGCCAGCCGAGCTTCTCCATGAGCGGCGTGGCAAACTGTTCGAACGTGTCGCTGATCAGGATCACCTGCGTGCGGGAACGGAGCGTGTCAAGGAACTCGCGTGCGCCGGGAAGCGGGTCGATAGTGGCGATGACCTTCTGGATTTCCTTGAGGCCGAGGCCGTGTTCTTTCAGGATTTCAATGCGGCGAAGCATGAGCTTGTTATAGTCGGGTTCGTCGCGCGTCGTGCGCCGTAGCTCCGGGATGCCGCTCGCGTCGGCGAAGGCAATCCAGATCTCCGGCAGGAGAACTCCCTCTACATCTAGGCAGACAATGTTCATTTTCCCTTTTCTCTTCAGTTTGTAGTTTTGTTCGGGGTTGGGGCGTGCGTGGCTCGCCGTTCAACTTCTGAGGCGATGCCGTCGGCTACGTCCTGCGCCGTAAACGAGAATTCCTTTTCAAGCTCGGCGATGGTTCCGTGTCCCACGAAACCGTCAGGCCAGCCGAACCGCGCGTCCGCGCCGATCGCCTCGCCGAACCCGCCGGCAACTGCGCCGTTTTCAAGCGAAGCCACGAACGCACCCGCAGCGCGCTGGCGCGCGAGCAGCTCCGCGTCGAACGGCTTGACGAACCGTGCGTCCACCACTCCCGCCGCGATGCCTCTCGCGGCAAGAAGTTCCGCAGCTGCAAGCGCCTTCGGAACCTGGTCGCCCAGTGCCCACAGCTGAACGTGCGCGTCCGGCGCGGAAATCTGATGCGCCTTACCCCAGGCGATCGGAATCGGCGATGGCGGAACTTCCGTCGGAGCGCCGCGCGGCCATCGGATCGCGACAGGTCCGCCGTGTGCGAACGCCGCAGCGAGCATTTCGCCGAGCGATGTGGCGTCGCGTGGCTGGAGTACGGACATGTTCGGCAGGCACCGCAACATGGGGATGTCGAACATCCCGTGGTGCGTGCGCCCGTCCGCGCCCACGCAGCCAGCCCGATCGACGGCGAACACGACCGGCAGGTTCATGATGCACACGTCGTGCATGATTTGGTCGAATGCCCGCTGGAGGAAAGTAGAATAGATGGCGACCACCGGCTTCTCGCCTGCTTTCGCGAGACCGGCCGCGAATGTGACGGCACACGACTCGCTGATGCCCACGTCGTAGAAGCGTGTGGGGAATTCGCGCGCGAAGTCCACGAGTCCGGTGCCGTCCTTCATAGCTGCAACCACTGCGCACACGCGTTCGTCGCGCCGCGCTTCCTCGGTGAGTGCCGTGCTGAAGATCTCGCTCCATCCCGTCTTCTTCGGGGCGGACGGAGCCGCGTCGGGATTCGCGATGTCGAACGGCCCCACCCCGTGCCAGCGCGACGGGTTGGACTCGGCGGGGGCGAAGCCCTTGCCTTTTTCCGTAATTACGTGTACGACCACGCCGCGCTTGTATTCCTTCGCCACGGTCATGGCGTCCTTGAGCGCGTTTATGTCGTGCCCATCCACCGGCCCGACGTAGCGCAGGCCGAACTGCTCGAAGAACGTGTTGCCGAGCCAGATGGACTTGATCATCTGCTCGAGTCTATGGTACGCTCCACGGAGGAAGGTTAGCTTAAGGCGGTGCCCCATCGCCTCCGCAGCGGCCTTCACGCGGTTGTAGCGCACGTTCGAGATGAGCCGGCCGAGGAATTTCGTCATCGCTCCGCGGCTGGGCGATATCGCCATCGCGTTGTCGTTCACTACGAGGATGAGCTTTTTCGTGACGGTTGCGCAGTTGTTCAGGGCCTCCAGCGTCTCGCCGTTTGCAAGCGAGGCGTCACCGACCACCGCGACGACGTGTTCGTCACTGTTCCGGGTGTCGCGCGCCGCAGCCATGCCAAGTGCGGCCGCGAGCGCATTGCCGGCGTGTCCCGCAACGAAGGCATCCGCCGCGCTCTCGTCTGGATTCACGAAAGGCGACTCCCCGCCGAACTGACGCAGCGTGGAGAATGGTCTGCGCCGTTTCGTGAGCAGTTTCCAGGCGTAGGACTGGTGTCCGACATCCCAGAGAATGCGGTCGCGCTCCGGGTCGAACACGTCCGCGAGCGCGCACGCGAGCTCCACGGCGCCGAGCGAGGACGCGAGGTGCCCGCCGTTCTTCGACACTACCTCGATGATCTCCTTGCGCAGGGCGTCGGGTGTGGGGCGTTCGCTCATGCGTGGCCTCCCTTGCGGCGGTCGCGCGTGGCGTATGCTGCTAGGGCCGCGTCGAAGTCCTCGCGCGAGAAGTCGGGCCACAGCGTGTCCGTGAAATAGAACTCTGAATAGGCGCACTCCCAGAGGAGGAAGTTTGAGATCCGCTGTTCGCCGCTCGTGCGGATGATGAGGTCGGGGTCTGGCAGGTCCGGCGCGTAGAGCCTGTTGCCCACAAGCGCCTCGTCCACGTCTTCGGGGCGGATTTGCCCTGCGGCGGCTTCCGCCACCAGCTTGCGCGCCGCGTCCACGATCTCCGCGCGCCCGCCGTATGATACGGCAAGCACGAGCTGCTGCTCGAAGGAAGCGGTCTTCTCCTCTACCCGCGCGATGCTCGCGGCGAGCGCGGGAGGGAGGTCGCTGCGGCGGCCGATCACGCGGAAACGCACGCCCTCGCGCATGAGCTTGCGCGTCTTCAGTCGGATGAAGGTGGAGAAAAGCTTCATGAGGCCGTTCACTTCCTCGGCCGGACGCCTCCAGTTCTCGGTGGAGAACGCATACACGGTGAGAATCTTCACGCCGGCGTCCCTGCACCAGCCGAGCATGCGCTCAAGGGCGTCCACGCCGGCGCGGTGTCCGGCGAGGCGCTTCTTGCCGCGCGCGAGCGCCCAGCGTCCGTTGCCGTCCATGATCACGGCCACGTGGTTTGGGATTTTTGTGGTCATCTAACTCCCCCTATTTGCGCCGGGAATACCTTTTCACCGCCTGCGGCAAACCGCCGCAGACGTTTGGCAACGCTGAGTCTCTCGTCTAGTATTCGCATGAGCGCTTAATAGTTTACCATTTTTTTTCGCGGTCGGCAAAGTGCAGCGGAACGGAATCAAACGGAATTGACAACGAAAATCAAATTGATATAATGCTTTTGCGTTAACCCAAATAGGAAATCGACATGGTTGCATACGAAACTTCCGGCGGTGAAAGCCAAATGAGACAGGCGAAGTGAAGTCATAGGCAAGAGAGTAGGAGGCATAATCATGCCAGGCAAACCAAAAATATCGGGATCGGTGGTGGCGGGTTTCCCGTCGCCGGCTGAACAGTACTTGGAACCACCACTTGACTTGAACGAACTTCTCGTAAAGCGTCCGGCGGCGACGTTCTTCGTCCGCGTCCAGGGTGATTCGATGATCGGCGCGGGCATAAACGATGGTGATCTGCTCGTGGTTGACCGGTCCCTCCGCCCAGCCTCTGGTGACGTAATCATCGCCAGCGTTGACGGTGATTTTACGGTCAAAACCTACCGCCGCGATAAGGACGGCGTCCGGCTCGAACCTGCAAATCCCAACTATCCCGTCATCCGTCTTCGCCCCGGACAAGAACTCGACTACTTCGGCAAGGTGACGGCCTGCATACACAGATTCGCGGGGAAAAAATGATTGGATTGGTGGACGGCAACAACTTCTTCGTGTCCTGTGAGCGCGTGTTCGACCGCCGTCTCGTGGGACGGCCGGTGGCCGTCCTCTCCAACAACGACGGCTGCTGCGTCTCGCGCTCAAACGAATTCAAGGCGCTCGGAATCCCGATGGGCACGCCCTACTTCCAGCTGAAAGACCGCGAGGCTTCGGGCGAGTTGTTCTTCCGATCGTCCAACTACGAACTGTACGGAGACATGTCGCGGCGTATCATTTCGACCTTGCGAGAGGAGGCAGTGGACGTGGAACAGTATTCCATCGACGAGGCGTTCATCTTCCCGCCTACGACCGCCGCCGCAGACTACGCCGCTTACGGGCGGCGCCTGCGCACCAAGATACTCCGCTGGGTGGGCATCCCGTGCGGCATCGGTTTCGCGCCCACGAAGACGCTCGCGAAGATAGCGAACCACATCGGCAAGAAGATGCCTGACGGCGTGTTCCTCATGCCGGACGATCCTACGGAAATCCTCTCCGCCATGCCCGTGCAGGAGGTGTGGGGCGTGGGACGCCGTCTGCCCGCGAAACTTCGCGCCGTGCGGATCATCACCGCCCAGCAGCTCCGCGATGCCGACGACGACACGATCCGTTCCGTTGGCGGCGTGACGCTCCTACGCACGGCGATGGAGCTGCGCGGTATCCCGTGCCATGAGGAACGTGATTACGATGCGGACCCAGATTCAATTTCCTGCTCGCGCTCGTTCGGCGAGCCGGCCACCACGGCGGAGGCGCTTGCGGAGTCACTTGCCGCCTACACAGCGCAGGCAGCCGCCAAACTGCGCCGACACGGGCTTCTCGCAGCAGGGTGCAATATCTACGCGCAGGTCTTCGCTTCGGGCGGCGGCGGAGACTTTCTTGGCCGCACGGTCGTGTTCCCCGCGCCCACGGACGCTACGAACGAGATGCTCCGCGCCATCCGCGAGGAAGTGGAAGCGCTCTACGTCGCTGGGACGCGCTACCGCAAGACGGGCATCGTGTTCTTCGGCCTCGAAAAGCCCGGCACGGCGCGTCAGACCGACCTCTTCGACACCACGCCGCCAGCTGAGAAGTCGCGCCTGTACGCCGCCGTGGACGCCCTCAACGCCCGCTACGGCAAGGGCAAGGTCTTCTCCGCCGCCCAGGGGCTCGGTGCACGACCGTGGCACATGAAGCGGCAGAAGCTCTCCCGCCGTCCCACAACGCGGTGGGACGAGCTGATGACGGTGAGATAGGCGTTCGACAGGAAGCATATAGAGCATGCAGCGCGCGGAATGGTGCTTCATTTATTTTTCACTCCATAACGCCTAAATATGGTAAACTATATGTGTCTTTCTTGGACGTGGCGTACCATGTGCCTACAGTCTCAAGACCATGAAAGGTATAATGTTTAGCAAGTGAAACGCGTCAAGTCGATATTGAAGGTCTCGGAGCAAGGGGTGTCACGCCCCTATCTCTGCGTGGACGAGTCTGGTGGCATCCGTTGGTGCAAGGGATGCCACACGGGAATTCGCTCTGTTGTGTCTGAATGGATCTGTGCAAGGTTGGCAAATCAGTTGGGGTTGCCTGTGCCTGACTTTGCGATCCTGAAACTCGATGTTTCGACATTCCGTGAATGGCGCAACCTCCAAAATCGAGAAGCCCCCGAGATTGTCACGGACTCCAATCCATACGTTTTCGGTTCGCTCAACGTGGAGGATTGTAAGGATGTATTTGACGCGGAATCCGAACTGGATCACGTGGACAAGAAGATGCTGGCGAAGATATTTGCGTTTGATCGATTTATTCGCAATACGGACCGGACGGACTATAACAGCAATCTTCTTGTCAACGGGAATGTTTACATAATCCCTGAATCCGTGAAGGTTATATGCCCCACTAGCGCGAGATCTTCGATAGTTGAAAATTTATCGTCTTTTCTATTGAAAAACCTTAAGGTGAGTGGTATA
>CACWIW010000044.1 GCA_902761035.1 uncultured bacterium | reverse complement strand
GAGGTGTACGACCATCTCCGCGACGACTACGGCATCCAGATCGAGTTCGGCGACGTCGGCAACCTCCTCGCGATCCTCTCGGCGGGCGACCGCATGATGGACGTGGAGCGCCTTATCTCCGCCCTTGAGGAGATCAAGCGCCTGCGCGAGAAGAGTCCGATCGGCCTCTTCGACCACGAATACATCGACCCCGTGATCGCCCTGCCGCCGCAGACCGCCTTCTACGCGAAGAAGCGCCGCGTGCCGATGAAGGAATCCACGGGACTCGTCGCGGGTGAGTTCGTGATGAGCTACCCGCCCGGCATCCCGATCGTGGCCCCCGGCGAGCGGATCACCCCCGACGTGCTGGAGCACATCCTCTTCGCGAAGGAGAAGGGCTGCTTCATGACCGGCACCGAGGACATGAACCTCGAATACATCAACGTGCTTGCGTAGGAGACGGACGATGCGCACTGAACTTTGGTATACCGACGAACACACGCGCGACGTGCGATTCTCCATGAAGGTGGTCGAGCAGATCGCCTCGAAGAAGAGCGCCGTACAGCAGATCGACATCTTCGACACGTCCGCCTACGGGCGCGTGCTCGTGCTGGACGGCGGCCTAATGATCACCGAGAAGGACGAGTTCATCTACCACGAGATGATCACGCACGTGCCGATGGCCGTCCACCCGCGCGTGAAGAACGTGCTCGTGATCGGCGGCGGCGACGGCGGCACCGTGCGCGAACTCACGAAGTACCGCACGATCGAGTCCATCGACCTCGTGGAGGTGGATAAGCACGTCGTACTCCTCGCGAAGAAGTACCTGCCGTTCACCTCCGCGAAGCTCAAGGACAAGCGCGTGCGGGTGTGGTTTGAGGAAGGGCTCCGCTACGTGCGCGGCAAGAAGGCGGAGTACGACCTCATCATCGTGGATTCCTCCGACCCCTACGGCCCCGCCGAGGGCTTCTTCACGCGCGAGTTCTACGGCACGTGCTTCAAGGCGCTCCGCGACGACGGCATCCTCATTAACCAGCACGAGTCGCCGTTCTACGCGGCGCACCAGAAGTCCGTGCGCGACGCCCACCGCCACATCGCCGTGGAGTTCCCGCTTTCTACGGTCTACCAGTGCCACATCCCGAGCTATCCCTCCGGGCACTGGCTCTTCGGTTTCGCCTCCAAGAAGTACCACCCGATCGGCGACCTCAACGAGGCGCGCTGGAACAAGCTGCGCATCAACACGCGCTATTACAACACCGCGCTCCACCGCGGCGCGTTCGCGCTCCCGAACTATGTGCTCGACATCCTCAAGGAGGAGGAACACAGCTAACGGGCGTTCCGGCATGGACGAGTCGTCTACGATTGCGGCGGTGGCCACCGCGCCCGGACGCGGCGGCGTGGCCGTGGTACGCGTGAGCGGTCCGGAGGCATTTGATATTGCATCGACGCTGACGGGCAGGCACGTGGACGCCGCATGTGCCGGACGCTTCTTCCATGCCGTCCTCCGCCACGGCGGCAAGCCGCTCGACGACGGTCTAGTGCTCGTGTTCAAGGCCCCTGCAAGCTACACGGGCGAGGACGTGGTGGAGTTCCAGACGCACGGTGGCGTGGTGGCACCCCACCGCGTACTTTCCGCCTGCCTCGCGTGTGGTGCGCGTCTCGCACGGCGCGGTGAGTTCACGCAGCGCGCGTTCCTGAACGGACGCCTCGACATCTCCGCCGCAGAGGCGGTAATCGACCTTGTGGATGCCAAGACCGACCGCGCGGCCGACGATGCCGTGGCACGTCTAGGCGGTGCGGCGGCGCGCGCGGACGCCGACCTCTATGCCGCCGCGCTCGACATTTCCAGCCGCCTCGAACATGCGCTCGACTTCAGCGAGGACGAGCTGCCGCCGGGGTATGTGGAGGATATTTCCGCCGACATCGGCACCCTTGTAGAGCGCATTGCGTCGGAGTTGAAGCGGCTTCGCGAAGGGAAAATCCTTCGAGAGGGCGCGCTCGTGGTACTGGCGGGTCCACCGAACGCGGGCAAGAGCTCGCTCCTCAACGCGCTCCTCGGCGAAAAACGCGCGATCGTGAGCGCTGAGGCGGGAACCACGCGGGATTCGATCGAGGAGTGGCTGGACGTCGGGGGCTGGCCGGTGCGGCTCGTGGACACTGCGGGGATCCGTCGTGCGGCGAATGCCGTGGAGGCCGAGGGGGTGGAACGCGCGGAAGAACTGGTCGCGCGCGCGGACCTCGTTGTGGCGCTCGACCTGGACGTGCCGGGCGCGCTCCGCGTCCACTCCAAGTGCGACCTCGGACGCGGCGAGGGGCTGAACGTGAGCGCGGTGACGGGCGAGGGACTGGACGCGCTGCGGGAGGCGATAGCGTCGCGGCTCGCGGCGCGGGCGGCGTCCGGCGACGAGCCGCAGGCGGAGGCATCCGCCCGACGCGGGGAGCTGCTCGGCGCGGCGAGGGAGGCGCTTGCACGCGCGGCGGAGGGGCTCCCGGACCTCGTTCTAGCGGCCAACGGGGCGCGCGCAGCGGCCGAATCGTTAGGGCGTCTCGCGGGAAAGGTCTATGCCGACGATTTACTTGATTCGCTATTTTCTCGTTTCTGCATTGGCAAATGACCCAGAAATGTGCTAAACTTATCCCGCCATGAAACTAAAGAAATCAGATGACGGAGCCGAGACGACCGCTCCGGCCGCGCCTACGGGCGGGGCCGTGATTGCGGACCGTTTCAAGCTGGACATTGACGCCGGCGCGTCCAAGGGACCGGCCGGCGTAAGCAAGGTTGGTGCGATGTGTGCCCTCATCGGCACGCTTGCCTCCATCGCCATGCTTGGCGTAGTGGCTTGGCTTCTCTACCAGAACTGGGAACTGATCAAAGAATTCTAAAGCGTTCCCAGCCATGAAGGACGTCATGAAGTCGGCCCGCGCACGCGCGGCCGTTCGTCTTGCGTTGGACGAAGACCTCGCCAGCGCAGTGGATGCTTTGTCTGAGCCCTGGTGCGACGCCACGTCGCTCGCGCTGGTGGACCCCGCCGCGAAGGCGACGGGCGAAATCTACGCGAAGGGGACGGGCTGCGTGGTGGCCGGCGCCACCGTAGCGCGGGCCGTGATGAAGGCCGTCGACCCGAAGATACAAGTTCAGATCCTGAAGCCCGACGGCTCCGTAGTCAAGCCGCGCGAGCCTATCCTCGTGTTCAAGGGCCGCGCGCAGAGCATCCTCGCCGCGGAGCGTACCGCGCTCAATTTCATGCAGCGGATGTGTGCAACAGCCACGCTCACGCGCAAGTTCGTGGATGCCACGAAGCGCTGGGGCACGCTCATCTTGGATACGCGCAAGACCACGCCCGGGCTCCGTGTTTTCGAGAAGTATGCAGTCACGTGCGGCGGCGGCACGAACCACCGCATGGGCATGTACGACCGTGTGCTGATGAAGGACAACCACCGCCGCCTCTGGAAGGGCGGCGACCCCGACGAACTCGACCAAGCCGTGGTGGCTGCGCGCAAGGCTTTTCCAAAGCTCGCCGTAGAGGTTGAGGTGGAGAGTCTGCGCGAATGCGCGAGCGCGCTCAAGGCGAAGCCGGAGTGGATCATGCTCGACAACATGTCCTGCTCGGACATGAAGAAGTGCGTGAAGATGTGCAGGGGCATTTCAAAGACCGAGGCGTCGGGCGGCATCACGCTCGACCGTGCGCGCGAGGTGGCCGCCACGGGCGTTACGGCGATTTCGCTCGGGTGCCTCACGCACAGCGCGGGATCGGTTGACCTCTCGCTCGAGTGGAAGGCGGTCTGATGAGGCTCGTCGTCGTCGATGTCGGCAACACGTCCACGGCCGTGGGGCTGTGGTCCGGCGGCCGCGTGACCAGAGTGCAGCATATTGACTGGGGAAACGCCGGGGAAGACGCCGGCATAATATGCCGGCGCACAGAACTCTGCCGGCGCACAGAACTCAGCCGGAGCACAGGATTCTGCCGGTGCACAGGACTCGTAGAGGCTCTTGTGCCACGTGCGGAAGCCATCGCATACGTGAGCGTGGTGCCGAAGGCCGATGCGCCCTGGCGGGCGTTCGCGCGCCGCATTGGAAAGCCGCTCATCCCCATCACATACAAGGATTTTCCCCTGCGGCTCGACTACCCTAAGCCCGAGACCATCGGCGCAGACCGCCTCGCGGATGCGGCTGCGGCGGTGGATCGCTACGGCGCGCCGGTGCTCGTGTGCGACTTCGGCACGGCTTTTACGGCGGCTGCTGTGACTGCTGACCGCATATGGCGGGGCGGCGTGATCGCTCCAGGCCTCCCGCTCATGCGCGACTACTTCTGTGCGCGCACGGCGAAGTTGCCGCGAATCAAACTTGGTGGGAGGTGTCCCGTGATCGGACGCTCTACCGAAGAGGCGATGCGCATCGGCGCGCTGGTAGGCGCGCGCGGCATGGTGCGCGAGATCGTGGAACATCTTTCGCGCGTATTCGACTCGCGTTTTCGCCTCGTGGCGACAGGGGGCTACGCCTCTTGGGTGCTGAAAGACCTCGACCTGCCGTTTACAGTAGACCCCACGCTCACATTGCACGGTACGGGGCTCCTGGCGGCGCAGGTACTTGAAAGGAGCGAACATAAATGAAATTAAAGGCACTTTCCCTACTGCCGCTTGCGTTTATCGCCGGGTGCGGGCTGCTTTTCGACGACCCGTACGTCAATGTGACGAACACGCCGCTGAACTGGTGCGAGGTACACTACTACAACGCAACGCGCGATCCGATCCGCCGCACGACCGTGCGCGTGACCGGACTGGGGCTCGTCGAGGTGAAGACTGGCACGTCGCGCCGCGTATCCGACAGCTTCGCGAAGAACAACGAGGACACGACATGGGATGACATCACGACAAGCCAGTACACCGTCGACCCCGAGCACGTCCGCGTGGTGTTCCAGAACCTTGTCAATGCCGGCCTTTTCGACCGCGACAAGATCTTCAGGTCCACGAAAAACCCTCCGACGGGCCGTTTCATAGCCGTACGGGCGGCTTTCGACAACAAGACGTTCTCCGAACCGTACAACATGTTTGAGGAAGACCCCGAACTTGCCGAAAGACTCTACAACTTGGTGCTGGAGTTCAGCCGTCCTGTTGTGCGGCGGAGGAAGCCCGTTTACGGGCGGGGGCCTGAAGACAAGGAGGATGGAAAGTGAATCGCGTGGCAATCATCGGAGCCGGCCGCTTCGGCATGGCCCTTGCGGAGTCGCTTTCGGAAAGCGGCGAGGAAGTCCTGCTCTTCGAGCGCAACGGCAGCCTTGTGCAGTCCGCACTAAACGTGGTCTCAAGCGCCGTTCAGGGCGACGCGACGAACGCGCGCGCGCTGGAGGACGCAGGCTTGAGGGAGTGCGACGTAGCAGTGGTGGCGATTGGGGCGAACGTGGAGGCGTCGCTCCTGGCAACGGCCAACTGCAAGGAGCTGGGCGTGGGCACCGTGATCGCGAAGGCAACGAGCGAACTGCACGGGAAGATTCTTGAGAAACTCGGCGCCGACCAGGTGATATTCCCCGACCGCGAGAGCGCGCACCGCCTCGCGCGCAGCATAACGAACCGCGGGGCGTTCGACCTGCTGGAGATTTCCGAGGGCTACTCGATCGCCGAGATCAAGGTGCCGGAGGTCTGCAAGGACAAGACCCTCGCGCAGGCGGACCTGCGCAACCGCACGGGCGTGACGGTGCTCTGCATCCGCCGCCTCGACGAGAACCCCAAGAAGCCCCGCGCGATCATCGTACCGGGCCCGAACGACCAGATCCACGCGGATGACAAGTTGATCGTGTTCGGCACCACGAAGCAGATCGACAACTTGGCCAACGAGGGCTGAACAATTGAGACTTGTGAACAATTAATCAAAGGAGTAAAGCGCATGAGCGATAACATCCCCTACAAGACCTATCTGACCGAAGCCGAAGTGCCCACAGCCTGGTACAACCTGCGCGCGGACATGCAGAAGAAGCCAGCACCGCTGTTGAACCCTGGCACGCTCCAGCCCGTTACGGCCGAGGAGCTGGAGCACGTGTTCTGCACGGAGCTGGTGAAGCAGGAACTGGACGACACGACTCAGTTCATACCGATTCCCGACGAGGTGCAGAAGTTCTACCGCATGTTCCGTCCGTCGCCGCTCATCCGCGCCTACTTCCTCGAGCGCGCGCTCGGCACGCCCGCGAAAATCTATTACAAGTTCGAGGGCAACAACACGTCCGGCTCGCACAAGCTCAACAGCGCCGTCGCGCAGGCGTACTACGCGAAGGCGCAGGGTCTGAAGGGCGTGACTACCGAGACCGGTGCGGGACAGTGGGGCACCGCGCTATCGATGGCGTGCGCGTTCTTCGGACTCGACTGTCAGGTGTACATGGTGAAATGCTCCTACGAGCAGAAGCCGTTCCGCCGCGAGGTGATGCGCACGTACGGGGCGAACGTCACGCCGTCCCCCTCGATGAAGACGAAGGTGGGCCGTGCGATCAACGAGGCGCATCCAGGCACCACGGGTTCGCTCGGCTGCGCGATTTCCGAGGCAGTGGAGGCGGCCGTCTCGCAGGAGGGTTACCGCTACGTGCTCGGCTCGGTGCTCGCGCAGGTGCTGCTGCACCAGTCGATCATCGGCCTCGAGGCGAAGGCGGCGTTCGACAAGCTGGGCGTGAAGCCGGACGTGATCATCGGCTGCGCGGGCGGTGGGTCGAACCTCGGCGGGCTCATCGCGCCGTTCATGGGCGAGAAGCTGCGCGGCGAGGCTGACTACCGCATCATCGCGGTAGAGCCGGCGAGCTGCCCGTCGTTCACGCGCGGACGCTACGCCTACGACTTCTGCGACACGGGCAAGGTGTGTCCGCTCCAGAAGATGTACACGCTCGGGCACGACTTCATCCCGTCCGCAAGCCACGCGGGCGGTCTCCGCTACCACGGCATGAGCGCGACGCTCTCGGAGCTGTACGACCAGAAGATGATGGAGGCGCGCGCGGTGGAGCAGACGAGCGTGTTCGCGGCGGCGGAGCAGTTCGCACGCGTGGAAGGCATCCTGCCCGCGCCCGAGTCGAGCCACGCGATCCGCGCGGCGATCGACGAGGCGCTCCGCTGCAAGGCGGAGGGCAAGGAGGAGACGATCCTCTTCGGCCTCACCGGCACGGGCTATTTCGACATGGTCGCCTACGAGAAGTTCAACGACGGTTCGATGTGCGACTACCTGCCGACTGACGCCGACCTCGAAGAGAGCTTCGCGAAGCTCCCGAAGGTCTAATCCGCTTGTTGCGACCACCCGTGCCATGCAGGAGCTGACGCCAGGTCTCGTCATCGCATCGTACCGCGTCATCCGCCAGCTGGGCGCTGGCGGCATGGGTGCCGTCTACGAGGTCGAGCACGTGACGCTCGGCGTCCACTACGCGCTCAAGACGTTCACGTTGGAGAAAGGCCACGCCGAACTGTTCCGGAAGCGGTTCCTCGTCGAGGGGCGTCTCCTCGCGCGGCTGAGCCATCCGAACCTCGTGCGCGTGTTCGACCTCGCCTACGACGAGTCGCTCGACCTGCTCTACTACGTGATGGACCTCGTCCTCTTCGAGGACGGCGAGGCTCACACGCTCGCAGACATCGAACAGGGCAGCGTGGAAGAGGGCGACCTCGTGCAGTGGTTCGGCGAACTCTGCCAGGCGCTCGCCTACGTCCACGCCCAGGGCATCGTCCACCGCGACATCAAGCTCGGCAACATTCTCCTCGCGCCCGGGAGGCGCGTGGTCCTTTCCGACTTCGGCATCTCGAAGGTACTGGGCAACAAGCTGCGCACCGATATCGACGTCTCGCGCACGATGACCGAGATGACGGCGAACGGCAAGCTCATCATGGGCACCAAGGGCTACATGGCCCCGGAGCTTCTGAACGGACAGGAGGCGACGCCCGCCGCCGACGTCTACGCGCTCGGCGTTGCGTTCTTCCACCTGCTTACCGGCGTGTGGTACGACAAGGCCCTCATCGAAAAGGACCGTATCGACCTCCATCTGCTGCAGTACTACGAGTACCGCTGGCGGGACGTCCTGCCGGCGATGCTGGACGAGGATCCCGCCAAACGTCCGCTCGACCTCGAAAAACTTCCCGTCCTTCTCACGCCGCAACCGGCTGCGCCGCAACGCCGTACCAGCCCCTGGCTGTGGGCGGCGGCGGGCGTCGCCGTTATCGTGTGTGGAACGGCAGTCATATTCTGGAGCAAATCGCCGTCCATGGAGCCGGCCGTACTGCAAGCCCCGTTGGGACATCTGGATCCGTCCCCTGAAGAAAACTGGCTGAAGGACGCATTTGACGTACCGGAGAGTCTGCGATGAGCGCCCTGCCCGATACGCCCGTCACGCTCATCGCGCGCATGGCCGCTCAGGTCACGGGCGAGGACGAGGCCGGCTGGGTGAGGTTCTTTGACCTCTACCAGCCCGTGATCCGGCATTTCGCGCGCGCCGCCGGGGCGAAGACGGACGAGGAGGACGTGGCCCAAGATGTCCTGCTCAAGCTCGTAGAGGTGTTCCGCAACGGCGTATACACGCCGGACAAGGGGCGCTTCCGCTCCTACCTCGCCGCCATCACCCGCCGTGAGGTCATCAACCGCTGGCAGAAAGCGCAGGCGCGCGCGGAGGGACGTCACGTCTCGCTCGATGATGAGGACGCCCCGCTGGAACTCGCCGTGCCGCCCGAGGCGGCGGCGATCCTGGATGCAAAATGGCGGTTGGCGCAACATACGGCCGCTATGGAACACGTACTCACGCGCACCGCCCTCGCGCAGAAGTCCAAGGACATCTACCGCGCCTACGTGTTGGAGGAAAAGCCCATTGGCGAGGTGGCAAAGGCGTTCGGTGTTTCCCGAAACGTGGTCTCGCAGACCAAGACCCGCGTCGATGCCATGATCGCCGACTTTGAGGCCATGTTCCGCGACTGAGACGCCCATTCAAAAAAAATAAAAATCTACTGTCATTTCCTTCCTCAATTCTTGTACCACCCAATAGAACATCAAAAACACGGCGCGGACAGCCACGCCGGAAAATGACAAAAACGGAGAGAAGGAATGAAAAAATTGTTATTGACTATGGCGACAGTGCTCGCCCTTGCGGCGACTGCCATGCCGACGAACGACGAGGTCAAGAAGGCCGCGCCGATAGTAAAGGAACTGATGAACCCGCTAGTGTCCGAGTTCATGGCCAGAAAGAAGACCGCCGTCGAGGTGGGCGAAACGGCCATGGCATACGCCAAGGAGGCGGACTCCGAGGCCACCAAGTTCCTGCTCCTGAAGGGCGCCATCTGGTACTTTGCCCAGGCCAAGGAGGACGCCAAGGCCGTTGCCGCCATCGCCGCGCTGGATGAACAGGTGAAGAACCTTCCGCCCGAGGTCATGCGCAACGACATCATCAAGCCCGCCATCGACCACGTGAGCAAGCAGAGCGTACCCGGGCTATTCGCGCAGTACCGCACGGCATCCGCGCAGATGGAGATCGCGAAGTTGGGGCCGTCCGTCAGGCGAAACAAGGCCGACGAGCCCACGCGCCGCCGCTACGCGGAGCTATTGGCCGTGACGGGCGACTGGAAGGCCGCTCTGGACGTCTTCGCGAAACTGGATGACGCCAAGGACGCGGTGAAGGCCGAGTCAGCAGGCAAGGCGCTCGCCCCGGCAGGCGACTTCTGGTGGGACTACAAGCCGACGGAACCCACGGCGGCGGACGCAATCAAGGCCCATGCCGTGGCGCTCTACCGTCAGGCCATCGCCTCCGGCGAGCTGACCGGCCTCAAGAAGGTTGTCGCCGAGAAGCGCATCGCCACGGTGCCGTTCGCCGACAGCTTCAACGTTTCCGCACCTCGGGGAAGCGGTGCTCTTGCCGCTTCAAGCGCCCTTTTCTGCGTCATTGACCTCTCGGCGGGACCGAACGCGAGCAAGTATCCCGTATCGTACCTCGACGCCGAGCCGAAAGGCGGCTGGACGGATGAGTACAAGACAACGAAGCTCGTCTTGCGCCGCATTGAGCCAGGCACGTTCATCATGGGCGAAGACCAGGCAAATGAATCCCACCGCGTCACGCTCACCAAGCCGTTCTACATCGGCGTGTTCGAGGTCACGCAGAAGCAATACGAACTGGTGATGGGGAACAATCCTTCTGCATCCAAAGGCGACACGCGCCCGGTGGAGCGCGTTTTATACCACATGATTCGCGGCGACGCCAAGGGCAGACAATGGCCTGCGTCCGCCGCAGTGGATGCAAATAGTTTCATGGGCAAGTTCAGGGCACGTACGCGCATCGAAACGTTTGACCTTCCCACGGAAGCGCAATGGGAATACGCATGCCGTGCAGGAACCACGGCTCCGCGATACGATGGTTCGGACATAAACGATATTGAAAGCATGATGAATCTTGGGAGGTTCTTATGGAATCAGAAAGTGCGTGGATATAGAGAGTCAGACTCGGATTTCAAGCAGCACAAGCCTGACGGCAAAGGCGGTTATTGGGAGAATCACACTTCTGTGGGGTTATACAAGCCCAATGCTTGGGGACTGTTCGATGTTTATGGCAACGTGTGGGAGTACTGTCTGGACTGGTTAGGGGAGTTGCCGTACGGGGAGAATCCTGTTGGAGCGGCTTTGGGTTCGTGCCGTGTGCTTCGCGGCGGCAGCTGGAACTTCTCAGCCCAGTTCTGCCACTCTGCGTACCGCCTCCCCGAGACGTGGCGCCCATTCTTCAACGTCGGCTTCCGCCTCGCCCGGACCCTGTCAAACTAGGTCGTGGTTTGGTAGAGGCGGTGTTCCACCGTCGCCTGCGGCTACGGACGGCGATGGAACGCCGTCCGTACCGTTTTTGCAAGTGAGCCGCACGGACGGTTCGATGTGCGACTACCTGCCCACTGACTCCGACCTCGAAGAGAGCTTCGCGAAGCTCCCGAAGGTCTAATCCCAACAGATTACTTTTTTTGAAGATTCCCCCTTGCGCGCGGGGCGGGGAAATGATATACTATCCGCCGTTTTCCGATAAGGGCCTGTAGCTCAACTGGATAGAGCATCAGACTACGAATCTGAGGGTTGTAGGTTCGACTCCTGTCAGGCCCGCCATTCGGAGGACGCCAGATTGCGGGGTGGAGCAGCCTGGTAGCTCGTCAGGCTCATAACCTGAAGGTCGTTGGTTCAAATCCAGCCCCCGCTACCAATTTACAATATGGCAAAAGACGACGATAAAGCGATAGAGGTCACGGGAACCGTCACAAAGGTTCTCCCGGCGACCATGTACAAGGTCCAACTGGACAACGGGCACGAAGTGCTCGCCCACATCTCTGGAAAGATGCGGAAGTTTTTCATCAAAATCGCGATTGGCGACAAGGTGACGGTTGAAATCTCGCCGTACGACCTTGGCAAGGGGCGTATCACCTACCGCCACAAGGAACCGCCGCGTCAGCAGGCCTGAGGGGCCCATGGCTCGGCATCTTCTTTCCCTGCACGACGTTTCGCTTGCATTTGGAGGGGACCCCGTTCTGGACGGGGTCTCTTTGAATGTGGAAAGCGGCGTGCGCGCGTGCGTGACCGGACGCAACGGCGAGGGGAAGTCCACGCTCCTGAAGGTCATCGCCGGACGGATCGAGCCCGACACGGGCGAAATCATCCGCGCTCCGGGTCTGAAGGTGGCCTTCCTTGAACAGGAGGTTCCCTCGGACCGCCCCGGTTCCGTGAAGGAAATCGCCCAGTCGGACCGTTTCATCTCGCAGATGGGGCTTGACCCCGCCGCCGTGTTCAATTCGCTTTCGGGCGGCATGCGCCGCCGCGTACTTCTTGCGCGCGTGCTGGCCGACGAGCCGGATCTTGTACTCCTCGACGAGCCGACGAACCATCTGGATGTTGCGTCAATCGAGTGGTTGGAGGCGTTCATTCGCCGCCAAACCGAGACCGCTTTCCTTTTCGTCACGCACGACCGCGCGTTCCTGAAGTCGGTCGCGACCTACGTTTACGACCTCGACCGGGGTACGCTCGCCGGCTGGAACTGCGACTACCGCACCTTCCTACAGCGGAAGGCCGACCTGCAGGCGGACGAGGCGGCCCTCTGGGCGAAGAAAGCGAAGAAGCTTGCGCAGGAGGAGGCGTGGATTCGCCAGGGCGTGAAGGCCCGCCGCACGCGCAACCAGGGGCGCGTGGAGGCGTTGCGCCAGCTGCGCCTCGAGTTTGCGAACCGGCGTACGGCGCTCGGTACTACGACGTTGCGGGTGGATACCGCCGCCGCGTCCGGCGACCGCGTGATCAAGATCGAGAACCTGTCGTTCGCATACGATGCGGAGCATCCCATCGTGAAGGACTTCACGGCAGATGTCCTGAAGGGCGAGCGCATCGGCGTGGTGGGCGAGAACGGCACGGGAAAAACCACGCTTCTGAAACTCCTCACGGGGGCGCTCGCGCCCACGTCCGGTGCGGTGACGATCGGCACGCGCGTGGAGATGGCGTTCTTCGACCAGTTGCACGCCCAACTCGACCCCGAGTCTACCGTGAAGGAGGTCGTCGCGCGTGACCGCGATACGGTCGTGGTGGGAGGCGTGCAGAAGCACGTGTTCGCGTACCTTGCGGACTTCCTCTTCACGCCGGAGCGCGCACGCACGCCCGTGAAGGCGCTCTCGGGCGGCGAGAAGGCACGACTGCTTTTGGCCCGGCTTTTCCTCAAGCCCTCTAATCTTCTTGTGATGGACGAACCCACGAACGACCTCGACGTGGAGACGCTGGAGCTGCTGGAGGAACAGCTGCTCAACTACAAGGGCACGCTGCTCGTCGTGTCGCACGACCGCACGTTCCTAGACAACGTGACCACGAGCTGCTATGTGCTGGCGGGGGACGGCGTGGTGCGTCCGTGCGCCGGCGGCTACGCCGAGGCGGCGCGGCTGCTGAAGCAGGTGAAGGAGGCGGGGAAGGGAAGCGACAAGAGCGGCCCGCTCGGCGAGCGGGTCCTACCAGTGGCCGCTCCCGTGGTAGGGTCGCCTCGCCGAGGCGACCGTCCGGGTAAGCTCACCTACAAGGAACAGCGCGAACTGGAGGCGTTGCCGGCGAAGGTCGAGGCGCTGGAGGCGGAGATCGCGGAGATTGAATCCGCGCTTGGCGATCCTGCGCTTTACGCGAAAGACCCCGCGCGCGTGGCGGCGCTGACGGCGCGGCTAGGTCCCGCGAAAGAGGAGCTGGACGCTGTCGAGACGCGCTGGCTGGAGCTTTCCATGCGGTGATTGGTGATGCGCATGTGGAAGAGGATTTTGTGTTTGACGTTGGTCGCGACAAGCGCGCCACTCCTGGCTGCGGAGTTGCCGCGTCTGCTCGCGTTCGGCAGCAGCGACTCATGTGAATGGTGCAGGCTTCTCGAACGCCGCGTGTTCTCTAGCGGCGCATGGCATAACTGGGCGACAGGACATGTCGAGTTCGTGCGCGTGGACCTGCCGCGCGGCGACGGCGTACTTGCGCCGGAGGAACGTGCGCGCAACAATGCACTGGCGGACCGTCTGGACGTGAAGGGCATCCCGACGTTCGTCCTGCTCGCGCCGGACGGTGAACTGGAGCTCGGCCGCGTGAAGGTGCCGGATTCAGCGCGTGGGCTTGGACGTGACATGACGCCGGAGGCATTCATTGCCGCCGTGGAGGAGAAGTTGGGCCGCGACGAGCGCGGCACCTCCCGTAGGGTGGAGCGTCCTTCGCCATGGCGTGTCTATCGCTTCATCCCCGTCGTGCTGCTACTGGGGTTTGCATCGTTCCTGCTCGTCGACAAGTCGAAGCTGCCGCTTGCATTGCGCGGACTCAACAAGATGCTTGGTACCCGCATGACCGTTGCCGCCGCTTCCATTGCCGCCGTGCCGCCATGGAAACGCCTGCTGGCGTTCGTAATGGTACTGGCCGCATTTATTTTGGCCGTGCTTGGCTAGGGGGTTGCGCTAACGCGGCGAAACGGATATAATATTGCCGACGTTTCACCAAAAGAGGATTCTACGACATGGCGATCTCACGCAGGGCGTTTCTTGCGGGCGCGTCGGCGTTCTCCATCATGGAAGGACTTGCATCGGCCGCCTCGAATGCGCGTATATTTGCCCCGAACGGCGGTCAGGCGGCGGAATTTCTCATCTGTCGTCGGTTATACCTTGACATCTGCGGGCGCATACCCACGCCTGAGGAGGTGAACGAGTACGTGGCCTCGCGCAGCACCCGGAAGCGCGAGAACCTGGTCGACAAGCTGCTTGAGTCGGACGACTTTGCCGACTACTACGCGATGCGCTACTGCGACTTCCTGCGTGTCAAGAGCGAGTTCCCGATCAACCTTTGGCCCAACGCCGTCTACGTGTACCATCACTGGATCCGCGACACGATCCGCCGCGACATGCCCTGGAACGAGTTCGCGCGGACGCTCCTCTTCTCGCGCGGAAGCAACTTCCGCGTGCCGCAGGTGAACTTCCTGCGGGCTGCGGCGAGCCGCACGCCGGAGGGGCTGTCCAAGGCCGTGTCCACGAGCCTGCTGCTGGAGCCGACGGAGAAGTACGCGAAGTACTTCTCGCGCGTGAGGTGGAAGAAGACGCGCGAGTGGAAGGAGGAGATCGTGTACCTGGACGACGGCCCGGCCGACGCCTCGCCGGAGGCGTTCATGGCGGAGCTGGAGGGGCCGCTTGCGCCGCAGTTCGTCGCCGCGCCCGTGCAGCGCGTCCACTGGTGGATATACGGCTCGCTCGCGAAGAAGTACGAGTTGGAGCGGTGGGCCAACGCCTTCAGGAAGGGCGGCTACCGGCTGAAGCCGCTCCTGCGGTACGTGTTTTCGCAGACCGACTACCGCAAGGGGCCGGGCAAGGGCGGGTTCCCGGCGCGGCGGATGGACGCGGAGGTGCTAGACGACGTGCTCTGCACGCTCACCGGCGCGCGCCGCGACTTCGGGTCGATCGCACCGGAACCCTACTCGTTCCTGCCGCCCACGCGCAAGTCGGTGCTGGTGGAGGACGGCTCGATCACGAGCGCCTTCCTCATCCTCTTCGGGCGGCCCGCGCGCGACTCCGGTCTCCTTGACGAACGCAACAACCGCATCACGGCGAAGCAGCGGCTCTACCTCTACAACTCCAGCAAGCTCTGGCGCGACCTCGGCCGGTTGGTGGAATGCAAGGATTTCGCCGAGCTTTCGCATGCAGACCAGATACGGGAGCTGTACATGCGCTTCCTTTCGCGTCCCCCGGTAAGGGACGAACTCTTCTACTTCGACGAGAAGAACAACATAGGTGCCCGCGACGTCGCGTGGTTTCTCCTCAACTCCCGAGAATTCCTCTACCGGATATGAACACGAACAAGCAGAACAAAGCGCCGGAGCCGGCGAAGCGCGGGTTCGCGAAGAGCGTCATCGAGATCTGGCTGTGGGGCGGCCCCTGCCAGCTGGAGACCTTCGACCCGAAGCCAGACGCGCCGCACGACTACAACAACGGCCTGAAGTCCATCAAGTCGGCTTCTGGATTCGAGCTGCACGAGTGGCTCCCGGAGCTGGCGAAGTGCTCGAACCTGTACTCGATCATCCGGTCGATGACGCATCGCTATCCGGGCCACGAGACCGCCACCTACCTCATGCAGACGGGTCGCAACCCCGGCGGCGGGGTGACGTATCCCGCGCTCGGCGCGCTGATCTCGTCCTCGCGCGTGAAGGGCCCCGGCAAGGGCAACTCGGTGCAGTCCGGCCTCCTCTACGAGGGCGATCTTCCGCCGTTCGTGATCCTCACGCACGCGAAGGGCCGCTTCTCCGAGGTCGGGTTCCTCGGCGAGGCATACGCGCCGCTCGTGACGGGCGGCCGCGCGTCCGCCAAGCGCTTCGAAGTGGACGGCATCGTGCCGCCCGGCGGCCTCACGCGCGAGCAGATCATTGATCGTTTCGGCCGGGCATCGCGCATCGACCGTCTTCCGCCTGACGCGGAGTTCGAGGCCGCGGGAGCTGCCGCGCGGGAGATAATCCTGGGCAAGGCCGCCGAGACCTTCGACCTCACGCGCGAGAAGGAGCAGACGCGCAAGCGCTACGGAACGAATCCGGCCGGCACCTCGTACACCGAGATCGGCCAGCAGCTCCTCGTCGCCCGCCGCCTCGTGGAGTACGGCGTGCCGTACATCTCGATAAACTACAGCGGCTGGGACTCCCACAAGCGCCACTTCGAGACCATGAACCGTCCCACGCACGAGATGGACAAGGCCGTATCCGCGCTGCTCCAGGACCTCAACGAGCGCGGGCTCCTCGACTCCACGATAGTCTGGCTCAGCGGCGAGTTCGGCCGCGTGCCGAAGGTGGACCGCCAGCCGCCGTGGAACGGCGGGCGCAACCATTTCCCGCGCTGCTTCTCCGCGCTGGTGGCGGGTGGAGGCTTCAAGGGCGGGCAGGTGGTGGGCGAGAGCGACGAGACCACCGACCACGTGAAGGAGCGCCCCGTCACGCCGCAGGACTTCCTCGGCTCGATCATGGAGCTTGCCGGCGTCGACCCCGACGACCGTCTGCCCAACCCCATGTGGCTGAAGGAGTACGGCCCCGTGATGAACCCAAAGGTGAAGTCGCAGTGCGGGCGGCTGAAGGAGATATATGTATAGTGCGAGAGCCGGTATCGCCGCCGCAGCCGTGCTGTGCTGCGCCGCATTGCCTGCCATCCCGAAGCCGGGCTACTACCATCCATCCAGCGTGCAGTGCGGCACGAAGACGCGCGTCATCATGGGCGGCGACGCCGTCTCCGGCGTGCAGGGGGCGTGGATCACGGGCGAGGGCGCTCGGGTAACGCGGATCGTGGTCGTGCCGCGTCAGCCGCGTTCGACGGGCAAGGGGCAGCACCAGTTCGTGCTGAACTGGATGTACGACATCCTCGAGGAAAACCCCGTCGTCAAGCAGACGCCGCACCGTCCCCTCCCCCCGGAGGCGCTAAAGGAGAACACCGATTGGCAGGAATGCAACTGGTGGCACTTCATGGAAGACCGCGACAACCTGGAACTGCAGACCATCGCCCGTTTCCTCTTCACTCCAAACCGTTATCCGCAGCCCACGCCCGCGCTCGACAACCTCGTGATCTTCGACGTGGAGGTGGACGCGGACGCCCCTCCCGGCCGACGCGACATCATCATCTACGACGGCAGGAGCGCAAGCGCGCCGCACCCGTTCTTCATCACGCGCGAGCCGCACGTCGCCGAGCCGTTCTTCGTGATCCCGCCGCGCAACTTCCCCCGCAATCCGCTGTCCGTATCGCTGCACTTGCCGCCAAACATCCCGCCGCAGACGCTGCCAATCCACATAGACGGGCAGATATGGCCGGGCGAGGTGGACGCTTACACGCTGCGTCTCGAGGAGGGCCAGCAGCTAGTCTGCTCGCTCGTAGGCCGCGAGCTGTTCCCGTACCTCGGCGACGCCGTGCCGGGATTCTTCAACCCCGTGCTGAGCCTGTGCGACAAGAACGACCACGAAGTTGCGTTCGCGGACGACTTCTACTACCTGCCCGACCCAGTGCTCACCTACAAGGTGCCGGCTGCCGGGTTGTACACGCTCAAGGTGTACGACAATCTCTACCGCGGCGGGCCGAATTTCGTCTACACGGTTTTCTGCCGCGACGCAGAGACGGATCGTCCCCTCTACACGCCGAAGGAGCGTGCGTTCAACTGCTACCCGCAGCCTGCGGCCTTCATCCCGCCAAAGCCGAAATCGGCCCCAGGGCTGGTAGTACGCACTGGCTCGATCGACATGCCAGGGCGCAAGGACCGCCACTTCGTCGAGATAAAGGAGCCTGGCACCTGGCACTTCGAGCTGTATGCCCGCCGCGAGGGGTCGCCGCTCGACGGCGTGTTGGACCTCTACGGCCCAATGGGAAGCCTGCCGCTCTCCGTGGCGCCTCGCCTCGCAACATGGGACGACACGCCCGGCCGTCTCTACGAGGTGAAGAACGTAGGCAGCGCATCGCTGCCCATCATCAAGACGAACATGCTCTACGAGGGAACCATCCCGCAGGCAGAGTGCGACCCGTCCGGCACGTGGACCATCAAGGAGCCGGGCAAGTACTGCGTAACGGTGTCCGACCGCGCCGGACTTGGCGGCGAACATTACGACTACACGCTCTGCATGTCGCCTGCTGAGCCGTCGTTCGAGGTGTTCTCCCTGGTGTCGGCGTGCCGCGTCGACAACGGTCGCGCGCGCTTCAAGGCGTGCGTGCTGCGCAAGGACGGGTTCGACGGCGACATTTCCTTCGACAGCACGCCCGACTACGACGTGAACGGATGCTTCATCGGCGACGCCCTAGAGACCAGCGTAACCATAAAGTTCAAGACGAGATGGCAGGGCCTGAAGCGTTTCGACCTGACCGCATCCGGCGAGTTGCCGGACGGAAAGGAAATCCGCGTGCGCGTCACGCCCACCGATCCGGGCGAGCAGGCGTTCGCCTACTCGCACCTGTTGCCCGCACAAGGCTTCTACTTCGGCGTGGCGGGCACGTCTACGCGCGAGCCGACGCGTCACCCGGAACCGCAGCTCATGGGCAAGAAGCAGTCGAAGTCCCACAGCAACGGACAGAACTGTTCGTCCTGCCACCTGAAGACGGCGCAGCATAACAAGGGCAAGTCGTGCAATGAGTGTCACAAGGATAAGAAGTAACGGGGCGGCAAGGGGTCTGCCGCAGATTCCGCAGGCGGTAGTGTCGAACACGGGGCCGAAACGACGCGGATCGCCCGTTCCTGCCATACTTGTGCTTCTTATCCTGGGGACGGTAGGCTACTTCGGATGGAAGGCGTTTGATGGCCGCCGGGCTGTGATGCGCACACGTGAGGCCGAATTCCGTAGGTTACAGGCGGAACGAGACCGCCGGCTGCGGTACGTAGAGCCAGAGACCAACGAGGTGAAGAAGGCGGAGGTGACGGCGGTGGTGGCGCCGCCGCCAAAGCCGCCGCCGGAGGAGCCGAAGAAGAAGACGGAGGCGGAGGTGCTGCGCGAGGAAGAGGAGCACCGCAGGGCCGTCTGGGTGCAGATCGAGGAGGCGCGGAAGAAAGACGGGACCAAGCCGCTTGGCTCTTTCGCGGGAATCCGCTTCGGCGAACCCATGGTGTCCGGTGTGCCGGTGAAGTGGGGAACCGCTCTCGAGGAGTCGGCGGGCGACTCAGTGGCGGCGCGCGGGGTTGTGTTCGCCGTATACGGGCCGGAGCTCAAGAAGCCGTTCATGTCGTTTGGCACCAGTCCGCTCGTGTGGGTGACGCCGAAGAGGCGGCGTCCGTACCGCGTCGAGTTCAGCCGGCCCCTGGAGCTCGTGCCCCAGACGATGCACGATCCGGAAACGGGCAAAATAGTGGCCGAAATACGCAAGAAGTTCAAGAAGGGTAGGTTTTTCGCGCCGCGCCCCAGCGTGCTGGGCCGCGAGGGCTGCGAGTATGTTCTCCCCATTGGCTTAGCCACGGTGACGATCGAGGAGCGAGACGGTACCCTGCGCTTCGCCGTGGAGCGGGAGGACATCAGGAACGAGGCCCGTGCCGAGACGGTGCTGCTCCGGCAGGAGAAGGGCCGAGTCTCGGCGGACGGTGCTCTGCTCGACTCCAACCGCTACCCGCATCGGGACATCGACTGGGCAGAGTACCGCGGCGTGCGCTTCAAGGACGAGACGCCGCGGGCGTTCTGCGGCATAGTGTTCGCGAGCCGGCCGGCGGAGAACACGGAAGTGGTCGTGCCCCAGAGGGGCCCCAAGGGGTTCTTTCTGGACTACGGCAGGGCGAAGTGCGCGCCGTTCAGAGGATTCGCCTACGGGCGGGCCGACATCGACCAAGTGCGAGGCGGCGTGTACGCCGTTCACCTCACGAGCGAGGGCGGGACGGAGGGGCAGGACGACAAGGACTACTTCGAATCGGTGAAGGCGTCGCTTTCCGCGCACTACAAGGTGACCCCGTCGGAACGGCAGGGCGAGGGCGAGTTTCCGGAGCTGACATACCGGATCGGCGACCTCACTGTTGTGTTCGGCCCCGATCCGCGCGGAGGCTTCTATCTGCACGCCGAGAACAATGTGCTTGCCGATCTTGCCAGCATGCCCCCTATCATAGTCCGGCATCGTAAACGATGACCCCCTTTCACCCAGTTTTCACAGATTGGATTCTCCTACGGCATCGGCCATAAATTTATGGTAAAATATCCCCGCACATGAAAGAGAACATTTTGTTGATCTTGAACGTACTCGTCACCGTCACCGGCGGGTTGGGCGTGTTTTTGCTTGGAATGAAACACCTGTCCGAGGGCCTGCAGGCCGTCAGCGGGCAGGGATTGCGGAAGTTCATGTCGCTCGCCACCACGCACCGGATCAACGGCGTGGGAACGGGCATCGTGTCCACCGTGCTCGTGCAGTCGTCATCGATCATCACCGTCATGCTCGTGGGATTTGTCTCGACTGCTCTCATGACGCTTCCGCAGGCGTTCGCGGTCCTCATCGGTGCGAACATCGGCACCACGGCGACGATCTGGATCATCGCGTACGCGCCGAACCCGCAATTGCTCGGTTTCATCGGCATCGGCCTGGGAGGCGTCCTGTACTTCTTCCTGCGCGGCGAGCGGATCCACAACCTCGGCCTCACGGCCATCGGGCTCGGCCTCGTGTTCCTCGGGCTCTACATCATGTCCGAGGGCGTCTCGCCGATCCGCGCGGATCCCGACTTTGCGGCGGTATTCACGCGCCTATCCGCCGATACCGTCGCCGGCGTGTTCGCGGTGGCGCTTTTCGCGACGCTCTTCACGGCCGTCGTGCAGTCCTCGGCCGCGACGATCGCGATTGGTATGGCGCTTGCGGCGCAGGGGCTCATTTCCTACGAAGTCGCCGTCGCGGTCCTCTTCGGCGCGAACATCGGCACCACCGCCACGGGCTGGATCGCGGCGATCGGCGGCACGGCGGACGCACGCCGCACGGCGCTCTCGCACACGCTCTCGAACGTCATCGGCACGCTTGTGCTGATTTGGTTCTTCCCGCTCTTTGTCAAGTTCGGGCAGGCACTCTTCCCGAACTGGAACGTTGCGGAGAGCACGGTCGTCTCTGGGCGCGCGGTGAAGGCTTTTACGCACATGATGGCCCCGATTGCGGTGACGGACACTCTGTTCGCGGTCTGCCGCGGTCTCCTTTTCTTCCCGTTCGTCCGTCCTTTCTGCCGTCTGATCGAACGCATCGTGCCGCAGCCGCCTGATGAAAAGCCGCACCTCTCGATTTTGACGATCGGCGCGAAGATCTCGCCCGTCCTCGCGTGCGACCAGGCGCTTCTCGAAGTGCAGTTCATGCGCGACAGTAACCTCGACCTCCTTGCCTGCGCTCGTCGCGTGCTGGCGGAGCAGGACGACCCCGACGAGGAGAACGAGCAGCACATCGTCCACCGCGAGGACATCCTCGACAACGTCCAGCGCGAAGTCACGGAATTTCTCGCCTCCATCATGTCGAAGCGCCTCGGCGCGGACGTCTCGGCGCGCGCGCAGCGGCTGCTGCGTCTCACGGACGAGCTGGAGAGCGTCTCCGACGAGGCGGCCACGATCCTGAAGGTGGTGAAGCGCCTGCGGAAGAACCGCCAGCGCATCTCCGACGTGTCCGTGCAGGTCGTCCTCTCCGTCCACGACCGCGTGTTCGCGTTCGCCGAGAAGGTGTCCCCGTGGGTGCGCTCGCCACGTCCCGTGATCGACGTGGAGGCGGTGCAGGCGGAGTCGCGCGAAATCCACGAGTTCATCCGCGACTGCCGCCGCACGCAGCTCGGGCGCGTGGGGCCGGACGATCCCGAGTCGCCGCTGCGCGTGCTGGGCGAACTCGACATCATCAACGCATACGAGCGTGTGCGCGCGTACTACCTTAACATCGCCGAGACGCTCGCCGGCGGCAAGGCGAACGTGAAGTGAAAATGGGCGTTTCCCGGAGAGACTTCCTGGCCGGTTCGCTCGCCTCGCTCGGGGCGGGTTCGCTGGGTGGGCGCATCTTCGCGGCGCCGCCCGGATGGAAGCCGACGAAGAATCCCAAACTCATGTTCGGAATCTTGAGCGATACGCACCTGATGGTCGAGTGGGACGGAAAGTCGCTGTACCGGACGATGACGTTCGACTACATCCGCAATGCGTTCAGGCTCTTCAAGAGCCGCGGCATCGACGCGTTCGTTCATCTTGGCGACGCCGCGCACCGGGGATGCGTCCGCGAATGGGAGTTCCACGCGGAGGTGTTCGAGAATGTGTTCGGCAGGCGCGGCGGCCCCGTCAAGATCATCATCGTCGGCAACCACGAGCTGTTCGGCGGCAGCGGACACTGCAAGGGCGTCTACCGCGACCCGAAGTCCTGGCAGGAGAACGCGATCTGCGCCGACCTGCCGCGTCATTACGAGCGCGTGTGGGGCGAGCCGTATTCGGAGGTGTTCCACAAGGAGGTGAAGGGCTACCACTTCTTCGGACGCCACTGGAACGAGGATGAGTATAAAGGGGTGGGCGAGAAGCCGTTTGCAGACTACATCCTCTCGAATGCCGACAAGTGCTCCCTGCGTGGTGCAAAGCCGTTCTTCATCCTCTCGCACAGAAGGCACCATTTCCGCTTTTGCCGCGCATTGTGCGAATTCCACAATGCCGTCGCGTTCATGGGCCACTGGCACTGGAGCAACGCGGATTGGAAGACGATTTTCTGCGACACGGACACCTTCGGCGGGTTCTTTCCGCACATACAGATCGGGTCATGCCGCTTCGACGGCGGGAACGGGGTGGATCCGTTCAACGACAAGGCGATGAAGGCGAAGGAGGACTCGAGCAGTTGGGCGGGACACGGCCACGACCTTCCTTCGCGTCAGGCGATGATCGTGAACGTCTACGACGACATGGTCGTGTTCGAGCGGCACGAGGTCGGACAGGGCGGCAAGCTCGGTCCCGACTGGATCCTTCCGCTTGGCGAATTCAAGCCGCATCCATTCTCGCTCGCCGAGTTGCAGAAAACCATCGGCGCGCCGGAGTTCGGCAAGAAGGCGAAACTTGAAGTCGCCAACGCGCAGGTCGAGGTGGAGAAGGGAAAGGACGGCAAGAAGCCGCGCAAGGAGCCCGGGATCAGAATCTCCATTCCAATGGCCGACGGCAATCCGGCATCCCGCGCCTTCGCCTACAACGTGGTCGTCGCAAGCGAAGACCGAAAGGACCGGTTCTTCAAAAGCGTATTCTTCGTCGGGCTCAATTCCGGCATCGGACACGAACCGAACGGCGGCGTGACGACGGTGGACATACCGAAATCGCAGCTTCCCGCAGGGAAGAGGCTGACCGTCGCCGCACGTCCCGTCAGTTCCCTCGGCACCAAGGGCAAAGCCATCGCAACCACATACAGCGCGTGATCCCGCATGGTATTTTACCGTCACAGCACGCAAGAGACCCTTTACTTTATCTTGTAAATTCTGGCACTTATAGTCGGAGGTCGCGCGACAAAATTGAAAAAGGGAAATGCGCACGTGCGTTGGGTATGGTATAATCTTAGCGTCTTTCAACCCAGAAGCACAAGGAGAAACAAAAATGGCGTTCATCACCGACGATTTCCTGCTGACCACGAAGGCGGCCAAGGAACTCTACCACGGCTATGCGGAGCAGATGCCAATCATCGACTACCACTGCCACCTGCCGCCGGCGGAGATCGCGGAGGACAAGCGCTGGGAGAACATCGCCCAGGTGTGGCTGGGCGGCGACCACTACAAGTGGCGCCAGATGCGCTCGAACGGCGTGGACGAGAAGTACATCACGGGCGACGCACCGTGGGAGGAGAAGTTCAACGCCTTCGCCGCCACGATGGAGCGCCTGCTCAAGAACCCGCTCTTCGACTGGTCGCACCTCGAGCTCGCGCGCTACTTCGGCGTGACGGAGCGTTTGTCGTCCGCCACGGCGGCGAAGATCTGGAAGAAGTGCAACGCGAAGCTACGCGGCAAGGATTTCTCGGCGCGCGGGCTGATGAAGAAGTCGAACGTGAAGGTGGTCTGCACCACCGACGACCCGATTGACTCCCTCGAACACCACCTCGCCATCGCGAAGAAGCCGTTCGGCACGAAGATCCTGCCGGCGTGGCGCAGCGACAAGGCGTCCAAGATCGAGGACGCGAAGGCGTGGAATGCGTGGATGGACAAGCTCGCCGCCGCCGCGAAAACCCCCGTGAAGAGCTGGGACGACTTCCTCTCCGCGATGGCCGCGCGCCATGCGTTCTTCGCGAAGGCCGGCTGCGTGGTGAGCGACTACGGCATCACCGAGGTTTTCGCCGCGCCCTACACCGAGGCCGACGTGCGCCGCATCTTCAAGAAGGCGCGCAGCGGCAAGGCAGTGACGCCCGAGGAGGCGCTCAAGTTCAAGAGCGCATGGCTCTATGAGGGACTGAAGGCGGACGGCGCGGCGAACTGGACCGCGCAGCTCCACTTCGGCTGTCTTCGCAACGCCAACACGCGGATGTTCCGTCTGCTCGGCCCCGACACCGGCTACGACTGCATCGGCGAGTGGAACTCCTGCGAGTCGCTCGCGCGCCTCTTCGACCGCCTTGAGCTCGAGGACGCGCTCCCGCGCACGATTCTCTACTCCCTCAATCCGAAGGACACGGAGATGCTCGCCACGCTCATGGGCTCGTTCCAGAAGGGGCCCGACCGTGGCAAGATCCAGCTCGGCGCGGCGTGGTGGTTCCTCGACCAGAAGGACGGCATGAAGAAGCAGGTCGAGGCCCTTGCGGCGCTCGGCTGCCTCGGCAACTTCGTGGGCATGCTCACGGACTCGCGCTCGTTCCTCAGTTACACGCGCCACGAGTACTTCCGCCGCATCCTCTGCGCGAAGCTCGGCGAGGAGATCACGCGCGGCGAGCTGCCCAACGACATCAAGTGGATCGGCGGCCTCGTCTCGGACATCTCCTACAACAACGCGAACCGCTACTTCTTCGGCGCGAAGTAATTCCGCCGTGGTGGGGCGAGCCCTCCGGGCGAGCCGCGATCCTTACAAAACCACATTCCGTACCATAATCTCACACCTCCTACCTGCTACTTCACCTTTTGCGATAAGTCGATGCCCAAAAAATAAATTGGGCACCACACGATAATTTCACGCAGAGGCACAGAGAGGCGGAGAGCGCGGAGAAAGGTCTTCTTGCTTTCGCTATTGGGAGTTTTGGGAGTTTTGGAGTTTCGGAGTTAAGGAGAGTTACAACTAGAAATAAGAAGGGCATGTTCAACTGCGATTTAGGTTTATTCCCCATGCTTTGCCTTTGAACTGCTTTCCTGCTTTAGAGCCCCAATTAATGACACCTAGGTGTCACACCCCATGACACCTAGGTGTCACACCCTATGACACCTAGGTGTCACGCCCCTGACATCTAGGTGTCACGCCCCTGACATCTAGGTGTCACGGAGTATGTAAAGGGACTAAAAGCTCATGCCTTGTCAACGAGAGGTGTGCGTGGGCCTTCACCAGGTCGGTGGGGGAATCGTGAGCGGCTCGCCCCCCTTGCCCCGTCACGGCCGCACTGGGAGGGCCGCGTTCCGTCGCGGCCGCAAGGTGGGGCGAGCCGCCCCCCCAAAAAAAACACGTTCCGCACCATAATCTCACGCCCGTACCCGCCACTTCACATATACGAATAAGTGACGTACCGCGCATTCGCATCTCAAACCATGCGCAAAACTTCAATTTCCCAAAATCCCAAAATCCCGCTTGCGCGAGGCGTGGGAAAGGGATATAATACCAAATGCTTTTGTCCGTTAGAGGACAACGCTCTGAATTATCATCTGCCGCCCCGTGTCAATGGCGGTCTGAAGTGATGCGGAACGGTGGGGCGAGCCCTCCGGGCGAGCCGCAAAAGGAAAGATAAAACTTGAAAGGACAAGCGAAATGAAAAAGATACTGATTATGATGGCTGCGGCAGTGGCCGTGGCGTTTGGTGCGTGGGCCGATACGGAAACGGTCGGCGACTACACGTGGACGTACAGGATCAACGGCGACACGGCGGAGATTTATCCTGCGAACACTTCAAATTGGCCTTACACGCCATGTGTCTCGCCATCGCCGACTGGAGCATTGACGATACCGTCTCTACTCGGAGGCAAGCCCGTGACGAGTATAGGGTATGAAGCTTTCTACGGTTGCAGCGACTTGACGAGCGTGACGATTCCTGACTCGGTGACGAGTATTGGGTCTTACGCTTTCTTCGGTTGCAGCGGCCTTACGAGCGTGACGATCCCGGACGGCGTGACAAGCATCTGGGATGACGCGTTTACCGGTTGCAGCGGTCTTACAAGCGTGACGATTCCTAACTCGGTGACGAGTATTGGGTCTTACGCTTTCTCCGGTTGCAGCGGTCTGACGAGCGTGGCGATTCCTAACTCTGTGACGAGCATCGAGTATGGCACGTTCTCCGGTTGCAGCGGCCTTACGAGCGTGACGATTCCTAACTCGGTGACGCGCATCGGATATGAAGCGTTCTCCGGTTGCAGTGAGTCTCTTTTCGACACTACGACGATTCCTGGCGTGAAGTTGGTGGATGGCTGGGCGGTTGGAAATACTGGGGCGCTTGTCGGCGAGTTGGATTTGACTGGCATACGCGGCGTCGGGTATGGTGCGTTCTCCGGTTGCAGCGGGTTGACGAGCGTGACGATCCCCGACGGCGTGACGAGTATCGGGGATTCTGCGTTCTACGGTTGCTACGGTTTGAAGAGCGTGGCAATCGGCAGCGGCGTGACGAGCATCGGGGATTCTGCGTTCTCCGGTTGCAGCGGGTTGACTAGCGTGACGATCCCCGACGGAGTGACGAGTATCGGGAGGTATGCGTTCAGCAGCTGTAGCGGTCTTACGAGCGTTGCGATTCCAGACTCTGTGACGAGCATCAGGGATGGGGCGTTCTATGGTTGCAGCGGATATCTTTTCAACACGTCGACGATTCCAGGCGTGAAGTTGGTGGATGGCTGGGCGGTTGGAAATACGGATTGGCTTGTCGGCAATCTGGATCTGAAAGGTATTCGCGGCATTGGTGATCATGCGTTTGAAGGTTGCAGCGGGTTGAGGAGCGTGGCTATTCCGAATGGCGTGACGAGTATCGGTGATTCTGCGTTCGAGGGCTGCTACGGTCTTACGAACGTGACGATTCCGGCCAGCGTTAGGATCATCAGAAAGGAGGCGTTCGATACGTGCAGCAGCCTAACGAGCGTGACGATTCCCAACGGTGTGACGAGCATCGAGTATCTAACATTTCGAGACTGCAGCAGTCTGACAAGCGTGACGATCCCTGATAGCGTGACGAGCATCGGGGAATATGCGTTCGACGGTTGCTATGGTCTGAAGAGCGTGGCAATCGGCAACGGCGTGACGAGTGTCGGGGAATATGCTTTTACCGGCTGCAGCGGCCTTACGAGTGTGACGATCCCTGACGGTGTGACGAGCATCGGGGATTATGCGTTCTCCAGTTGCAGCGGGCTTCTGTCAATATCGGTTGGGGCTGGAAACGCTTGCTACAAGTCGGTCAATGGGCTGTTGCTAACAAAAGACGGCAAAACGCTTATAGTCGGCGTAAATGGGGATATTAAGATTCCAGACACTGTGACGATCATTGGGAATGGTGCCTTCTCCGGTTGTAGCGGTCTTACGAGCGTGACGATACCCGATAGCGTGACGAGCATCGGGTATGATGCGTTCTCCGGTTGCAGCGGCCTTACGAGCGTGACGATACCCGATAGCGTGACGAGCATCGGAGGTTATGCGTTTGGGGATTGTAGCGGGCTTACGAGCGTTCATATATCGGACCTTGCGAAATGGTGCGGTATATCATTTGACGGATATTCCGCCAATCCGCTTTGTTATGTAAGTGACCTCTGCCTCAATGGCGAGAAGATTACGGCATTGACGATCCCTGATTCGGTGACGAGCATAGGAGCTTATTCGTTCTCCGGTTTCAGTAGCCTTACGAGCGTGACGATACCAGATAGCGTAACGGAGATCGGGTCTTCTGCGTTTCGCGGTTGCAGCGGTCTTACGAGCGTTGCGATATGTGGCCCCATGGTAAAAATTGGTTATGATGCTTTCGGTGGCTGTATGAATGTTACAAACTTGGTCGCGCCATTGTTCCCGTCAGGATTGGATCGCCGTAATTTGACAAGCGTGACTATACCTGACGGGGTGACAAGTATCGGGGAGTCTGCGTTCTCCGGTTGCAGCGGCCTTACGAGCGTGACGATACCAGATAGCGTAACGAATATCGAGATGTCTGCTTTTTCTGGGTGCAGCGGCCTTACGAGCATGACGATACCTGACTCTGTGACGAATATCGGGAATTATGCGTTCTACAATTGTAGTGGTCTTACGAGCGTGACGATAGGTGGTGCCGTGGTGGAAATTGGGAATTATGCGTTCGATGGCTGTACGAATGTTACAAGCTTGGTCGCGCCATTGATCCCGTCAGGATTGGATCGCCGTAATTTGACAAGCGTGACGATTCCTGACGGTGTGACGAGCATCGGGGAGGATGCGTTCCGAAATTGCAGCGGTCTTACGAGCGTGACAATACCTGACTCGGTGACGAGCATCGGATATGACGCGTTCTCCGGTTGCAGTGAGTCTCTTTTCGATACGACGACGATTCCCGGTGTAAAGTTGGTGGATGGTTGGGCTATTGAAAATACGGGGGTGCTTGTCGGCGACTTGAATCTGACTGGCATACGCGGCATCGGAGATTATGCATTCTTCGACTCCAGCGGCCTGACGAGCGTGACGATACCCGACGGCGTGACGACCATCGGGAGTTGGGCGTTTGGTGGTTGCAGCGGGCTTACAAGCGTGACGATTCCCGCCAGCGTGAAGATGATCCGAGGTGGGGCGTTTTACGATTGCCGCGGTCTTGTTGCGGTTCACATTACAGATATTGCGAAATGGTGTGGGGTTTCATTTGGATATGACTATGTTACTGCCGTTCGCGATTCCAACCCGCTTCGCTTCGCGCACAATCTTTATTTGAATGGGTCGTTGGTTAAGGACTTAACGATCCCCAATGGTGTGACGAGTATCGGAGCGGAGGCATTTGAGGGTTGCTATGGGCTGACGAGCGTGACGATCCCGAAC
>CACWIW010000043.1 GCA_902761035.1 uncultured bacterium | reverse complement strand
TCCTCTTCGAACTCGAGGTTGAGCGACTCGGAGTGCGCGCGCGGAATCGGCACGCGCACGCTCGTGCAGCTCAGCATGAGGTCCGGCGCGTGCAGCATCTTGCGCGCCTCGTTGCGCATCTTCAGCTCTTCGAGCGTATACCAGTTGGTCTCGTCGAACTTGTCGATATGCGGAATGAGGTTGTAGGTGAGCTGGTGCTGGAACGCCTTGACGGTAAGGGGCTTGCCCTCCACCATCTCCTTCATCTGCAGCTCTAGCTCGGCGAGGCCGGGCGCACCCGCGCCCGACGCCGCCTGATAGGTGGAGGCGATGAGGCGTTTCAGCTTCTTCGCCTTGTGGAGCGGGGCCACGGCCTCGAGCATGATCGCCGTCGTGCAGTTCGGGTTGGCGATCACGCCCTTGTTCCAGTCAAGGTCCTCCGCGTTCACCTGCGGGACGACGAGCGGCACCTCGGGGTCCTGGCGGAACGCGCGCGAGTTGTCGATCATCTTCGCGCCGGACTTCACCACGGCATCCTTAAGCTGGATCGCCACGTCCGTCTTGCCGGCAAAGAGCACAATGTCAAGGCCGTTGAAGCAGTCTTCTCCGGCCTTGAGAACGTGGTAAGTCTCGCCGTTGATCACCTCGTCGCGCTCGCGGCTGGCGAACACCTGCACCTTTCCGCAGGGGAACTGGCGGTCCTTCAGGACCTTGATCATCTCGGCCCCGACGGCGCCCACGCCGACGAGACCCACGTTGTATTGCTTGCTCATGACGTCTTACTTGAGGTTCTTCTTCTGCTCAGAAACGAACTTGATGAGATCGTCGGCGGGGCAGGCGGCGGACAGGCTGGCGACCTTGCCCTTGCCCTCGACCTTGACGGACCTGAGCACGCCGGCGGCCAGCTTCATGCCGTCGTCCTTGGCGTCCTTGACCATCATCGTCAGGGGCGTCAGGCTGCCCTTCGCGAGTTCCACGAGCTTCGTGGCCTCAGCGTCGGAAGCCGTCTCCACGGCCAGATCAAGCTTGACGTCCTTGCCGTCGGCCGATGCGCTGAGGGCGAGGTCCAAGGATCCGAGGCCGAGTACGAGCTTGTCGCCGTCCGGCAAGAAGCTGGTGAGCCCCTTGAGCATCTCTTGGTCAGGGATGGACTTCTTCACGTTCTCGCCCACCTTCACGGCCTTGACGCGGATTGCGTCGTTGGCACCGAGCGCGAACGTGCCAAAGTCGGCGCTCGCACCCTTGCCGTCGCGGTAGAGAGCGATCTGCTTCTCGAGAACGGCCTTGGACGACGTGATGATGATCAGCTGGCCGTCGAGCGACGCGACAAACGGCACAACCGTCTTTTCGCCGACCTTGAATTCCTTGGAGTTGATCGAGTAGGCGGACACTCCGGCGACCGTCTCCTTCTTGAACTCAGGCTTGCCCGCGTCCTTGTCGTCCTTCAGCTTCTTCTCGCATGCGGCAACGGCCTTGTCGAGGCTGAGCGTGGTGGCGAACGCAATGGCGACGTCGGGAGCGTCCTTCCCCTGCACGGCGGCGGACACGTCACCGACGGTCAGGACCATCCACTTGCAGTCGGTCTTGTCAAGTTCGAGTTCCTTGACGACATCCTTCATCTCGGCCGGCATCTGCTTCAGGTTGTCCTCGGAAGTCCAGCCACCATCCATCTTGTACTTTTTGAGAACCGGCGCGAGGGAGGTGTCAGTGCCAGACCGGGAAGCCAGTGCGAGGACCGTACCCTCGGCGACTTTCGGCTTGGAATAGTCACCGCTGGATCCGCAGCCGGTAATACCGACCGCAACGGCGGCGGCCAGAGCGGCGCACGCCATCTGTTTAATCATCTTCATGTCATTCATCCTTTTGGGTTGTTTGTTCGTTTTTGGCTTGTTCGCCGTTTTGCTGGACCGGACCACCCGATCCTTCAATTTGTTGTTGCGGTACCCACTCCTCCAGGCGGGCCGTCTGCTCGATGGGCTTGACGTATGCGTCAGACTCGTCGGCGAGCGGCTTGGGGTCGAGGGCGTTTTCGAGATTGGGCTCCTTGCGCGTGATTGCATCGTCGCGTACGAAGCCCGTCTTCCCGGAAGCCGTCTTGACGGCTAGCCCGCCCACCATCGCGGCGGCGGCGGCCTTCTGCTCCTCGGTAACGGCCTCGCGCGCGTCCACTGCGGCCTTGGCGGCCTCGTCCACGGGCTTGAGCGTGCTCGTCTGGCCGCGTGCGAGCTTCTCGAGCGGCTTCAAGAGCGGGTCGTCGTCCTGGATGATCGTACACTTGAGGGGTTCGTTGATGTACTCCTCGATCTCGGGAATCGCGAAGGACTCGTCCTCGTCCGCGAAGGAGATCGCGATGCCGGTGTTGCCGGCACGGCCCGTGCGGCCGATGCGGTGTACGTAGTCTTCGGCCTCGTAGGGGAAGTCGAAGTTGATCACGTACTCGATGTCGTCCACGTGGATGCCGCGTCCCGCGACGTCCGTGGCCACGACGATCTTGATCTTGCCGGCGCGGAAGCCCTCAAGTACCTGGAGGCGCTTGTTCTGGCTAACGTCACCGGAAAGCATCTCGCACTTCACGCCGCGGCGCTTGAGCGACTCGTAGACGTCCTCGGTCGTGGACTTGCGGTTGCAGAACACGATCGCACGGGCGTCCGGGTGCAGGGAGATGTGATTGAACAGGACCTTGAACTTGTCCTCGGAACGGATCACGTACACGACCTGGCGGACGGTGTCCGTGGCGTTGTGCTCGCTCTCCACCTCGGCCTTGACGGGCTCTTCCATCCACTGCGAGGCGAGACGCATCACGTCGTCGGTAAGCGTGGCGGAGTAGAGCATCGTGGCACGCTTGTCCTTCTGCGGCAGGTGCGACATGATCCGGCGCACGTCGGGGATGAAACCCATGTCGAGCATGCGGTCCGCCTCGTCGATGACGAGCGTATCCACGCTCTTGAGGTCCACGACGTGGCGCTGGCAGAAGTCCAGCAGACGCCCGGGAGTCGCGACGAGCAGGTCGACGGGGGCTTCCTGCAGCTCCTCACGCTGACGGTCCATGTCCATGCCGCCGTAGACGGCGAGCGAACGGAGACCGCAGTACTTGCCGATTGCGTCGGCGTCCTTGCAGATCTGGATGACGAGCTCGCGCGTGGGCGCGATCACTAGGGCGCGCGGCGTGCCGCCCGTCTTCGCGCGCGACTCGGGCGTGCGGAGATAGCGGGTGAGAATCGCCACGAGAAACGCGGCCGTTTTGCCGCTGCCGGTCTGCGCCTTGCCGGCGATGTTCTTGCCGTCGAGGGCGTTCTGGAGCGACAGCGCCTGGATCTCGGTGCAGTACTGGAAACCTAGGTCGGCGATACCGTGCAGCACCTCCGAGGGGAGGTCGAAATCCTGGAAGCGCATCTTGCCTTCCATGGGCTCGACGGCGAAGGACGCAGGATTCCATGCCGCATGGGCCGCCTTGCGAGCGGCCATCTCCTCGGGGGATACGACGCCGCCCGGACGCATCTCGCTCGCAGCGGTGTTGACGGACCGCAGACGGCGGTCGCCGCCACGGTCACTGCGTCCGCCACGGCGCGCACCTTCACGGCCGCGCGAGCCGCGTTCTCCGCGGCGTTCGCCAGACGCACCGTCCTTGCGGGGCGGGCGCTGCTGCTGTTGCTGTCCTGACGGACGCTGAGGTTGCTGACCAGCAGGACGCTGCCCTGCGGGACGCTGTTGCTGCTGGGGTTGTCCGCTACCGTTTCCGTGGCGGCCATGCTTGCCTCGCCGACCGCGCCCGTTGCCGGATCCTTCCTTTTTTCCGGCGCCAGTAGGCGCGCCCTTCCCGCCCTTGGGCGCCGAAGGGGATTTGCCGATCAATTTCTGAACCAGCTTCTTAAGAAATCCAAATGCCATAGTGCCTTCTTCAAATCTGTGAACGCAAAGGGCCGCTGGAAGCAGAACTTCCACGGCGGCCCAATGCAAGCTTCGCCCTGCGCGCGCGGACGCGCGGCAGGACGGAGGATCCCGAATTAACGCTTCGAGAACTGGAAGCGCTTGCGGGCGCCGGGCTGACCGGGCTTCTTGCGCTCCTTCATGCGGCTGTCGCGCGTCATGCAGCCGGCCTTCTTGAGCGCGGCGCGCAGGTTGCCGTCCGCCGCCACGAGGGCGCGGGCGAGGCCGTGGCGGATCGCACCCGCCTGGCCGCTGCAGCCGCCTCCCTTCGCGAACACGATCACGTCCACTGAGGACGCGTCGAATCCGGAGATCGCGATCGGCTGCTTGAGGTAGTCGCGCAGCGCCTCTGAGGTGATGTACTCCTCGAGTGCCACGTTGTTGACGGTCCACTTGCCGTCGCCCTGAGCGAGCGTCACGCGCGCGCAGGCGGTCTTACGACGACCGGTTCCGGCGGAAATCACTTTCTTGGTAGCCATTCCTAAAATCTCCTTAGAGCGTGATCACTTCCGGCTTCTGAGCCGCGTGGGTGTGTTCAGGGCCCGCAAACACTTTCAGGCGCGTCATCATCTTGCGCGCGATGGTGTTCTTGGGGAGCATGCCCCAGACGGCTTCCTTGATCATACGGTCGGGATGCTTCGCGCGCATCGTTGCGGCCGAGAAGTGCTTCAGGCCGTCCCGGTAACCGGAATAGCGCTGGTAGTCCTTCTGCGTTTCCTTCTTGCCGGTGAGCTTCACCTGGGCGGCGTTGACCACGATCACGAACGCGCCGGCGTCCACGGAGGGGTCGAACGAGGGGGAGTCTTTCGCGCGAAGCTTGTTCGCGATCACGACGGCGAGGCGACCAAGAACCTGGTCCTTCGCGTCCACCAGCAACCACTTCCGGCTGTCACCGGGGTTCGCTGGACGAGTGCTTTTCTGCATGTTTCTTTCCTTTTCGTGTGGCTTTGTGCCCCGCCGCGGCGAGGTTTTGTCCGTTTGCGCAGACGGAACTCCCGTCTGCGGGGAACCGACTTCGTCAGCCGATTCCGCGTGTGAGCGATATAGTTAATCAAAAAAACCGTGCGCCGTCAAGACGGCAAATTAACTTTTTTGAAAATTCCGGACAGCGCGCGGAACGAGACACGCGACTCCCTTTCTGGTGCGACCGCGCTAAAGCGCGGTCCTTAATTATTCAACCGTCACGGGCCAAGTGATAGCAGGACGCTTGCACGTCGCCTGACCGTAGCCGACGCCTTCGACGACCACGCCGCTCACCTTGAAGGTGTACTTCTTGAGCTTCGTCGCATTGCCCTCGCCTTCCAGCGCGTAGACCTTGAACGACCCCTTGAACGTGCCCTTCTTCGGCGTATAGGTGAGCTTCATGGCGGAGAGATTCGATCCCTTCGACTTATCCACCAGAAGCCCCTTTCCGGACGCCGCATTGTAGATTTCCGGTAGCGCCGCGCCCCTCTTCGGCTTCGCCCACTTGACGCTCGCGGCCTTGGCGAACTGCCACTTGCCGCCCGACGCGGTTACCGGCTCGCCGTCGGGGAGGAAGTCCTTCAGCGTTCCCGTCGGGAGGGACGCGCTTGTCGCGTCCACATACACCTTCGTACCGCTCTTGCTCCAGTTGCCGCCGACATCAGCAGACTGCACATGCCAGGCACCGAGCGAACCCGCGAACTCCTCGCCGCCAATGGTAACCGTCATAGTGCCCACCTTCTTGACCTCTAGCGTGACCGTCAGCGGAGCTGCGGCGCTCACGAGGCCCTGCACGCCCCTTATGGTGTACCTCTTGCCGTCAAGGAGCGTCACGTATCCGGACACCTTGCTCGTACCTCTCCTGATGTTCACCTTACCTAGTTTGAGTTCCACCACTCCAACCACGTCATATCCGGAATACACCGCGCCGCGCAGCGTCTTCCCTGCGGAGTAGGCAGCCTTGATGTTACTCGGGGAAAGGAACACGTAACCACTCCCGCCGGATGGCGTGGTGCCGGAACCAGAACCAGCGCCGGAGCCAGAACCGGAACCAGAGCCAGCGCCGGAACCAGAGTCAGCGCCAGAGCCGGAACCAGAACCAGAGCCAGGTGCAGACGGATCATCCCCGGCGGGATGCGAACTCACCCAGTGTGCATAAAACGTCACATCTGCCGTCACCACTGTGGAAGCGTCAATCCGCGAACCGGCGTCTTTCTCCGTGAACCAACCGTCGAACGTGAAACCCGCATACGTAGCCGAAGGCAGTTTCCCGACCGCAGAGCCGGACTCCACGTCGCGCGTCGCATCCGCACACGTACCGCCATTTGCGTCGAAAGTCACAGTGAAGATATCCGACGGCTCCACGAACGTGACCTTGTCGACATCATCATAGGAACCTGCAAACAACCCTTTGACGCGCTCCCTGTCGCCCTTCTCGACATAGACCGTCACCAGCCCCGTTCCATCGAACGCATGCTCGCCGATCACAGTCACGCTCGCCGGGATCCTCACGCCGGTCAATGTGGTGTGGCCGTAGAACGCGCTGACGCCGATGGAGGTAACGCCATTCGGAACCGTCACCTCGGCGTCAGACCCCACGTAGAAGTATATAACGTTGCGAACTTTGACAAATCCCTCCGCGTCCGCCATCCCCTTGCATCCCCAAAACGTCATATCCCCGATGCTCGTCACGCCTTTCGGAATCGTAACGCCAGTCAATGCCGCGCACTTGTAAAACGCCCTGTCACCGATTCTCACCACGGGACAGCCACCGAGCGAGGAAGGCACAGTGATTTTGCCCTCTACCGTCTTGTAGGGGACAGCCGGCTTACCGTCATTGTAGATTTCCGCCTCTCCATCAACGATCCGGTAGGTCCAGTTTACGCCGTCTGCGTCCGTCCACGTCTCGTATTCCATGTCCACGAACGTGAGCCCGCTCGTGTCGAGATTCGCCTTCTCAAGCATCTCCTTGACGCGCTCCTTGTCCCCCTTCGAGACATAGACGGTCGTCAATTCGGTGCAGCTTTGAAACGCATACTCCCCGATGCCCTCCACGCTCTTCGGTATCGACACTTCCGTCATTCCCCTGCAGTTCATGAACGAGCTTAACCCGATGAGCTTCACGCCATACTCGATTGTCATGCTAGTGAGGCCGGAGCAGCCAGTGAACGCGAAATCGCCGATGTCCTCAACGCCGCCGGCAAACGTGACGTTCGTGAGCGACGAGCAGTTTAAGAATGTGCGACTCTTTATGCTCGTCACGGCCGGCGGGATCAAGATGCTCTTCAGGGATTCGCATTCGCAAAAAGCGTATTCCCAAATGCTCGTTATGCTATTGGGCAGATTGACGGAAGGCAGCTTCTGGCAGCCGGAGAACGCCTTGTAGCCGATGCTCTCCAGGCCATCGGGCAACTCGACGTTCTCCAGCGATGCGCAGTCGCAGAACGCACCCCACCCAATGGTCTTCACGCCAGGCTGGAGCACCACGTCCTTCAGGGACGTGCACTCCTGGAACGCATCTTTTCCGATGTCAACAACGCTGCCCGGAATCACAACGGCCGACAGGGCGGTGCAACCGCCGAACGCGGACTCGCCGATCACCTCCAAGCCCTCGTTGAGGCGCAAGGCGCTTAGAGACGTGCATTCGCAGAACGCATATTCGCCGATGGTCTTCACCGTTTTCGGCACCGACACCTTCGCCATCGAGCGGCACTTCCCGAATGCCCATTTGCCAATGCTCGTCACGGTATCAGGTATCGTCACTTTCTCCAAGGCGGTGTTGCTGAAGGTATCGTCTTCAATGGTTGTCACACCGTTAGGAATGTTCACGTACTTCAAAGCGGAACAGTCTTCAAATGCGGACTCACCGATGCTCGTCACGGTATCAGGTATCGTCACGCTCGTCAATGCGTCGCAGTCCTCAAACGCAAAATCGCCGATCCTCGTCACAGGGTGCCCGCCGAGCGTAGATGGAACGGTGATCTCGCCTGCCGTGGCGTCGGGGATCGCGGCCTCGTCGTCATTGTAGATCTCGGCCTCGCCCGCGTCATTGACCCGGTAGCACCAGACAATGCCGTCGACCGTTTCTTTAAGTACTCCTTCTTCATCAATTGAACCTTCCAGGTCTTCCTTGAAACTGAGGCCGGCCGTGTCATACCCGGAATCCTCAATCATCTGCCTCACGCGCTCCTTGTCGCCCTTCACAACATGAACCGTCGTCCATGCCGTGTCGTTGCGGAACGCATCGTGGCCGATGCTCTTCACGTTCGGCGGTATCGTCACGCTCGTCAAGGACGTCTTGCCCACGAAAGCGCCGCTGCCGATGCGCGCCACGATATTCGGTATCGTAACCTCAGCGGCGGAACCGGCATAGTAATGGAGGACGTCGCGGACGATGACGAAATCGGAGTCGTCCGCCATGCCCTTGCAACCCCAGAACGCCCTGTCGCCGATGGCCGTAACGGCATCGGGGATCGTCACGCTAGTCAGCTTGTCGCAGCCATAGAACGCGGAACCGCTGATCTCTGTCACGCCCGCCGGTATCGTCAAGCTCGTTGCCGAACCGTCGTAGTAGTAGATGACACCGCGGACGATGACAAAACCATCCTCGTCCGCCATGCCCGTGCAACCCCAGAACGCCTCGTTGCCGATGCTCGTCACGGTGTCGGGTATCGTCACGCCTGTCAGCGAACTGCAGTCGGTGAATGCATAATCGCCGATGCGCGTAACGGGGCAGCCGCCGAGCATGGCGGGGACCGTGATGCTGCCGCGCGTCGCCTCCGGAATCGCGGGCTCCTCCTCGTCGTTGTATATCTCCGCCTCGCCGTCGACGATCCGGTACTGCCATTCGACACCGTATTCATCCACCTCCATTTCGGTCCCCTCGGGCATCCAGTGCGCATAGCATGTCATATCGTCCGTCACGACGGTCGCAGGCGTGATCAGGATGCCTTCGTCTTCATCCACTTCCGTGTACCAGCCCTTGAACACCCACCCTGCGCGCGTAGGAGTGGGAAGCGCGCCCACCGCCGCGCCGCTCGCGACAATGCGGGGGGTGGTCTCCGACACGTCGCCGTAATTCGCGTCAAACTCAACTTCGAAGCTCGTGTCCAGTCCGTCGCTGAATATGATTCCGATCGTATCGAGTTTCGAATCCTGAAGCATCTTCTTCACACGCGCCTCGTCGCCCGGCTCGACCTCGACCATGGCCAGCACCGTATCGGCGAAGGCGTAATCGTCGATGCGCCTCACGCTCTTCGGCACTTCTACAGTGTCCAGCTTCCCACAACCCCTGAACGCTTCATAACCGATCCTCTTCACGCTGGAAGGGAATTTCACTTCATCAAGCGACGTGCAGTATCCGAACGCCCTCTCCTCAATGAACGTAAGGCCACCGCTAATCGTAACGACATAGAGGTCGGTGCATTGGTAGAACGCCGCGCGCCCAATGCTACAAACGGTCGCAGGCACCGTCACATGCCATAGTGAACCACAGTGGTCGAACGCATACTCCCCTATGCGTGTCACGCCTTCCGGAACATCCACCTCATCTTCGGAACCGGCGTAGTGGTGGAGAACTCCGCGAACGATGACGAAGCCGTCATCGTCCGCCATGGCGTCGCAGCCGGAAAACGCGTCGGCGAGGCTCGTCACGGTGGCGGGCACCGTCATCCTAAGTGACGAACAGCCGGCGAACGCCTGTCTTCCTATGCTAGTCACGCTCGCAGGCAGCGTAACGCCGGTTATGTGCTCGCAGCCCTTGAACGCCTCGCGCCCGATGCGCGTGACGGGGCAGCCGCCGAGCGTGGCGGGAACCGTGACGTCTCCTGCCGTGTCAAGCGGAATCGCGCTGTCACCGGTACCGCCATATATCTCCGCCTCTACACCGTTGGTCTTAAAACGCCATTCAACGCCGTTGACCGTTTGCTTGTTGATGGTTCCGTGGTCTTCCTTGAACTCCAGCCCGCTCGTGTCAAGGCCCGATGCCTCGAGCCGCGGCTGCACGGTGGCCGTATCGCCACTAAATACATGCACCGTTTTCAAGGCGGAGCAGTCCTTGAAGGCGTTATAGCCGATCGTAGCCAAGCCAGGAATAGTCATGTGCTTCAGGGACGTACACCCTTTGAACGCCTCGGTTTCGATGCTCGTCAAATAGGTGGGAGTGATGAAATTCACGCTCTTCAACGCCAAACATCCGGCGAAAGCCTCCAATTCAATGATCTCCACGAATTCGGGCATCGTCACGCTCGTCAAGGCGGAACATTGGTGGAACGCACGAGACCCTATGCTCTTCACTTTGCAGCCGCCGAGCCACGAGGGAATGTCTATGTGGCCTGCCGTAGTCTTGGGGATCACGGGATGGTAATTGTTAGACAACTGCGCCACGCCGTCTTTGGCCTGGAATTGCCAGACGACACCACCGGCCTTCTCGTGGTACATTACTTCCAACACCGGGTCGCAACCCTCGAAGACATCTGAATCCCTGCCCAACACGTCGATGAACCTCGAAGGCAGGGACGCCGTGCGCAACGCCGGACAATTAGCGAACACCTTCCCTTCGATACTCACAACGCTGTCAGGCACAAACACGTCTTCCAGGGCGCTGCATCCCATGAACGCGCCCCATCGAATGCGCGTCACGGCGTCCGGTATCGTCACGTCGGTGAGGCCGATACACTGGTAGAACGCGTAACTACCGATGCTCGTAACGAGTTTTCCGTTTATTTTGGACGGGATCTTCAAAGTGCCCGTGGGCTTTGGATCAATGGCGGCCCCCGGCGAAGTCTTGTATATCTCCACGCCTCCGGAAGTCAATTCACAATAGGACCACGTGTACATGCCATCATTCCAGGTCTCGATGTCGGCCTGCGCCGTGCCCGCAAGCGCGAGTGCGGCCGCTGCGGCAAGCACACGTGCGGCACTGCCAATCCTGCGGCAGCATGAACTTAATGGCTTCGTCAAACTCGTTTTCATCTTTTTACTCCTTTTTTGTTCCTTTTTGAATGCCTCACTTGACCAGCACCGCCCAGGTCACGGCGGGCCTCTTGCACGTCGCCTGACCGTAGCCGACGCCGTCGGCGACCACGCCACTCATCTTGAAGGTGTACTTCTTGAGCTTCGTCGCCTTGCCCACGCCATCCAGCGCATAGACCTTGAACGAACCCTTGAAAGTACCCTTCTTCGGCGTGTAGGTGAGCTTCATGGCGGAAAGGTTCGGCCCCTTCGCCATATCCACCAGAAGTCCCTTGCCGGACATCGCGTCGTAGATTTCCGGCAGCGCCGCCGAGCCCCTCTTCGGCTTCGCCCACTTTACGCCCGTTGCCTTGGCACACTTCCACTTGCCGCCCGCCAACATCACCGGCACGTCCTTAGGCAGAAGATCCGCAAGTACCGTGCCCGTAAAGGCCGAGAGCCCCCCCATGTCAACGGACACCGTCGTGCCCGACTTGGTCCAGTTGCCGCCAACGTCCGCAGACTGCACATGCCAGGCGCCGAGCGAACCCGCGAACTTCTCGCCTCCGATGGTGACTGTCATCGTTCCCACTTTCTTGACCTCGAGCGAAACGGTCACGGGCGCCTTTCCACTCACGCCAGTGGCGGTCGTCGCCTTGATGGTACACTTCTTCCCGTCAAGCCCGATGAACGAGCCAGACACCTTGCTCGTCTGCTTCTTGACGTTCACCTTGCCGAGCTTCAGCTCCACGATGCCCACCACGTCGCAGCCGCTGTACGCGGTGCCACGTAGCTTCACGACCTTCGGCGCGCTGTATGGTTCAACGATGTCGTCCGCACCCAGAGACACATAGCAGGGCTCGTCGGGCGTCACGGGATCGGGCGTCACTGGATCGGGCGTGACCGGATCGGGCGTCACGGGATCGGGTGTCACGGGATCGGGTGTCACGGGATCGGGTGTCACGGGATCGGGTGTTACGGGATCGGGCGTGACCGGATCGGGCGTCACGGAATCGGGTGTCACGGGATCGGGCGTGACCGGATCGGGTGTTACGGGATCGGGCGTGACCGGATCGGGTGTCACGGGATCGGGCGTGACCGGATCGGGCGTCACGGGATCGGGTGTGACTGGATCGGGTGTTACGGGATCGGGCGTCACGGGATCAGGATCAACAGGATCGGGCTCCACAATCTCCTCCGTCCAGTGCGCGTAGTACGTCACGTCTTCCGACACTGTGGTGGATGCGCTGATCTGCGTCCCGCCGCTCACCGCCGTGAACCAGCCGTCGAACGTGTGTCCCGCCCACTCCGGCGTGGGCAGAGTCCCGATCGCCTCGTCAATCTCGACATGGCGATAGGTTTCAAACACGGTTCCGCCGTTCGGATCGAAGGTGACGATGCGCGTATCAACCGGGTCCTCGATGTATGTGACAGGCTTATCGTACCCCGAACCTTCGACAAGCCCCTTCACGCGCGCAGTATCGCCCGCCTCGACATACACGACCGCCAAAGCACTGTCGGTGAAAGCGTCAACCCCGATGCTCGCGACCGTCTTCGGGATCCGCATGGAGGACAGATTGGCACAGTTCTCGAATGCACTGTCCGCGATGGTCGCAACGCCGCTTGGAAGCGTCATGCTCGTCAATGCAATGCAGTCAGCGAACGCGCGCTCCGGAATGATCAGCAGCGCCGCCGGGATGTTCACTTGCGCCAGTGCCGGACAATCGGAGAACACGGCGCTTCCGATAGTCGTGACGCTGGCAGGAAGCGAAATGCCCTCAAGGGCCTTGCAGCCGGCGAACGCCTGGTCGCCGAGATCCGTCACGCCGGCCGGGATCGACACGCCCTTCAGCGACAGGCTGTCCTGGAAGCAGCAGTCACCGATGCTCGTCACGCCGGGCTGGATCGTCACGCGTTCCAGATTGGGGCATTCCAGGAAGGCGCAGTCCCCGATGCGCGTGACGGGGCAGCCGCCGAGCGTGGCGGGAACGGTGATGGAACCCGCAACAGTGGCCGGCGAGATGGCCGCTTTGCCGTCATTGTAAAGCTCCGCCTTGCCGTCGTCGATGCGGTAGATCCACGTGAGGCCGTTGGCGTCCGTCCAGGTGCTGTAGCCGGACGCTAGCCACTGTGCGTAGAACGTCGCGTTTGCGGAGACGACGGTGGATGCGTCCACCTGCGTGCCGCCGCTCGCAGCCGTGAACCAGCCCTGGAAGACGTGGTCTTCCCTCGTCGGCGTGGGAAGATCGCCAACTGCCGAATCAACTGCGACGGACTTGGTGGCAGGCGTCACCGTGCCGCCGTTGGCGTCGAAGGTGACGGTGACGGTCGCGGAGTCGGACTTCCAGTGCGCGTAGAACGTCACGTCTGAATCGACCGTGGTGGACTCGCTGACCTGCGTGCCGCCGCTCGCGGCCGTGAACCAGCCCTGGAAGGTGTTGCCAGCCCATGCGGGCGTGGGCAGGGCGCCCACCGCCGCGCCGTTCGCGACGGTACTGGTATTCGGCGAAACGGTACCGCCGTTCGCGTCGAACGTGACGGTGAAGTTCGTCTTCTTCCAGTGCGCGTAGTAGGTCACGTTCCCCGAGACCGTAGTGGACGCGCCGATCTCGCTGCCGCCGCTCGCGGCGGTGAACCAGCCAAGGAACGTCCAGTCCGGGCGCTCCGGCGTGGGCAAGTCGCCCACCGCCTCGCCGCTCGCGACGGTGCTGGTGGTCGTCGCCGGCGTACCGCCAGCCGCGTTGAGCGTAACGGTGAAGAGCTGCGTCCAGTGGGCATAGAACGTCACGCTGTTGCGCACGCCCCTGTTAGCGGATACCTGTTCCCCGCCGGTCTTTTCCGTCCACCAGCCGTCGAACCGATAACCATTCCTTGTCGGCTCGGGCAAATCCCCCACCTTTGAATTGACGGGAACTGTTATGCTCTCCGGAGACACCGTCCCTCCGTTCGGATCCAAAGTGACGGTAGCCGTCGTAGGAGGAGCCCAGCGTGCGTAGAGCGTATGCGCCGTACTGTTCTGGACCTGTGTATCCGCGAACACCTCCGTGCCGTCGCTTTTAGCGGTAAACCACCCCAAGAACCGCTGGTTGGAACGGGTCGGGGTCGGAAGCACTCCGTATACGCCGCCGTAGGTCAGATCCTTCGTCGTGGGCGACACGCTGCCGCCCGTCGGATCAAAGGTGACGGTGACGACATGCGCCTCCGCACGGATCTTACGGCCCTGCCACGTACCCGCCGCAAGCGCATCGTCCCATCCCGTCGCTGTCGCCGACACAATGGACTCGAGGAGCGTCTCGCTCGTGCCTTCGTAAATCATCTTATCGGCCTCCGTCGGCACAGCAGGGCAGTTACCGACGTAGGTCACGGTCTTAAGCCCCGTGCATCGCAGGAACGCATAGTTCCTGATGTCATCCACCGACGCGGGGATCGTCATGTCGGTCAATCCGGTGCAATCCGAGAACGCGCTGTCAAAGATAGTCGTCAAGCCGTCAGGGAGCGCCAAGCTCGTCAAGCCGGAGCACTTGTAGAAAGCACTCGACGCAATCGTCGCAACGGTGGCCGGAATCACGACCCCGGTCATGCCGGAACATTCGTAGAAGGCATCTCCGCCGATGGTCGTAACGTCCACGCCTCCGAGCGTTGCCGGGATCGTAATCAAACCGGTCGGCGCGGGTTCAACGGCGGGAGATTTCGCGCCTTTGTAGATTCTCGCGGTGCCAGCACCTTCGAGGACGTAATACCATGTATAGCCGTCGACTTCTTCGGTCAGGAATTGCTGTTTCCACTGCGCAAAGAAAGTGACTTCCGCAGTCACCTGGAAGGACGCATCAACCTGAGTTCCTCCGCTCGGCATTGTGAACCAACCGACAAAGTCGTAGTTGTCCCGTGACGGCGTTGGCAACTCACCGATGGTATTGCCGATCCCGATAACGCGCGTGGGGTCTTCGATGCTGCCGCCGTTCGGTTCGAAGGTGACCGTGACGGTGTTCAGCGTCCAGTGCGCATAATATGTGATGTTCTCCGTGACCGTCTGGTCCTGGGTAATCTGCGAACCGCCGTCCGAGGTCGTCCACCAGCCGTTGAACGTGTAACCGTCGCGCGTTGGCGGCGCGGGCAGTTTGCCGACCGTGCTGCCGTGCATGACGGTGCGGGTGGTCGTCGCAGGCGTCCCGCCGTTCGCGTTGAACGTCACCGTGTGGTTCTCCAGCCAGTTCGCGTAGAAGGTGACGTCTGCGTTTATCGTCTGGGTCTCGGAAATCTTCTGGCCGCCGATGAACGGCGACGTCCACCAGCCGTTGCACGTGTAGCCGTCACGCGTAGGCGTGGGCAGCGTCCCCACCTGTCCACCCTTCACGACGAGGCGGGTGGTCGGCGACACGGTGCCGCCGTTCGCGTTGAACGTGACCTTGCAGGGGGTCTGCGTATAATGCGCATAGAAAGTGACGTCCGCATTTATGATGTAGGCCGTGGTGACGCGCTCGCCGCCGCTCGCGGCCGTGAACCACCCCGTGAACGAATATCCGGACGGCGGATTCGGCGTTGGCATGCTGCCCACCGCCGCCCCGTGCGCGACGTTTTTGGCGCGATCCGCCAATGGTAGTGCGGTGCCGCCGTTGGCGGTAGCGTTGAACGTCACCTTGTGGGTGAGGCCGCGGTAGGTAACCGTAACGTCCGGGCAATTGAGAAACCACGTATTCGCACCCAACGTATTGTAGAGGGATCCCGGCAGGGATGCCGTCTTCAGTGACTCACAGTACCTAAACGCATAGGCGCCGAGTTTCTCCACACTGTCTGGGACATACACGTTTTCAAGGTCTGTGCATTTTTCAAACGCATGGCTACCGATGTTCTTCACGGCTGCGCCAATCGTCACCGCCGTCAAGTTCGCACAGTTGTAAAACGCATAGTCGCCGATGCTCTTCACCGCCGTGCCACCCGTGACCGTCGTCAGGTTCGTACAGTTGTAAAAGGCCTGGTTGCCGATGTTCGTCACCGTGCTGGGAATCTCCACCTCCGTAACGCCGCTCCCTGAGAAGACTTGAGTGTCCAAGGATTTCACGGTAAACGTGTCCCCTTTATACGAAAACGAGGAGGGGATGGTCACTTTACCCGTCTGCTTCGCGGCGACCACGAGAGGACTCACCAACTGCACGGACGAAAGGTCATAGGGGTCTTGGAATTGGAGTCTGTAGTACCAAGCCTGCCCGTCTTTTATCTGCGCAATGACGTGTTTTGAATTGTCCCAATAGAATACCATCAGATCTGACGCACACCTGGAGAAAGCCAACGCATCCCTAACGTAACCCAGCCGACTTATAGGCAGACTGACATAATTCAGTTTCTCGCAACCGTAGAAAGCATAATTTGCTATGGTTGCCGAAGAGCTTGAATCGAATTCAACTCTCTCCAGACCCGAGCAGTAATAGAATGCATATTTGCCGACTGTTTTCACGTTTTTGGGGATGCTGACGGATTTTAACGAATAGCACTGCGAAAATGCGCAGTAGTCAATGTTCGTCACGGAATCCGGAATCTTCACGCTTGCCAATTTAGTGCATTGAGAGAAGGCATATTGCCCAAGGCTTTTCACCGCATAGCCGTTGATCGTGGATGGAATGTCCAAAGAGGTGGCTGTCGTCGTCGTGACAGCCGGGCGGAGATCTTCGATGTTTCTCAGTTCTGCGCAATAGCCGCTCCCGTTCTTTGTCACTTGATAGTGCCAGGTGTTGTAACCATTTCTTGCCTTCCCGCAGTACCGAGGCTGCAGCGCCGGGGCTGCCGAGAAATAATCCGTGCTGGAATCAATGAACGATATCGGGAGGCACACCGTCTCCAGATTTGAGCAATTCTTGAACGCAGTAGCAGAAATGGTGGTCACGTCATACGAAAGCTTCAGCGTTTTCAGGCTTGAACAGGATCCGAATGTATAGTCATTAATGGTCGTCACACGGGACGGAACCGTTATGGACGTGAGCGACGAACAGCTGTTGAACGCGTACTCACCGAGTGTCAGCAGACTCGAGGGAAGCGTCACGTTGTCCAGTTTGCTGCAAAATTGGAATGCATGCCCGTCAATCTCGGTCACCGTACTTGGGAAATACACCCTTGCCAGATTGGAACACTGGTAAAACGCATGATCGCCGATAGATGTAACGGTACTGGGAATCGTCACTTTCGTAATGTTGATCTGGTTGTAGAACGCATAGTTGCCGATGCGCCTTACCGTGTAGCCGCCCAGCTTGGAGGGAACGGTCACTTCGCCCGTCGCACCGGAGACGGCCGCCTGGTTATTGCCCCTGTACAGGAAGGCATGGTATCCCAATTCCGCGGTCTCCATGATCTCGTAGTACCACTTTATGCCGGTACCGGGATCGGTGTACGAGTCCGCCAGCGCCGTGCCCGCAAGCGCGATCACGGCAGTTGCGACAAGCGCCTTCACGGCACCGCCGAACTTTTTACATACTGTGCCCGCTTTGGAGGAAAAGTTGTTTTTCATTTCATGAGTCCTTTTTTGGCCTGTAAGCGTATGCTAGTATAGCACAGCGAAATCGCGACGGCGGGAAATTCTTCTGCCTTTTTCGGGCAAAATGGGCAAAATCAGATAAAAGGGTGAAGGCTCAGGAAGCGCTTCGGGACGCGATCTCGCGGTTGAGGCGTTCCACCGCCGCGTCGTCCAGCGGATAGCGGGCGATGGCGATCGCCGCGACGGCCAGGAACAGCGCGGGGACTACGCAGACAAGCCAGCGGATGCCCTCCTGCGCAAGCGGCGTCTGCATTTCGAGCCCGTTCATGAAATACGCGCCCGCCGCATTGCCCACCGACATCATGGCGAACGCCGCGAGAAAAAAGAGAGCGAGAAGCCGCAAGGGCGCGTTCCGCCGGAACTCCCGCCAGAGGTCGCCAGCCTTCACCTGCGCGGCGCCCGACGCATCCATCACCACGCGCTCCTTCGTCTGCATGAAAGAAAAGACGAGCAGCGCGACGGCGACCACGGCAACGGCAGCCATCGTCCACAGCCATGCGCGCGGTTCCGCCGGAAGGACGTCGGCGGACGCGCAGGGGCGCGTCCCTCCCCGGTCGGCCTGATAGCCGGTTCCGGCGAGCACGAGCCCCGCCGCGGTCTTCCCCAACGCCATCCCCGCCTTGAAGAACACGCCGATCACGCCGTTCACGATTCCCGAGACGCGCCTCCCCGTCATGCGTTCGGAATACGAAACCACCTCTGGAACGAACGCCCACATGTAACCCGTCGACACGATGATACCCGTCGCCTTCACGAACTGCGCGACGTAAATCCAGGCGGACGCGCAGGAGCGCGTCCCTCCCGCGCGGCTCAGCACGTACAGGGCGGCCATGCCGAGAACCGCAACGGACGCAAAGACGTAGAACAGCCCCTTCTTCCCGAAAAGCCGGCGGAGCCTTGGCAGAAGCGGCATGAACACGAACGACGGCAGCATCCCACACGCCATGAAAAGCGCCATCCGCCATGGTAGGGCCCGCTCGCAGAGCGGGCCGCCGTCCGCGCCGCCCAAGGCGGCCACGAGGATCGGCACGCCCGCCATGGCCACGAGACATCCGGCGTTCGCAAGGAAAATCCGCACGGCGGTCAGCACCGTGATCTCCTCCGCGTCACGCGTAAGCGAGGCGCTGAGCGCGCCGTAGGCGACGTTCGCAAGCGTAAATAGCAGCGTAAACCCCGCATACGCCGCGCATGCGTAGAGCATCTTCCACACGCCGCCGAACGGATTGGCGAAACACAGCACTGAAAAGGCGGCAAGCGGAATACCCGCAAGAATGAGGTATGACCTATACTTGCCCCACGGTGGATGACGCCGATCGATGAACACACCCGCCAACGGGTTCCACAGTATATCTACAAACTGCACGAAGAGGAACATCGTCGCCGCCGCCGACGGTGCGAGACCAATGACGTCGGTGTAGAAAAAGAGCAGGTACGTGCCTACCGCAGAGAACATGAGGTTCTGCGCGAAATCACCCGCGCCGAACCCGATGCGTTTCCGCCATTCTAATGCTCTGCCGCTCTCCATCATCTGCGATCTCAGTACGGGAACGTGCGGCCGAAGACGTAGTGCGGCGTGATCGCAGGAGGCGAGGGCATCCGCCCCTTCGCGAGGAGCGCTAGCGCGAAGGCGGCGACCTTCTCGCCGGCCTCGGTAGCGTCGCACTCAAAGCGCGTGAGCACATCCGAGAAGACGGGACCAAGCCCCCGGTTGGAAAGCGACACCACCTTGATGTCGCCAGGGATCCTGACCCCCCGCCCGAGAAATGCCGTCAAAGCGCCCTGCGCGACGAAGTCGTCCCAGAAGAGGAACACGTCGGGGAAACTGGCCCGCGGGACGTTCATGAATGAGTTGTAGGCGGACCGCTCGATGCCCTCGTAGCGTCCCAGCCCATCCATCCGCGGGACAACCATCCAGCCGCTTTTGATTCCCTTGGCCTCAAGCGCAGCCTTTGCGTCAGGCGTCTCGTTGCCGTCGAAACGCACCTGCGTAACGCGCTTCACGTTGGCTCGGGCGCAGTGCCGCACAAAATTTCCGATTGCCTCTTCGGCAGAAAAGCGTATCCAGCGGCCCTCTTCCTTCGCGGGAGGTTCACCGTAGATGAACACGCTCTTTACGCCTGCATCGCGGAGGCATTTGCGCACGGTCGGCGTGCCGTAGATCACGATCGCCACGTCGGGCGTGCGCTCAAGCTCGTGCTTCAGAAACGAAAGACCGATCTGCCCGTCATGCGAGAACACCACCGTGGAGAATGCGTACCCCGCCGCACCCAGTCGGCGGCGAAGCGCGTCGGCGATCATGGTCACGTGGTAGCTGCAGGCGTCCACGTCCGGAAGGACGAATAGCACGCGCCCGCGCAGCGCCGTAACGTCGCGCGACAGAACAACCGTACCGACACGCGGGCGCGAGCGCACATACCCTTCCCGCGCCAGCTGTTCGACGACGCCGCGCGAGACGCGGAACGTGAGGCCGCTCGACTCCGCCAGCTCCTTGATCGTCGGGATCGGCGTACCCGCCTTTAGCCGCCCGTAGACGATCTCGTCCTTGATGAAGGCGCACAGCGCATCCGCACGGGTCGTCGCCCCGTCGGCGGTGTAGTGGAAGTTTTTCAGGAAATCGGTGCTCATATTGACTGCTCCAGATTTTTGAGCCACAAAGATCACAAAGGCCGCAAAGTTTGTTTTGGGGGATTGTCGTTTCGGGTCCCCTGCTTACGAACGCCCCATTCAATGTCGGGGGCGATTTTCCCGCCCGTGCATACGTCTAGGCGTTCGACGACGATGCCGTCCGGATCGGCAACCATAAAGAGTGCCTGATGCGAATCGTGGTCGCCCTTCGGCCGCGGCAGCCACGTCTCAATCTGGTAGAAGAGCGAAGGTATCGCAATCGCGGCGAAGCCCCCCGACACGAACGACGTGTCGTTGGTGGCGGAGATGTGGGCATGTCCGCAGACGGCGATCGTATTCGGCGTGTTCGTGAGGAATGTGAGCGACACGCCGTCGTCCCACGAGATTTCGTCACCGCATCCGGGCCGTGCGAACAGCCCGCGATACGCGCGATGTTGCGAAAACACGTGCAGCCACGGTTTGCGGGCCGCCCGGTGGTCGGCCCCTACAGGTTTGCACGGTAGGGCGCGACCACCGGGCGCGCCGCCATCTGGCAAGAAATGCACAAGCGTGAACTCGCATCCCTTTACCGTGCGGCGCACGACCGGCTCGAACGGCTCGCCAAAGGCGAGCCGCCACGCGACGTCCGGCCCGATGTGCGGAATGTAATCCGCCCAGCGCCCCTTTGCGACAACCTCGCGTTGCCGCACCTTGAAGTTGAGCGCCGTATCGTGGTCGCCGTAGTGAAAGAGGCGCACGACCGGCTCGCCGTCGGAGCGGCGGTTTCCAGGAAACACCTCGTTCCACGCGGTTGCGACCTGCTTCAGCTCGGAGAGAAGCCCTAGGTCGGTCAAGTCTCCGGCGGCGATTACGGCATCGGCCCTCTTCACGTTGAAGAGCCGCAACGCACGCTTGAGATCGGAGGCGTCGTTGTCGTCGCCGACATGTATGTCGGCGATGAGGCCGATGCGGACGGCGCGGGGCGCCGTCCCTACCGGTTCGTATGGTAGTGCAGTTTCGATGAAGCCTCCGCATGGTAGGGCGGTCGCCCCGCGACCGCCGAATTTCCGGCATAGCGGCTCAAGGTATTCGCGCTGGAAGAGCGTGATGCGGCGCGCCTCAAGCGAGCCGGCGGCGACCTTCGCCTCCGCCGCGCGGAGAAGCGCGACGAGGCGCGATAGCACCTCCGGCGAATAGATCTTCGTGCGCAACTCCTCCTCTGTCGGTGCCTTGCACACGCCGGGACCAAGCGGCGTGTCGTAGGGATGAGCGACGACCTTCATCCAGCAGCTTTCCAGCGTATCGAAGAGCTCAGCCATCTCCGCCGCCGCCGCGCCGAACATGAGCCGGTGGTGTTCTGCGAGGATTGCCTCTACATCGGTCTCGGGATTCCAACAGACGCGCGAAAAGACGTAGTAGTTGAGGTAATTGTATAGCCAGCGGTCGCTTTCGCTCTCTGCGAACGCGCCCGTCACGTGCGGCGCGACGGCGCGGTAGTACGCCGCCCACGCGCGCGGCGCAAGCTGCGGGATGTCCTTCATCTCGAGGTTCCAGCAATCCACCTTGTCGGGATAGTTCCAGAGCGAGACCTTGCGCCCGAGCTTGTCGTGCCAACGGCGCACTTCGTCCCACTCGCGCGTGCCGATCGCCGTGCCCTCGGCCCACGGACCGCGACGCGCTACGAACACGTCCACGTTTCCGGGAATATCGTTCGTGGGAATGCGCGCGTAGGGGATATACGACATCTGCGAGACGCGCGCGCAGGTAAAGCGGGTTGCGAGGCGATTCGCAAGTTCGGCGGTGCGCCGCCAGACGAGGTCGGTAGCGAAACCTGTATCCGTTTTCGAAAATGGAATGTTATTGGCGCACCAGTCGCAGGGACAATGCCGCGCCCACGTGAAACCATCCTTCGGCATGGCGTCGAAGACGGGAGGCCACGCCGGTAAGGCGGTTTTGACGAAAACACCGCCCGGCAGGGCGCGACCACCGGGCGCGCCGCCTGGTAGGGCGCGACCACCGGGCGCGCCGCCAATGATCGCACAGGCGTTGGTGTAGATCGAATCCCAGGTCTCTGGCGAGAGGCAATGCGTCTTCGCGCCGTGGCAACACCTGAGGTGATAGGTTTCCATGCGGAGGCGATACCAGTTAAGCCGCTTGAAGGCGGTTTCGTCCAGGCCGGCGAGCAAGTCGCGCGCGACGGGTCCGTCGGCATAGCCGTAGCGACGCACGGAGAAGGCGGGCGCTTCCTCTATGCGCCCTTCGGGCACGGCGATGCGCGCCGCCTTCGGAATGCACGTGCCGAGTTCACCGGGGAAGTACATGCGCACGCCGGCGAAGCGCTCGAGGAAGGCATACACGCCGAAGAGCGTGCCGCGCCGGAAGCAAGGTTGCCACGGGGCCTCGTCGGGGAGTGCCGCGGTGGCGGCGGGATCGGGGGGATCGTCGTCGTTTCCGACGATTTGCACGCTATTCGAGCACGCCTCGATGACGTAGGCATCATCTGGCCACGCCGGGGCGGTTTCGATGAAACCGCCGCCTGGTAGGGCCCGCTCGCCGAGCGGGCCGCCACCCAGCACGATTGCCGTCTTGCCGGATGTGCGTTGCGCGACAACCGGCAGCGGTGCGCCGAGGATGCGCGCGAGGAAGAAATTCAGCTCCTCGGCCGTGAGCCGCGTAGCCGAGGGCGCACTGGCCGGCAAAACGACTTCTGAGGAGCGGTCGATTATAATCACCGGATTTTCCGCAAAGGCCGCAAAAAAGGCAAAAAGAGCAAGGCGAGGCAGGCAAAACCCGAACCGCTTTGTGACCTTTGTAATCTCTGTGGCTGAAAACATCATTCGCCCTCGAACGTGAGCGAGCCAAGCGGCTTGAGGTGGATGCAGAAGCGCGTGGAGTAGAGCGCTGAATCTGGTGCCGCCATCTGCCGCCTGCACGGCAGAAGGTCGTAGATTGCAGTCTTATTGCCATCCCCGTTGGCGCTCTTAATTATTCTCCACGTGCCGCCCGACACACCCACGGGATCGGTGGAGTCATCAGGCAGTCCATAGTCCGGGAATGTATATGTTCCCGTGTTCTTCGCCGTATCGAGCGTCCATTCGCCCGCAAGTCCCGAAGCGTCGAAGATTCCCCAAGCGTTGGCGGATTTTCTGCCTACCGTACCCTGCGGCGCGGGGCCAGGATTGCCGTACCAGGCGACGATCTCATTCACATGGTTGCTGATGGTTGAAAGGTCTTCCTCCATCGTACCACCCGTCGGCCAGAAGGTCGTGGTGTTAGCACGGGCGGCCACTTCCCACTGCTCCTCCTCGCAGAGATCGACAAGCAGACCCTCGCCGACCTTCGCGCGCAGCTTTGCGACAACGGAATCCGGCGCAACCTTGTATCCCGTCGTCGGCCAATCACCATGATCTGCGGTCTTCTCGCCACGTAGCGCGTTGTACGCGAGAGTCTTGGGAATGTAGCTCTCGCTCTGCGTTACCCCCACAAGGCAGGCATGTTGCGCCTCCGTATACTTGTAGATGCCGACGTAGAAGTCACTCGTAAAAGTCACCGTCCGGCGATTGCAGTTGGTCGTCGTCACAGAACCTGGATTGTAGTGTCCCAAATGCTCAAACGTCCCCTTCTCTTCCCCCAGCGTGTACGTTCCCGCAGGGATTCTCCTGAACACCATCTTCGACGATTTGTGCTCGGCCGCCCAGCCGCCGGAGGGCACATCGGCCAAGAACTCGTAGCCGCCGTTCACGAGATCGACGACGATGTAATTGTGCGCGGCAGCCGAGGCGTTCGAGACCGCCACGGTGAAGCCCGTCAGCGTCTTGCCGGCGAACGGCGAGGTGGCGGGATCCCACGTGAAACGGCGCTGCCCGGGCGCACAATCGAAGAGCGTGCCGAGGCGGTAAGGCGTGGGATGCGCATCCCACGTCGCCGTCACCTCGACATCGCTCGTTTCGCCGGATAGCACGAAATCCACGTCCACCTTCTCGTTCCACGGCCACCGCTGGTTCACGAGTACCTGCGAGACTGCAGATTCGGCAAACGTGCCAAGAACCACAGAAAAGGCCAACAATCCAATCACGTTCTTCATAGTCTACCTCAAGAAGATTTTCAAGCCAATGTACAGCGGCCAGGCGATGTCATAGCCCGAATCGCCTGATTCGCCTAGCCATGCCGGATCGAACGCATACACGCGCGGCGTCTGTAACTTCGCCAGCTCGCGCTCTGGCGTGTCCATCGCCGCGCGCACCGTAATCGGCTCACCGCCCACGCCGGCGACGTAGGCAAGCGTCGCCGTCTCGCGCGCAACCTCGCGCCCGCCACCCGACTGTACGAGCGTCACGTCGACGAGAGTTTCGCCGCCCGGTAGGGCGCGATCACCGAGCGCACCGAGAGAACCACGGACCGCCCGGTGGTCGGCCCCTATCGTACCGCGCGCAACCTCGACCGTCGAAGTCGTGCGCAACATACGGTTGGAGAATGTTAGCGTCGCAGAGTCCGCGCCTTCCTCCCACGACCATTCAAGGGGCGTAACGCGGTCGTGGACGGTCTGCCAGAGTCGCACGTCTGATTTCGATCGGATCGTCGTCCCGGCGAAGGCCGAAAGACCGCACAGCAGCACGAGCGGCAGGTAATTCTTCACCGTGTTACGCGCGACTTTCAGGGCCTGCGCAGCGCGGCTGAGGTTCCGCCCGTACTTGTCGAACACGCGGCGGACGTGTCGGCGGACCGCCGCGTCGAACTCGTCGGGGAGCGCGCTATCGGCGACCGATTTCATGATCGGAAGCACTTTCTGCTGCTGCGACTCGCTCGCCGCCACAGCGTACTCGGTCCATCCATGGCCCGTCAAAATTAGGTTGTCCATCGTTCTTCCTTTCCCAATCCGAAAGGAATTGTATCAAAATCTGACCGCCGAGGTCAAATTGTGGTTGTAATCGGTCAGTGAAATGCAGTTCTGCCCTGCGTGCGTGAGGCGCAGGTGCCTGTACGTCAGGAAGAGGGACGTCGGGAGGCGCTTCTTGCCGTTGCGCGCATCCTCCAGGAATTACGCCTTGAACGAGCCTTTGAAGACATCTGTCTTCGTCGCGTAGTTGATCTTCAAGTAAGAGAGGTTGGTCTTATTTCTGGACGCCGCTACAAGCAATACCGTGAACCTCTTCGACATTTCTACTCCGTGGATAGCGCACCGGTGAGCTGCGCGACGGACGCAAACCCATGCCGCTCGCAGTAGTCCGTAAGCCCGTCGTAGACAGCGGCGACAACGCCCGGATCGGTGAAAGTCGCGGTGCCCACGGCCACCGCCGTCGCCCCCGCGAGGAAGAACTCGATAGCGTCCTTCGCCTCGTAGATGCCGCCCATTGCGAGGATTGGGAGCTTCGTGACGGCGTGCGCGTCGTAGACGAACTTCACCGCCGCCGGATGCACGCAGCGTCCGGAAAGCCCGCCCGTGCGGTTCGCAAGCACAGGCCGACGCGTCTCGACGTCTATCACCATCGCGGGAATCGTGTTGATGAGCGAGAGGGCGTTCGCCCCCCCGTCCTCGCACGCCCTAACGTACGGAGTGATGGACGGCACGTTCGGCGCGAGCTTTACGAGGAGCGGACGCTTCGTCGCCGCGCGCACGGCCGAGACGACCTTGCACAGCACTTCCGGATCCTGTCCGAAGGTGTGTCCGCCCGCCTTGACGTTGGGACAGCTCACGTTCATCTCAATCGCGTCCACCGCGTCGCCCATCCGCGCGGCGACCTCCGCGTACTCCTCGATCGTGCCGCCCCAGATGTTGGCGATCATGGGGACGTCCGGCACCTGCTTCCGGTACCACGGCACGGTGTACTTGAGGAAATGCTCCACGCCCGTCCCCTGCAGGCCGATGGCGTTCACGAGCCCACCCGGCACCTCCGCGTGGCGCGGCATCTGGTTGCCGGGCCAGGGGTCGAGTCGAATGCCCTTCGCCGTCACCGCGCCGAGCTTTGAGTAGTCGACCGCGCCAACGTATTCGAAACCGTAGCCGAACGTGCCGCTCGCCGTGGCGACGGGGGAGAGCATCTTCAGTCCGCCGAGATCGACTTCCATGTTCACCATACGAGGTCCTCCGCCCTGAACACCGGTCCTTCCACGCAGCAGCGCGAGTTTCCGCGCACCGTCTTCTGTATGCAGGCGTAACACGCTCCGACGCCGCAGACCATGTGCCGGTCCATCGAGATCCAGCCCGGCATCTTCGCAGCCACGGCGCGGTCGGCGACGGCCTTCAGGAGGCCATCCGGACCGCACGTGAAGAGTTCAAAAGTTTCGCCCCGCGCGCGCAAGCCGTCCAACACCGCGTCGAGCGGCCCCGTCACAAAACCCTTCTCACCCGCGCTGCCGTCGTTCGTCGCGATGCGCACATCCACGCCAAGTGCGGCGAAGCGGTCGAGCGCGAGCAGATCGTCCTTAGTGCGCCCACCCACGAACAGAATCGCGCGCGGATCCTTCAGACGCTTCGCGAGAAAGTGGAGCGGCGCCACGCCGTAGCCGCCGCCCACAAGAAGCGGCACGCCCTTCGACGACGAGGGGAAGCCGTGTCCGAGCGGCCCCATCACCTCCACCGTATCGCCCACAAGCACCTTTGAAAGCGCCGCCGTGCCGCGTCCCACAACCTTGTAGAGTAGCGTCACGCGGCCCGCGTCAGCGTCGAACACGCTGAAGGGACGCCGCAGGGCGGTCGATTCCAGACCCGGCACGCGTACATGCACGAACTGCCCCGGCGTTAGCTCGGCCGCAAGACGCGGTGCCTCCAGTACGAGGAAACGATACCCAGGCCCGGCATCCTCGTGTGAGGCTACAACTGATTTTTCATTGATTGCCATTACGCCTCAGCCTTCCCCACAAGGATCTTCGCGGCGTGTCCGTTGAGGTCAACTGACTTCGCCTCGCCGCACGCTGCGAAATCAAGCGCGACTGCAAGCGTTTCGGCGGTCACGTAGTCGCGATGCGCCTCTATCGCCGCCTTCAGCTCGTCGTCCGCCTCCACCGTCACGCGGATGCGCTGCGTGACTTCGAAGTCGGCTTCCTTGCGCATCGCCTGCACGTGGCTCACGAACTCGCGGGCAAGGCCCTCGGCCACAAGCTCGGGCGTGAGGTCCGTTTCAAGGCCCACCACCACGGGGCCGTCGGAGGCCACCACTAGGCCGGCTTTCGGGGTGCGAGTGACGAGCACATCCTCGGGTGCGATCTCGACACCCTCGATGACCTTAGGCTCACCGTTACCCGTTCCCCATTCCCCGTTCCCCATCGCCGCGATGGCTGCCGCCACCGCCTTCATCTTGGGGCCGCACTTCTTGCCGAGGGTCTTGAAGTTCGCCTTGTAGGAGACGTCGCAGAGCTCCGTCTCGTCGGCGACGAACTGCACGGCCTTCACGTTCAGCTCGTCCTCGATGAGCGATTCAAGGCCCTTCACGTCGCCGCCGGCCACCTTCAGGACGGAAAGCGGCTGGCGCACCTTGAGGTCGTTGTCGGCGCGGAGGCGCCGACCGAGCTCCACCACGGCCTGCACGTCGGCCATGCGGCGCTCGAGGTCGAGGTCGCGCGCCGCGGCATTCGCCGTCGGGAAATCGCACAGGTGCACCGATTCGGGATCGCCCTCGCCCTTGAGGTTGCGGTAGATTTCCTCCGCGATGAACGGCGTGAACGGCGCGGCCACCTTCGCGAGCTGCACGAGCACGTAGCGGAGCGTGCGGTAGGCGCAGAGCTTGTCGCCGTCGTTCTGCGACTTCCAGAAGCGGCGGCGCGAGCGGCGGATGTACCAGTTCGTGAGATCCTCGATGAACTTCACGAACGGACGCACCGAGCGTTGCAGGTCGTAGACGTCCATCGCGGCCGTCACGTCGGCGATCAGCGTTTCCATCGAGGAAACAATCCAGCGGTCAAGCACGTTGTCAGACTCGGGGTAGACGACTTCCTTGTCTGCAAATCCATCCACGTTCGCGTAGGTGACGAAGAAGGAGTAGGCGTTCCAAAGCGGGATGAGGATGTCGCGCATGAGCTGCTTCACGCCGTTCTCGGAGAACTTGAGGTTCTCGGCGCGCACAACGGGCGAGTAGATCATGTAGAGGCGGATCGCGTCGGCCCCGTACGTATCCAGCATCTTTGTGGGGTCGGGGTAGTTCTTGAGGCGCTTCGACATCTTCTTACCGTCTTCGGCGAGCACGAGACCGTTCACGATCACGTTGCGGTACGGCGACTTGTCGAAGAGGCACGTGCCGAGCACCATGAGCGTGTAGAACCAGCCGCGGGTCTGGTCGAGGCCTTCGGCGATGAAATCGGCGGGGAAGAACGATGAGGCGTCGCCCTCGCCCATGTAATGCTGTTGGGCGTAGGGCATCGAGCCGCTTTCGAACCAGCAGTCGAGCACTTCGGGCGTGCGGTGGTAAGTCTTGCCGTCCTTGCGGATCACGATCTTGTCGATGAAGTGCTTGTGGAGGTCGGTCACCTTCTCGCCGGAGAGGGCCTCGAGCTCGGCGACGGAGCCCACGCAGATCATGTCGGAGGGGTCGGCGTCGTTCACCCACACCGGGATGCAGCTGCCCCAGAAGCGGTTGCGCGAGATGTTCCAGTCGCGCGCCTCCTCGAGCCAGTTGCCGAAACGTTTCTCGCCCACGTAGTCGGGCGTCCAGTGCACCGTGGCGTTGTTCTTCGCGAGGCGCTCGTGGAGGTCCTCCACGCGCACGTACCAGGCGTCGATCGCACGGTAGATGAGCGGCGTGTCCGTGCGGTCGCAGAACGGGTAGGAGTGGACGATCGTCGCCTGGTGGACGAGCTTGCCCTCGGCCTTGAGGCGCTTGATGATGTCCTTGTCGCAGTCCTTGCAGAAGCGACCCGCGTACTCGGGCACCGCGTCCGTGAAGGCGCAGGCGTCGTCGAGCGGATCAGCGAACGCGGTGATCCCCGCCTCCTTGCACACGCGGAAGTCGTCCTCGCCGTAGGCGGGGGCGATGTGGACGAGGCCCACGCCGTCGTCCGTCGTCACGTAGTCGTCGTTCAGCACCTGGAACGCGCCCTCGGCGCGCTTCTCTGCGAAGTACGGGAACATCGGCTCGTACTGCACGCCCTTCAGCGCGCTGCCCTTGAACTCGGCCACGATTTCGTACTGCTCTTCCTTTTTGAAGATGTGAGGCAGACGGGCCTTGGCCATCACGTAGATCGGCCTCTCCGCATCGGTGAGGTCGCGTACGGCCACGTAGTCGATCGACGCACCTGCGCAGATCGCGAGGTTCTCGGGGAGGGTCCAGGGGGTGGTGGTCCAGATGAGGAGGTAGATGGTGCTTCCGGAATCTCCGGACAATCCGGAAAGTCCGGAATCTCCGGGGATGCCGATCACATTCACCCGCACCGTCACGGTCGGGTCCTGCACGTCCTTGTAGTTGTTGCCGGCCTCAAAGTTGGAGAGCGGCGTGGAGAGCTTCCACGAATACGGCATGATGCGGTGGCTCTTGTAGACGCGTCGCTGGTTCCAGAGCTGCTTGAACACCCACCAGATCGTCTCCATGAAGTCGGGGTTCATGGTCTTGTAGTCGTTGTCGAAATCGACCCAGCGCCCCATGCGCGTGACGGTCTTGCGCCACTCGCTGACGTACTTCAGCACCATCGAGCGACACTGCTCGTTGAACTTGTCGACGCCGATCTTCTTGATCTCG
>CACWIW010000042.1 GCA_902761035.1 uncultured bacterium | reverse complement strand
GGAATTTTCCGCCAACAACATCTCCCTGCTGGACGCGCTTAAGCGGGTGACGGAATCTGTCGGGGCGTATATGTGTTTCCGTTGTGACGGCGTGGTCGAAGTCAAGCCCAAGCCTAAATCGATAAAGCAATTTTTTGATAAACATCTCTCTTGGTCTGGTAAGGAATTGGACAAGCATGGCCAATAAATACCTGTATCGTACTTCGGGTACGCGGCGGCACATGTGTATCGCCGGGCGGGAAATGGGAAAGATTCTAGGGGAGTTGGGAAAAAGGGATTTGTGAGGAGAAATTAAAAACCCCGTTGAAGAGGGTTTCAACGGGGTTGGAATGGGGTTGAAATAGGGGTTGGAAGTCATTGAATATTGACTCGCACGGTGTGGGTGATGGGTGAGGGAAGCTCGTAGGTGGCGAGATGTGTGCCCATGAGAAAATAGCCGATGTCCATGCTGAAAGAGAGCGGGACTAAGGAGGATGTCGATTGGTTGATGCGGCTGATGAGGCGGCGACGGTGTGTATCAAGCATAGCGAAGACGGCTTGGAGGTTGGTATCGGTTAGATCAAGCCACCAGCCGCCATCTTGATTGGAACGGAGGTTGCCGGATCGGTTGAGGATCGTGCGCAGGTAGTCTTCGGCGGGGGTGGTGGTTGCGGGCGCACCGGTCTCCGCGGTATCCAGGCACTTCAGCTGCATGACCTGTTCGCAGACGGCTCCGATGAGGACGGCGAGGCGACGTCCGGAGCCTACGGCGTAGTGGCAGGCTGATTGGTAGTCGGCGGCGTCCTCGGCAAAGCGCGTCATTACGGCGTCAAAGTCGCTTGTGCGGTTGAGCTGCTTGATGGACGTGACGTTGCATACCTCTTTCATCACGCGCTTGCGGTAGACGTCTAACGGCTCGCCGAGGGCGCGGGCGGCTGCATTGGCCGCCCGGAAGTAGGCCGCGATTTGCGGCTTGGTGAGGCCCTGCGGCTTACGCATCTGGCATCTCGCTTTCATCTTGCAGTTTTACGAGGCCCCCAAGTTTGATGAAGAAATGCGGCTCGGTTGGTTCGCCCCATTCTGGATGCCGTGGCTTGTCAGTGTCGCGGTCAACCAGAGCGTAAGTCTTCATGCCAGATTCCGTATTCAGGCCGAAGACCCAAAACGCCATGCTCGGAGCATCCTTGGCGTAGCCGAGGCGAAATTCCACAATAGGAGTTCCGGCCGGGTGCAGGTCCCAGTTCGCCAGTCGCTTCAGCCAGTAGTCCGTTGCCATACGGTATTCCTCGCGCTTCTCGCCTCGCTCGATCATATCAAACCACTTGCCTTTCAGAACGAGCGGAAGTATGGCGCAACTGCTTCGTTTCAACTCAATCATTTGGCACCTCGATTCCGGGTTGGAGCTGCGGCTTGCGGCTGGATGCGCTCCGCAGCATCTCCATGTGCGCGTCCAATGCCCGCTCGGCCTCCTTCGAGGCGATTAGCGCGGATTGCGTTCTTTCCGCAAAGTAGCGCTTCTGCGCCTTGCGGCAGCGGTCAACGAGCTTGTAGAACTCGTTGAACAACGTCCGCTTCGCGTCGAACGCCTGGATCGCAGCGGCCATTTCGGACTTCGCCACGCGCGCCTTGGACTCGGCCTCAACCTTCGCCTCGATAGCGGCCAGCAGTACCGGGCAACTGTCTTGTCTTGCACACAATGTCATTGATACACCCCCGTCTCTTCTTGTATGGAGGCCAGATGGTCCGATGCGTGCGTGAAGATTATCGGGATGGGCCATTTGCGGAGCGCGGCCTTGTACTCTGCCATCTGGCGCTCGTCAAGCCCGAACACGCCCATGTGCCACACGATGGCAGCTCTTTCAAGCGGTTCCAACTTGATGCCGAGGTCGGCGGCAATCATCGCACTCGCGGCACCGTGCCCTGGATACGGCGGCTGCACGTATTCGTACTTCCCGTCGCCGACGGCCTTGTAGCACAGGCACTTCACCAGGTCGTGGTACATGCCGATCCGATAGGCCGACACCTCTGGCACGGCGCGGGTCTCAAGCAGAATGTTGGTTACATGAACCGAATGTTCCGCCAAGCCGCCCGCAACGGCGAGGTGGTGGCCCTTTGACGCCGGTGCGTCAAGATAGCCAATCTCTTTCAGGGCTTCAAAGGTCGCGCCCACCTGTTCGGTACGCGCCCAGTACAAGTTAATCGTTTCTTGATCAATCATCGAACACCTCTTTGAAAATAAGCCGGCCTCCATTGTCATCTTACCCAGGGCACCGACCGGCGAACGCTCTGGAGCAGCCCCGACCTGTTACGGGGCGTGGGGTTTAAACCTGGTCCTCCGGCCAGCAGTCCGCGATGTCGAGGCGGATGGCCTCGAACTCCATCTGGGTTGATATGCGCGTCTCGCACACAAGATACCGCTTGCCTTTCTGCGGCTTGATCGACTCCTGGAGGATGCGCTTGGCCTCCCGCCAGTCGTCGTTGTCGATCTCCATGCGGAGGAGCGACATGATCTTGCCGGTGGACAGGAAGCCCTGCGCGTTCGCCTTGAAAGCCTCTGCCACGATGAGCCGGAGCGCCTGCGCGTCGTTCCCGCCCACCTTCGCCAAAACGCCCTCGATGTAACCCAGCATCAGTTCGCGCGCCCGGACGACGCGCTCGTCGAGCAGGATGTTGTACTGCTGCCGGATCGACACCTGTATGAGGCCGTCGAAGCTCCGCGCCGAGAAGTTGCCCTTCGCGCCGACGCTCTCCTTCGTCGCCGCGAGCTCGTTCAGCTCCGCGACCGTCTCGGCCACCACGGACTCGAGCGCGTGCCGCGCCTTGACGAACCTAGCGAGGATCTTGCGCACCGCCTTGTCCTTCGCCTTGTCGTACTTGCTCACGTACTTGAGCGGGATGTCGTTGCCGTTGGAGTCCCGCATCGTCGCCACTTGCTTCTTTTCCATTTTCTGGTTCCTTTCTTTTTCAGTAGTTCTCGGTCTTCATGTTGGCCAGCGCCAGATAGCCGTTCATCACCTTCGCGAACGCCGCCCAGGTCATGGGCTCCTTCGCTTTCTTCGTGAGCGCATAGGTCTTCTGGAGGTAGGCGAAGAAACGGTCGAGGCCGTAGGTGCCGACGAGCGTCTTCACGCGCTTCAGGTCATCTCCGGTAGGAACGGGCAGGTCGAAGGTCCGCGCGATCAGGTTGAGGTCCCGCACCGGCGGGCGGTCGGGGAGGACGGCCTTGATGATGCTCCGGCCGATCAGCTGCTCGAACGTCTGCTTGTTGGCCCCGGTCTCGAAGCGCTCCATGCCCACCTTCGTGGCGCAGAGCACAAGCCCGCAACGCGTCTTGTCGCGGATGTCGCGGATGAACTCAAGCACCGTCGCGGACTGCCGCTCGCCCGTGGTCGTGAGCGCCTTGTGGAACTCGTCCACGATGAGGAGGTTGCTCCGCTTGAGCGTGTCGAAGATCGCGTCCTCCAGCGCCCACGACTTGGTCGCCTTGACCCCGTTCCCGAACTTCCGCGCCAGCTCGCGCACGAACCGCGTGCGCGTCCAGCCGCTGCCCATCTCGATGTAGATGGTCTGCCCGTGGTTGTGCTCGCGCTGGTACGCCTGCAGCGCGACGCTCTTGCCGATCCTCGTGCGCCCGTAGATGAAGCTCACCATGCCGTCGTTGAGCGCGGCGTCGCAGCACCGCCACACGGTCTGCTTGACCTCTGTCTCGATGATCCCGACGTTCTTTTTCTTCATCTCCTCGATCTCGATCTTCTTGAACTCCCGGATCGTCTTGATGACATTGTTCCACGACGCGAACTTCCCGCCGCCCGACACGCCGTAAGAGCCCCGGAACAGCTGGTAGAGCGTGTTCTTGTCGTACGCCTTCATCTTGGCGGCGAGGTCGGCTTCCTTGAGGTGGTTTTCCTGGGCATAGTTGTACAGCCACCACACCTCCTCTCCGTCCTCCTCGCTCACCTGGCCGCGCGCGACGGCCTGCTCGATCGCTATGCGCACCTGGTGCGCCGGCATCGAGATCCCCCGCGCAATCACGGCGGAGTGCTTCTCGCCGGGCGCCGACTCCAGCGTCGGCAGCTCGGCCTGCTGCATTGTCTTCTGTTCACTCATCGTCCTTCTCCTTGTTTGTTTTTGCGGCCTTCCGGCCAGTTAAAGTCACACCGCGTTCACCGCGTCCAGGAACGCCAGGGCGTCGGCGTTGGACTCCTCGCCCTGCTCCTCGTCGGACGCGACGGGGCGCGTCCATCCCGCCTCGTTCAGCTCGTCGAGGCCGTACCCCTCGCCGTCAGGCTGCGGCCCGGCGGCCTTGGCGTCCTTCGCGGCGGCCAGCAGCGCGCGGTTCACATCGCAGGCGGCAATCCGCGCGACTGCGCTTTCCGCATTCCTCGCCCTGGTGTCCGCCATCAGCTCGGCCATCTGGTGCTGCCGCTGTCCGACGGCGACCTTGATGCTTTCCGGATCGACCCACGCGGCCGTCTTCAGCGCGGGCGCCACGCCGTAATTCTTCGCGCCGTCCTCGTCGGTGATCCATATCTGCAGCGGCAGAGTCGGGCACCAGTAGAACCACACATCGTCGCCCGCGCGGAGGTTGTGCGGCGTGCCGTTCCGGTCGCGGTACTGCGCAAGGTATATCTTGCGCTCGCCCGGGAAGTATACCGAGTCCGTGAAGGTTATCGTCCCGTCGGTCCCAACCTGCGCCTTGCGCTGGTCGCCCTTGATTCCGCGCTTCCGGTCGCCCGGATCGAAAAAGGCGCACGCGTCGAACTTCGGCCACTTGACGAGATCGGCCAGCCCCGCCGTCCACGCCTCGCGCCGCGACATCTTGCGCTTGCGCATGAGCTGCGGGTTGCGGTTCAGCCGGGCCAGGAGCAGGGCGCGTTCCTCGTCGCCCGCGCAGCGCAGATCGTCGGCAAGCGGCATCCAGCCGTCCGTATCCCGCAGCCTGTATTCCACTATCTCCTTCTCCGCCCATCCCTCCAGATGGTGCTCGTGACGGTCCATCACTTCGTCTTCAATCAGCTTGAAATACGCCAGATAGTGCTTCCACTCCAGGATCGGCAGCTGCAGGAACGGCACGAGCGCGGGATCCAGCCGCGACGCGAGTGCGATCATCCTTTCACTGTACTTCACCGTCGCGCCCCGGCTCTCGAGCATGTGCGCGGCGTCGCGCCCACGGTTGCCGAGCAGCCCCGCCGTGGCGTTGTGCAGGATGTTGTGGCTGCATTCGCAAAGCGCCTTCATGCGCGGGTTGCCGCCGCCGTCGCCCATGGGAATCCCCTTGTGCGCCGGCGTGTTGAGGATGCCGGAAACCTGCCACCTGAAAAGCTCTCCCCATCCCGGCACCGCCGCGATCCGCGCCAGGACGCGGTCGTTGAGGCGCGTCGTCCCGTGCTCGCCCACCCACGTGACGCCGCCCTTGTGGAAACCCGTGTTGCACATGATGCCGGCAACCTCGAAACGGAACTGTTGCTCCTTGAGGTTGTCGCGCACCTCCTTGCCGGTCTTCGGATCGACCTTCAGCGTCCTCGGCTTGATGAGCGAACCGATCTTGAACGCGCTCGCGACGTCGTAGGTGGCGAACTCCAGCGGCTGGAACGTCCCCTTGATCCCAGGCGCGTAGACGTCGAAGTTGTGCCACACGTCGTCCGACTGGTACACCGCGCCCGGCGGAAGCCCCACGCGCGAACGGATCACCGGCGGCAGGTGCTTCGCCGCCGCGAACATGCCCTGCCGGTTCCACGCCAGCGCAAGGTCGCGCCCCTTCGAGCGCGCATGGTGCTGCATCATCATCGCGTACGTGAACCCGCGCGGCACCCAGTTCGCCGGGCAGACCGGCGGCACGGCCTCGTAGGGATGTTGCGCCCGCCAGACGTCCCGCCACGTGCCGAACGAGAACACCTTGTCGCCCGCGCGCAGGTCCCGCAGCATGTCCCAGTACGCGGCATGGCAGCCGCCGGAGTTCCTGTTGCGCTCGCAGTACGTCTTGAAGTCGCGCAGGAACGGGTTCTCGCGCTCCGGCCGCTTCATCTTCCGCCCGTCGGCGAGCGCCACCACGCCGCTGCCGGGGCGCCTCTCCTCCGCCTCCAGCCACACGTAGTACTTGCGCTTCAGGCCCTTCATGCCGTACATCCGCTGGTACTTCGCGAACAGGTCGAGGATCTTCCCGCCGCCCGCGTTCTCCTCGCGGATGAGCCCAAATATCCGGTTGAGGTCCATCACGCGCTTGCGCTCCACGTAGTCGTCCACGCACTGGAGCGCCGCGTATTCCTGGACAGCCCTGGTCGCCTCCGCCATCACCGCGCCCTCCTCCGGGACTTCGCGCCCCCGTCCTCGACGCGGTCGCGGAGTGCGTCCGCCAGCATCGACAGCTCCTCGAGGAACTTCCCCGCCACGCTCACGTTCAGGTCGCGCGCGGCGGCGTGGAACGCGGCGCGGTTCGCCTCGAACGGCTTCATCGCCTCCGCCCACATCAGCGTCGCCGAGTCGCCCATGTCCAGGCCGTCCCCGCTCTCCGCCGCCGCGGCGGCGGCCTCGGCCTTGCGCCCCGCTCCCTCGCGCGCGCCGCCGTGGTTCGGGTTGTTCTCCACCACGCCGGTCGCGCGGTACAGCTGCGCAAGCGGCTTCTCCTGCGCCCCGGCGGTCGCCGCCTCGATCTCCTTCATCGTCGGCTCCACGCTCAACGGCAACGGCCTCCGCTGCTGCGCTCGATACGCCCCCACCGTGCTCTCGTATGCCGTGATGTAGTTGTAGGCAGTACGACGCGAGAAATCAAGTCTACTCACCCAATCATCAAACTGCCCGTGCCCGATCCTCTCGCGCTGGGCGGCAATCACCCACCCGCACTGTACGGCTCGCACCTTCGCGGAGACCGCGCTTTGCAGGAACGCGTGGTGCAGGGCGTTCGCCTGTTCGGCGGGACTGCCCTCCGGAATCGGAAGCGCGTCCATGCGCACGGTGAGTGCCGTCACCTTGTCGGCGCCGGCGTGTGCGCACGGTGTGCTCGGCGCAAGTTCCGCCTCCACGGTTTCAACGACTTCCGAAACTCTTGACGTTTTTTTCATTGTCTTTCAACTTCCTTTCAAATCATGCTTCATCGGCCTTGTAGGCGGTTGATTCGATGTAACGCGCCGCCTCGTCGCGGGAAATGTAGAACTTGCCGCCCACGCACGCGCACTCAATCTTCCCGCGTTTGATCGCGTCTATGATGGCGGCGGCAGTCACCATGCCGAACATGGCGGCAATGTCGGCCGGTGCGAGTATCGGCTTTTTCGGAAGGCGATCGATGATTGCTTGCGTAGTAGCATTCATGACGGGTCATCCTCCGATGATGCCGACGATGAGCAGCACGTATGGCAGCGCGCACAGGGCGTAGAACATCCAGTTCGGGATGTCGCCGTTGCCCTCGCCGCACACGGTGTGCGTGTAGAGGTCGAACGGGTTGTCAGTCATGGGCCTCTCCCTGCTCCTTGGGCGCGTCGCGGTAGGTCGCGGCGAACCGTCCCCAGTTCTGCGGCGGCTTCGCGCCGAACGTGACCTCATGCTCGAGCCTTTCGGCCTTGAAGACGCGCAGCGCGGTCACGTCATGCTTCCCCGCGTAGTCCTCCAGCTCGTCAAACCTGATGCCGGGGAGGTTGCGCGTGAAGCACTTGTTGGTCTTGGCCATCTCCCACACGTCGATCCACGTGCCGGTCACGGAGGCGCAGAACATGACCCGGCCGGTGATCCTGGAGACGGGAGCCGACTCGTAGACGTAGATTTCCTTGTAGATGGGCGGCGCGGCCTTGCGGAACTCCCAGTTCTTGCGGCCCTCGTAGATCGCCTTGGCGTACTTCGGCTTGATCGACATCACGATCACCGGTGGATGCGCCTTGCGGTACTCGGCGCGGAGCTTGCGCCGGATGTCCGGATTACCAGCAAGGAACAGCTGGTTGCGTTCGTCCATTGTGAGCATCACTCGCCTCCCTTCGCGTCTTTCGCCATGTGGCAGCGAATGGCAATCGCGAGCCGCTGGGCCGTGATGCCGGTACTCTTGATGCGAATGCCTTTGTAGAACCTTTCACGGTTCCGTGAGAGCCCGCAGTACTCGCGCAGCGTCTCGCCGCCGTAGTTCCCGGGAATGTTGCTGTAATCTTGAATCATCGTTTTTCCTCCTGTTGGTTTGTTGTTCACTCGCCTGTTGCCAGGCCGTCAAATTCACCTATACACCGGCCCTTCGGCCAGAATGTCGCCGTGCCCGCCCACGCCGGAATAGCGCGGGTCGCACGCGCGCGCCGCGCGCTTCATCTTCCACGAGCATGACGGGCAGTACCTGTGCTCCACGTAGCTCTCGTTGGATGCTTGCACCTTGATCGGAGACAGCCGCTTCTCCTCGAACGTGTGCCCGCACCGACGGCACTTCTTGACGATCTTCGCCATCACTTGCCCTCCTCCGACTTGGCCTTGGCGTATTGGTCGAGAGCCCAGCAAAAGACGAAGTAGAGCACGACTCCAAGCGCACAGCTTGCGACACAAGCGCAAACATGGCCACCCGCCCAGCAACGGCCGGACGCCACGAACAACCAGGTGGCCACAGTGGCGGCCAACCATGCGTGACATTTGAACAAATCCGCCTTCATCACTACTCCTCCACCCTTACGAATACCCCTGTATACCGTTTGCACATCCGATCCAAATCATCCCGGAAGTACTTTTCGTCAAGCCTGTAGCACTTGTAGTCAGTAACGCGAAAATCGTCCTTGAACCTTACCAGAACCTTCTCGCCCTCTTCAATCTCGGCGATGCTTGCGCGCCTCGCTGCAAACTTATAGCCCCAACGAGCTGTGCCGCTGTTATCGCCAACCGTCAACTTCTTCATCACTCCACCTCCCCGAACTCTTTGCCGTCCACGGTGCGGGTTATGCCCAGGCGGGCGAGGCGGCGGCGGAGCTCGTCGTTGGGCTTGCGCTGGCCGTGGAGGATGTACGTGAGCTGCGACGGGTGGATGCCCAGCCTGCGAGCCGTGGCCGCCACTCCGTAGGCGCGACGCGATTCGGTGACGCGGATCGGATTCTTCTTTGTTGCCATTAGCGGGCCTCCTCTACACTTTTGATACCCAGAGAGAAATTCAGCACTACCTCGTTGCGCTCTGTCAAGAACAATGTCTCGAGATCGTCGAATGAAAGACCGACGCGCTTCGAGTTTAAAGCCTCTGCGTAAACAATGGCAGTCAGGATTTGGGCTCTTATGATTCGATTTCCAGCCTCCGTGTCATTAGAAAGAACAGCACAGGCGCAGACGAAATCGTCGCCGCTCGAGTACGTCATTTTCTTGATCGCCTTGACGGTATTCGGCGAGAAGTCGACCCGCTCGGCAAACTGTGCCGCAAGCTGCCGAACCTCGCGGAAGATTCTGCCGCACTCCTTTTTTAATTCACTTTTCATCTTTCTCTTTCTCCTGTTAGGGTTTCGTGGTATACTGTTGCCGCCTTGTTAGGGCTAACGGCGGATATTGTAGCAATCCAGTTGCCGCGATGCAAGTACAAAAAGTAGGAATATTGTTGTCATGGAAGAACGGCTAGAAAAACTGAGGTTCGCACTGGGCCTCGAATGGGGCGAATTAGCCCAAAAGCTCGGCATTAGTCGAGCCATGCTTGGTTTCATTCGCAAAGGCGACCGTAGACCGAGTGCAAAGTTGTCATTGCGCATTACAGAATTGGAACAGACAATAGGTAGCAATTCTGTTGCCGCCGTTGCTACTGATATCAACTGGAAAGAACGCGCACTGCAAGCGGAGAAAAAACTATTGCAGCTTAGAAAGGCAATTCAGAGTTTCATTAGAGTTACAGAGAATCTTGAAGGTGCGTTGTAGGGAGACGGAGAGATGATGCGGAAACATCATAAGATACTTCGAATGGCGGCTGAAACAAAACGGCATTTCTCTGTAGATGGTAATGATGCTAGATTGGCATGGGAACTACTGAATGCAAAGCTGATAGAAGGAGAGCCTATGCAGGATCAAGAGGGGGTTCCAATTGAAGTTGTGATCATGGGTATTACGGTTGCAGGGCGAAATGAGCTTGCAAGGTGTAGCCGTCAATTCTGGGGATGGGTATTTAGTGCTCTTGCCGTAGCAATCGGTACCGTAATTGGTGCTGTTATTAACTACTGTCTTGGTTTGAATGGAAATGGAGCGGTGAAGTGAAGAAGAAGGATGTGATAACGTACTCGCCGCCACGGCGTGATTCATGGTTGGCAGGTTTGCCCGAGGAAGCGCGTCTCGACGTCCTAGACTTGCGAAGACGAATGTGTTGGCAGGATGCCCTAAAATACATCAAAGAAACGTATAACGTAAACGTCTCACGGACATCATATTTTGCCACAACTAAAAGATACGCGACAAATGAAATCGCTGCGGCCCAACTCAAAGCAGCCTCAACGCCACCCGCACTTGACTATCTAGTGAAAATCGTCGACACACTTCAAAGCATTGACAAGACATTGAAAAAGATTTCGTCGGGCAAATGAAGATCATTTCTACTTGAGACGTGGGACGAATATGGAGCACAGGCATTTTGGTTCCACGCGATGGAACGAGACGGAAAGCCAGCGCCAGATGCAGATCCGATTCTTGTAGAACTCATGAAATAACCGCCCCTGCACCCCGCCTGCAGGGGGCTTGCACGAGAGGCGCACGGTCGGCTGGCCGTGCGCTTTTTCATGCCCATAACTTCCAAAACGCCTCGCGCCCGCGCACGGCTGCTCGCGCGCGCGTGGCTATTTGCATATTCTTATCGTTTTCTTTCAATCATCTTGATTAAAATGTGCAACTGTTGCACATTTCAAACAACTTGATTTTCAGGTATGCGTATTTTTCAACTTGATTCAAATGTGCAACCGTTGCACAAATGAATCAAGTTGAAAGAGTTGGCGGAGTTAGCCGACTTGGCCGATTTAGCCGATTTAATCAAGTTGAAAGAGTTGGCGGAGTTGGCGTTTGCGTCCAGTGACCAGCGTCCATTATAATCCGCGGCGTTCACTACGAACACCCTCCCGCGGAATGCCGGCTCTCCGCTGAAAACCGGCACCCTTTTGAACGATGGAAACGAACGAAGAGAATCTGGCGCACGTCGCCGAACTTGTGAGCAAAGCCCGGGAAGCCGGGCTTGAGGGCTGCGACTGGCTTGAGCAGTTCACGCTCGAGGAAATCACGCGGGGCTACAACGGCATCGGCCCCGAGTTCATGCCCGAATGGATGCGCGGCATCACGTCCGACCGGCTTGCCCTCTTCGAGCCGTGCGCGGTGATCCACGACCTGCGCAACGACGTTGCCGACGGCACGCGCGAGAAGTTCCTTCTGGCCAACGACGAGTTCCGCCACAACTGCCTGACAATGGCCGAGCGCGCGTACCCGCAGCAGCCTGGCGTGAAAGACGACCTGCTGCGCTCCAGGGCGAAGGCCGTGGCGGAGGTCCTTTACTGTTTCGTGAGCGCGGACGGCTTCGGTTGGAAAGCCTGGCTAGAGGCGCACGAGCGATTTGTTGAAAGGCAACAGAAAGGAAACAACCAATGATTAGATCATCCATAGCGGACCACGTCATGGGCGCGGTCCTTGTCGCAATCGCCCTGCTTGCGTTCGGGCTTCTGCTCGCCGGATGCGTGGCAGTCGAGGTCGAGGACTACGGCTACGAGGTCGTCAAGGACGAGTCGGGAGCGCCGCTCCGCGACGCCAACGGCGTTGTGCAGACCGTGCACAAGGGCCAGCGGTGGCACATGAACAAGAACATGGTCGAGCAGCAGTACGACGATGTCGAGTTCGAGCGCCAGGTGAACAACGTGATCAAGTTCCGCATCGCCAACTACAAGGACGCGGTTTCCCCGGAGCTGAACAAAATCATCGACACGTCGTTCAAGGGCGCTGCGGAGCTTGCCGCGAAGATCGGAGCCGCAATCGCCACTTCGGGTGGCAGCGTGGCGGGCGAGGCGGGAGCTTCCCTCCTGAAGAAGGCGATTGCAAACTACCTCTCCAAAGGCGGCAGCGCGGAGAAGGCGAAGATCACCTGCGAAAACGGCAACTGCACGATTTCCGACGGCACGATCACCGAAACCTGCACGGATTGCTACGCGAAGTGATGTCCCCATCGTCCCCAACGTCCCCGAAAGGCACTCCATGACCCAGCCAGAATACGAAAAGCGACTCGCCGAGCTTGAAGCCGAGGCCGACCGGCGCGGCTGCTGCATCATCCCGGCCCAGCCCATTCCCCCGCCGGAGGGCGGCTCGCCGGGGACGGCTCGCCCCACCGACTGCCTGGAAAAGTAACCTAGGAGTTTTGCTAATAATGGAAGTAGATGGCATCAATCTCGCGGTAGGCGGCGGAGCGGTTTCGGCGATAGCCGGAATCGTGGGCGCGTGGATCAAGGCGAAGTTCGGCAAAACCACCGTGCCGCAGCCGCTGGAAACCAAGGAGGCCGATCGCTTCGTCACCTGCGACCAGTGCGCCGAACACCGCAAGGCCATCAACGCCCGCATCGACGACATCGGCCCCGCCCTGGGGCGCGTGTTCAAGAAACTCGACGAGAACGACAAGCGCGCGGAGGAGCGCAGCATACAGACCCACCGCCGACTCGACCCGCTCGTGGAGGAAATCGGCCGCCTGCGCGGCAAGGTGGAGATCGTCGAGAGGGCCGCAGTCAATTCCACCATCGGAGGAAAGAAGTGAAGAACCCGCTTATCCAGAAATCCATTTTGACGATCCTCAACCGCCTGGACCGCGTGGCGCTCCGCGAGACCACGCTGGCAAGCGAGGTGGAGATTGCGATCGACCGTCCGCTCACCACGTCGGAGTTCACGGACGAGCTGCTGTTCCTGGCGCAGCGCGATCTCATCCAGCGCGACCACGACTCCTTCGACGAAACCCTCTGGTCCATCACGCAGAAAGGCGAGCTCGCGCTGAGAGGATTGTAAACGGCGCGCTCGGTGATCGCGCCCTACCGACGGTAGGGGCCGACCACCGGGCGGCCCGAGAGAAACCATGGCAAAGGTACGTACAGATAGTTGGGCGTCGTCCCTCACGGAGGAGCAGAGCTGGCAGCTCTACTACAAAAGCCGCGCGCTCCGCTGGAACGAGGCCGCCGACTGGGCCGTGAATGAGTACGGCGTGGAAGCGCCGAGCCGCACGGCGTTCTACGCCTGGCTCGCGCACATGCGCGTGATGGAATCCGCGCACCGACTGGAACAGGCCGCCACCGCCGCAGCCGAAGCCGCCGCGCTTGCGAAGACGCAGACGAGCGACGACGCGCTGATCGCGGCGTACAAGGCGATGGGCGCGGAACTTGCGCTGCGCACCGGCAGCGCGGGCGAAGCCGGGAAGTTCGTGCAGATGGCCGGCGCCCTCGCCGACCGCCGTCTCCGCGCCGAGGAACTGAAGCTGAAGGCCCGCGCGCAGCAGACCAAGGACGAAACCCTCCGCCTCGCCCGCGAGAAGTTCGAGGCCGCCGAGAAGCGCCTCGAGCGCGTCGCGGAGATCACCCGCGACCTGAAGCTCACTCCCGAAGACAAGCTCGCGAAGATGAAGGAGATTTTCGGCTGATGGAAAAGGCGCGCCAGCTCAAGGACGACCTGCTCGGCTTCCAGAAGCGTTTCGTGGACGGCGACTCGCGTTTCACGATCGCGCTGTGGTCGCGCCAGACCGGCAAGGGCTTCACCACGTCGTTCCTCGCGTCTCGCGGCGCGATGACGGAGCCGCGCTCTAAGTGGCTCATAGTCGCGCCCACCGAGCGGCAGAGCCTCGAGACGCTCGACAAATGCAAGGACTGGATCGGCAAGGCGCACATACTCGCCGCCGACACCGAGGAGGAGTTCGACGCCTACCAGAAGAACGCGAAGATCAAGGCGAAGGTCATAGAGCTGCCGAACGGGTCGAAGATCTACGCGCTCCCCGGCAAGCCCGCGTCTCTGCGCGGCTTCACCGGCTACCTCATCCTCGACGAGTTCGCGTTCTTCGAGGACCAGAAGGAAGTGTGGAAGGCAGTCTTCGCCGTGATCGTGAACCCGATGGCGTCCATCAAGCGCGTGTTCATCACGTCCACGCCGAACGGCCAGGGCGACATGTTCCACAAGCTCGTTGACGAGAACTTCCTGAATCCGAAGGAGGGCCGCCGCATCAAGTGGGACGTGCAGAAGGTCACGATCCACGAGGCGGCGAAGGAGTGGGAGCGCAGCGGCAAGCTCGGCGGCAAGACCGCCGAGGAATACGTGGAGGACGTGCGCGCCGCGTTCGACACGCCCGAGGCGTGGCCTCAGGAGTTCGAGTGCGAGTTCCTGGACGCGGCCGCGAACCTTCTCAGCTTCGACATGATCACCGCCGCGGAATCGGTGGAGGCGACGGAGCACGGCTTCGACCCCGACGAGCCGGGCGAGTTCTACGGCGGCTTCGACTTCGGCGGCATCAAGGATCCGTCGATATTCTGGTTCGCAAAGAAAGTCGGCGACAGGCTTGTGACCCGCGACGTGCTGACCCTCCGCGAGGCGGACACCGGCGAGCAGCTTGCGGCTGTGCGCTCGCGCATCGACAAGTGCATCCGCGTGTGCGTGGACTACACCGGCCCCGGACGCGGCTTCGGCGACGTCGCCGCGAACGGCATCCCCGGCACGGACTTCGGCGGCTGGGGCGAGTACGACGCCGACCCCAAGAAGTTCCTCAGCGGCAAGATCGAGAAGGTGACGTTCTCGGAGCCGTCGAAACGCGAGCTGTTCACGCCGTTCCGCCTGTGCTTCGGCAAGGAGCCGAAGTTCATCATTCCGCACGCGGACTGGATCCGCCAGGACTTCCACGGCGTGCAGATGATACTCAAGGGCAAGGAGTACGTGTTCTGGGCGCCGAGGATGTCGAACGGCCACTCCGACGGCGCGTGCGCGGCCGCGCTGTGCCGCCGCGCCGCCTCCTTCGGCGGCGGGACGTGGCGCTTCAGGCCGGTGGCGATCGCGCCCGGCGTATTCGAGGTGGAAGTCCCGGCCGGATCGCGCATGATCGGGATGCGCGACGAGGCAACATCGAGGAGGCTTGACTGATGTCGGCGAATGCAAAGAAATATCCCCTGCGCTTCAACTCGTGGACGCTGGGCGGCCACGGCGCGGACCTTTTCGAGAAGAGCGCCGAGGCGCTGGAGCTGGAGCGGCTGAACCCGCTGCGCGGCGTGGACGAGTGGCGTCTCGGGCAGATCTTCGACGACGCGCGCGACGGCGTCTACGCCGACCTCGCTTGGCTGTACAACGAGATCGAGGGCGTGGAGCCCGCGCTCGTCGCGTGCTGCGACATGCGCGAGAGCGCGGCGAGCGAGTGCGGCTGGTTGGTGAAGACCGTGGACGCCACCCGCGCACGCGGTTTCGACCAGTCGCTCGCCGACGAGCAGCGCGACGCGCTCCTGGAGGAGTTTGGCGCGCTGGAGGACGACATCGCGGAGCTGGCCGGGCATCTCACCGGCGCGTTCTTCCGGGGCGCGGCGCACGCGCTCCCGCTCTGGAACGCGGACGGCTCGCTCGCCGGATTCCGCCACCTCGACCTGTGGAACTTCGCGTTCGACCGGCAGTCGGGCATCTGGTACTGGAACGCGGACGCCTCGCGCGACGAGAACACCTTCCAGCCAATCCCGCCGGGCGAGCTGGTGACGCTCGCATCCACACGCCACGCGGACCACGCGGCGCTTCCGATCTTCATCCGGGCGGCGCTCGGCGCGAAGAGGTACGGCGTGTGGCTCGACCGCTTCGGCATCCCACCCGTGGGCGTGATCATGCCGCCGAACGCGGAGAAAGGCGAACAGGGCGCGTACATGGACCTCGCGCGCAAGTTCGCGCGCGGCGGCAGCGGCATTCTCCCGAACGGCTCCAGCGTGGTGTATGGCACGGAGGCGCGCGCGGTGTGTCCGTTCATCGACTTCATCCGCTTCCAGCAGCAGCAGATCTACCTCGTGGGGATCGGGCGCGTGCAGTCGGGCGAGACGGACGGCGCGAACCTGGGCGGCAACGCGGCGGGCGTGGTGGAGGACGGCTTCCGCCGCCTCGTGCGGCGCGACGCGCGGCGCATCGCCCGCGCGATCAACGACTGCGTGACGCGCAAGGTGCTGGCGCGGCTCTTCCCCGGCAAGCCCGTGCTCGCGCAGTTCGCGTGGGACACGGAGGCGAAGCGCACGGCCCACGAGGTGCTGGAGGACGCCGGCCTCGCGAAGAGCGCCGGCCTCGCGATCGACATCGACCAGCTGAGCGAACTGACAGGCTACAAGCTCGAAAAGGCACCCGAAACACCCCAGCCGGGGGCGTTCGGCGGGCTCAACAGCGACCGCACCCCGCCACCTTCTTTGCAAACCGCGAAATCCGCATTGCAAAACGCGCCGAAGAAGCCAGACGCACAAGGAGAGGGTCAGGAGCCCGGCGCGCTCCTAGAGCCGTTTTTGCGCGCCCTGAAGGATGACTGCAAGATGATTGCAAGCGAGGTTGAAGAGCTTTTGAAGGATCCCACGCCCGAGAAGGCGCGTGCTCTCCTGGATAAGATTCCCGACCTCGTGCCGGAGGATCCCGCGCTCGCCCCGCTCCTCGCGGAGGAAATGGCGAAAGCCTACGGCGAAGCGTTCACGCAGGGTTCGGGGGCGCAGCCCCCGGTCGTTGTCCAAAACGCTGGCACCAGCGAAGGCGCGAAGAAAGGCTGGGAGACTCGCCGCAAGAACGGATGGACTCCCGAACAGCTGGAAGCCAACAAGGCGACCGTGGATTCGCTGGTAGCCGACCTCGCCAAGCGCGGCCCCAACAACTCGAAGGCATGGAAGAACGAGCCAAAGGACCTTGGCGAAGTCTCGCAGACTCTCGCCAACGAGATACATGCCGCCAATCCGGACATGAAAGTGACTGCTGGTACGATGCAGACCATCGACCAGGACCAGCTGAACCATGCGCTAGAGGAACACGGAGTTGGCAAGGAGACCAGGCCGAATCAGATTCCGATCACGGAAGATGATTTGAAGCGCATCCCGGACGTGCTTTCCGACTACACCGAAATCAGGCGTGGACTGGGCAAGGCCGATGGCAAGCAGCAAGAGGGTGTGATATTCTGCAAGAAGTACGACGACGGCACGGTGTGCTGCGTGGAGATTGACTGGTTCCGCAGAAAGGACAACCGGCGCGAGCTGAAGTTCCAGACGATGTGGAAAGAGAAGCCGGAGGAGGTTGCAAGAAATGAATAGCACCGAATCTCTTACACGAACCCTGCCGGACAAGCCGACCAGATTCTTAACGCCCAAAGCGGTGGAAATGCCATTCGGTGCTTTCGCCGCACAGTTTACCACAACCCACTGATGAAAGGCAAGGTGAAAAAATGGCAAATTGGGATGAATCCAAACACCCTCGCGCCGATGACGGGAAATTCGGCTCCGGCAGCGGCGGCGTAACACCCGCGTCGGAACTGAAGCAGAAGTCCACGGAGGAACTGGTGAAGATCAACCCTTGGGATGACGAGAAGACGCGCAAGATGAAGATGCGCCTCGCCAAGATGCACCAAGGCAATCAGGCAATCAAAGACGACATCGCCAAGCGCAAGGCGCACATCGAGGAAATGAAGCGGGACATTGCGAAAGGCGTCACCAATGCAGCCGACTACGGCATTCACTACGGCGCACCGATCGCGCTCAACTGGGCCGCCGAGGACAACGCGAAGCCCACCGTGCGCGTGCAGCTCTCGCCGTTCGGCGACTTCATCCTCCGCGACGGCGGGAAGCGCAGCGGCACCGTGCAGCGCTGCAACAGGGCCGCGTTTGAGGCGATGGTCGCCAACTGGAAAGCCGATGGCGAACGCGACATCCTCGTTGACGTTGACCACGCCTCCGCCACGGGCGGCAGCACCGAGGCCGCCGCGTGGGCGAAGAACCTGCGCGTCGAGGACGACGGCCTCTGCGCCGACTTCGAGCTCACGCCCAGGGGCCGCGAGCTCGTCGAGGGCAAGTGCTACCGCTTCGTCTCGCCGGGCTGGACGCTCGCGGACGACGGCACGCCGGTCGCGCTCTGCTCGGTTGCGCTCACCAACAGACCCAATCTCCCCGTGAAGCCGGTGGTCAACGCCGACGACGCGGGCGGCCGGGATCCCGACGATCCCAACAATGAAACGAAAGGAAATCCAGCAATGGACCTGAAGAAAATCGCGGCCGCCCTCGGTCTCCCCGAAACGGCCACGGAAGATGAAGTCATCGCCGCCATCGCGTCGATGAAGGACGCCCAGGCGCAGGCCGCCGAAGAGGCAGCCAACGCCAAGGCCGAGGAGTTCGCGGCCAACGCCGTGAAGGCCGGCAAGATCGCCGAATCCTCGAAGGACGCCGTGAAGGCGGCGTACCGCTCGAACCCGGAGGTCGCCGAGGCGATGCTGAACTCCCTCGCGGCGCCCGCCGCGCCTAAGCAGCCGCTCCCGGACTTCGGCAAGGCAAAGCAGCCGCAGGCTCTCAACGCCGCCAAGCCCGGCGCGGACGCCGACCCGGTGGCCGTGTACAACGCCTACGTGGCGATGCCGGACGGCGCCGACAAGGACGCCTACCTCGCCGCCAACGCACAGGCAATCTCCGACGGCTACGAGGCCGTCAACAAGAAGTAACACTCCAAAGAAAGGAAATCGAAAATGGCATCTACATTCGCAGGTCACGAACTCTACTCCAGGAAGGCGCTGAAGTGCCTTCCGGCGCATCTTGCATTCCTCGGCGCGTTCTCCACCGACATCTCCGGCGAGGTCCTCGCCGAGCCGTCGAAGTCCGTCGACGTGCCGCTCATCGAGATGGACGCCGCCGGCACGTTCAATCGCGCGAACAACAATTTCGCGCGCCCGGCCGGAACGCCCAAGTCGGCGAAGGTGACATTCGGTGACCCGATTATCACGGGCTTCGCCGTCACGGCCGACCAGGCCAGCAAGATCGACAAGAAGTTCTGGGAGGGCAAGGCCGAGCTCAACATGACGAGCGTAGCCGCCTCGGCGGGCGAGGCCGTCACGAACCTCGTCACGGGCGAAAACTTCTCGAAGTCCGTCACCGGCGTCGGCGCGGCGAGCGCGTTCTCGAAGACCGGCGTCGCGAAGATCGCGGCGGCCATAGAGAGCGCCACCAACAAGCTGCGCACCAAGTTCGCGACGCTTGTGCTGAGCGGCGAGTACTTCTACTACCTGCTCGCGGGGCTCGACGCGGCCGTGTACGGCGGCACGGAGGCGATCCGCGGCGGCGTGATTCCGGGCCTCTTCGGATTCCGCAAGGTGATGACGCTTCCGGGGCTCTCGACCCCCGGCTTCGTCTGCGAGCCGTCGTGCATCGCGTTCGCGTCACGAGGCTTCCGCCCGGCGGACAACAAGCCCTACAACGCCGTGCGCGAGATCAAGGATCCGGAAAGCGGCCTCACGCTCACGCTCGTGGAGTATCCCGACGGCCCCTCGGGCGACCTCTCGGAGAGCGTCACCACGCGCATCGGCGCGTCCGTGGGCGACTCCGGCGCGCTCGTGCGCCTCGTCGCCGGCAACTCCGACTCGTAAGGAGCCGCGCAATGAAGAAGCTTATCGCCCTCATTGCGCTCTGCGCCTCCGCCGCCGCGTTCGCGGCGGTGGAGACGGTGGAGATCACGGACGGCGGCACGTGGACGGCCTCGGCCGGACGCCTCGCCTCCGTGCGCGTGCTCTCCACCGCCGCGTCCGGCGCCTTCACGCTCAAGGGCGTGGAGAGCTGGGACGTGTCCTCGAACGTCACCACCACCGTCACGGCGGAGACGCCGGTGTGGCGGCGCGTGCTGACGAACGAGACCCAGTCCGTCACGAACGACTACCCCGGACAGGTGGTGTTCACGCCGCCCCCGCCGTGGAAGCTCGCCGGCGAAGGCTGGATCACGAACACGGTCACGACCACCGTCACCCGCCGCATGAAGACCGGCGCGACGCTCGCCGCCACGAACACGCTCGTCTCCGCGACGTGCTCGGGAGGCGCGTACACCAACGCGCCCTCGGGCGTGTGGCTCTCCGACGGCGAGGCCGTGACGTTCTCGTTCTCGACGGCAGGCGCGTTCGGACGCGCGCTGCTTGTGATCGAAAGGTAACGGCATGGCCTGGCGCAAACCAACACGCGACGACCTCACCGCGCGCCTCTCCGCCGAGGAGATGGACGCCTTCTCCGCCTCGTCAGGCTTCTCGCCGGACGTGGCGGACGGCGTCCTCGCGCAGGCCGCCGCGTTCGCGCGCGACGCCGTGCGCTCCGGAGGGCGCGCCAGGCTGTCGCCCGAGGACGGCTCCATCCCGGACGGGCTTTTCCGGCCCGTGCTGGCGATCGCCGTCCTCGACCTCCTCAACCGCTTCTCGATCCCGCCAACCGACGCGCGCCGCGACGCGGCGAAGGCAGCGGAATCGTACCTGGCCGAGATCGCGTCCGGCAAGATCGTGCCCGAAAGCTACGCGGCGGATGACGCCGAGGAGGCCAAGGGCGCGGGCCCGGACGCCGACGACGGCCCGCCCCGCACGCTCGGAGGAGGCCTTTGGTAAAAACATGCTCCGCCTAACCGTCAAAGTCACGCTCGCGGACCTGCTGCCGCCAGACGCCGTCCTCGCACAGGCCGGCGCGCGCGGCATCAGCAACGCGATCGTGCGCCACCTGAGGCGAAAGCCCGCCAACCGGCGCGGCTTCCCCTCAAGCGGCTACTGGGCGGACGCGGCGGACAGCGTTAGCGTGCTGCCGTCTTCCGGCGGCGTGGCCGCCGTCGAAATCGCGAAGGAGGGCGTGGCGCTCCACTACGAGGGCGGCACCGTGCGCCCGAATGACGGTGGTAAGGCGCTCGCCATCCCGCTTGACGCCTCAGTGTACGGAAAGAAACCGCGCGAATGGAGCGGGTTCCGACGCGGAGACGAGCCAGGCGACGACGACGTGCTCTCGGTCTTCTGGCCGAAGAACTCCCCGCACGGCTTCCTGAAGGAGCGCGACACGGGCAACCTCCTCTACCTGCTCGTGCCGAGCGTCACCATCCGCGCCGACCGCACGGTGCTGCCGGATGAGGGCGAGCTGATGGACGCCGCGCAGGATGGAATCATGGAGGCGGTGGCATGACGGCGGCGGATAAGATATTACAGAAGGCGCTTGTCGGAAGCGGCATGGACTCGCGCCAGTGGAGCGCCGTCCAGGCGGGGCTACGCGACCGCGCGTTCTTCTCGGCGACCGTCGAGGACGTGCGCGTGCTGGGCGCGTTCCGCACGGCGTGCGCCCGCGTGGCAGCAGGAGAGATGGACGCGAGCTCGGCGCGGATCGCGATGCGCGACGCGCTCACTGCCGCTGGTTACCATCCGCCGGATGCCGAGGACCAAGGACCTGGCGGCATTCGCAATCTCATGAGCCAGCGCCGCCTCGATCTCATCATCAAGACCAACGTCGAGCAGGCGCGCGGCTGGGCGCAGCACATGGAAGGCACCACGCCCGGCGCGCTCCTCGCCTATCCCGCGCAGCGCCTCGTGCGCGTGCGCCAGCGCAGGATGCCGCGCGACTGGACGGCGCGCTGGAAGGAAGCCGGCGACGCCGTCGGCTGGCAGGGCGCGTGCCGCGACGAGCCGGTTGCGCTCAAGCTATCGCCCATCTGGGCAGAGCTCTCGCGCTTCGGCACGCCCTACCCGCCGTTCGACTTCAACAGCGGCATGGGCGTGGAAGACGTGGGCAAGCGCAAGGCCCGCGAGCTGGGCCTGCTCGAAGATGGCGGCAGCGGCGAGCGTATCGATTCCCCGAACGGGGGTTCGGAGGCGCAGCCCCCGTCCGTTGTCCATCCCTTCAACGCCAACCTCCAGGCCACCGTGCCGAACATGGGCGAGCCGGAACGGCAACACCTCAAGCGCGTGTTCGGCGACCAGGCGAGCATTGAAGGCGACGTCGTCAAGTGGCGCAACCTCTTTGCGGAAGGCGCGCCTACCGAGCCCGTGCGGCTGCCCGCGCCATCGGCGACCGTCACCGTGCCGCCGGCCGCCGCGAGTTCCGCCGGCGACTACGCCGCGCTCATCCCCGCGCTGCTGCGCGAGGGCGGCGTCATCGAGGTGCTCGACGGCACAGTTCTCAAAGCCGTCGTGTCCGACGCCGTGCTGCAGGCCGTGAGAATCGAGACTCCGAAGAAAGGGAAGCGGGAGAAATGACAATCAGAGGCTTACAGCAGAAGGTCGCGGCTGCCTTGAACAAAGTTGAAGCGCTCGTGCAGCACGACTGCAAGGTGTTTGCAGAAGACATGCTCACCGTGCAGGACGCGCTCAACAGCGCGGTCGCCACGGCAGGCAAGATCGCCGTGGTGGTTGTCACACCGCGTTTCGAGCGCGACGCGAGCGGATGCACTGACGGCTTCCCGTCTGGTTGCGAGCTGCGCGTGGCGTGCATCGAGGCACCTGCCCAGCGCAGCAAGCGCAACGGCTTCACCGCCCTGGACGCCGCCGAGGCCGTCGCGCACGCGCTCGACTCGGAATCCATCGAGTGGCGTTCCATCGACCAGACGGCCGACGAGAGGCGCGGCGTGGTCACGGCCACCGCAGAATTCGGAATTTCCATCATCTTGACAGAACCCACAAAGGAGAACTGACATGTTAACAACACCAAGCATCGCGGCCGGAACGCCGCGCGGCATCACGAACACGCTCAGCGGCTACGTCGTTGAGACGGAGAACATCACGCCAGCCGACCGCAGCGAGGAGGTGCCTGACCAGAAAGGCGCCGTCGCCGACGAGATCAGCTACGACACGCGCACCGACCTGCGTCTCACTGTGCGCTCGGCCACGACCGGCACGACGGCGCCCGCGACGGCCGGCTCGACGAGCTTCACGTACGCGGGCTCGAAGTGGAAGGTTGACAGCTGCGAGGAGGCCGGGAGCTACAACGGCCTCCGCCGCTGGAACATCAACGCCCACAAGTACGAGAACTTCCCGGCACAGGGCAACTAATAACCGCGAACCGCGATGTCGAAGACGAACCCCAGGAAGGCGATGGCGGCTCTGCTGCCGCTTGCGGTCAAGTGCCCGTGCGGCGAGACGGTGCGCCCGATGACGCTCGGCATGTGGGCGGCGTTGGAGCGCATCGGCAGTCCGCTCATCACGGGCGAGCCGCCGAAGGACGCGTTGGAGATCATCCCCTCGCTCTACCTCCTCACGCACGACCCGCGCGAGGTGTTGGCGAGCGGGTTCTTCGACGCCGCCGTGGCGTGGGCGGATTCCCTGCCGGTCACCGCGCTCGGCGAAATCCGCGACGCCTGCTACCGGCAGATGGACGCGATGGGCGACGTGTTGCCGGAGGTAAAAAAAAAGACGAGCCCAGCGACGGCTGGATCGCGGCGGTCGCCCACTGGGCGGCGCGCGAGTACGGCTGGAGCTGGCGCGAAATCATGTGGGAAGTCCCGGCAAGCGCGATCGCGCTCCTGCGTCGCCAGGAGCGCCTAGCCGCAGGCAAGATATTCCCGCTCTCTGAAATAGAGAAGATCGACGATGGCGAAGAAGCTAAAGGTAGAGCTTGAGGTAGACAATACCGAAGCGAAGAAGAAGGTGAAGGAGGCCGTGTCCGGCGCGGAGTCCGGCGCGGGCGCGTCCGCCCCGCCCGCCGTGCCGACTCCTCCCGCCACGCCGAGCGCGGATCCGTCCAGCGCAAACTCGCGCGCGGCCAAGTCGGCGAAGGAAGCAGCCGAGGGCCTTGAAAAGGTCAACCGCTCCGCGCGGAACCTCTCTAACGGCGCGGAGGACTCCGCGCGCTCGCTGAAGGACGTCGCAAAGTCGTTTGCCGGGCTGGGCGTCGGGATGTCGATGCGCTTTGCGCGGCAGTTCGTGGAGCAGGGATCCACCGCCGACAAGGCGCTCGGCATCGGCGAGAACGCATCCAACCTCGGTTTCATGGGCGCGAAGATGGCTGGCCCATGGGGCGCGGCGATCGGCGGGCTCGTGGGCGCGGGCAAGGGCTGGATGGAAAACGAAAAGGCGGAGGCCGACCGCATGATGGCCGAGGCCAAGCAGCGCACAGCCAACATCGAATCAATCCAGAGCTGGCAGAAGGCGCGCGCCGAGACGCTGGCGTTCAAGGCAACGCTCGACCAGCTCACCGACACGGAAACATCACTCGCCGACCGCCAGCGCATGGTCGCCGAGGAAATCAAGAAGCGCGAGGAAGCCGAGAAAACGCTTGCCCGCAAGGAATTCCGCGAAGTTGACAACTTCAAGGATCCTTCCGCGCTCGCGAAGGCCCAGACGGAGCGCCGCGAGAACGCCGCTCGGCTAGATCAGCTGCGCGATCTCCAGAAGCGGCTCGACAAGGAAGGCCAGCAACCAGACGGCGTGGCGTCCCACGCATCGCCCGACGCCTTATCTCGCGTGGGCGGCTATTTCGCAAACGGCAGCGCGGGCACGGACCTCAAGGACATCGCCCGCACCGGCAAGGAACAGCTGACCGTGCTGAAGAATATCGAGGCGAAGAGCGGAAAGGGAGCGACATGGCAGTAACGACACCAGTCAACGAGAGGATTCCAGCCGGCTGCTACCGCCAGCCCACGGAAAGCGAAGGTGTGTCCGATTCCGGCGAGGCGACCTTCACCTACGTGCTCAAGGGCGGCTATTCCGTGCTACATGGTCTCTCCGCTTCCCTGAAGCAGGGCGACGTGGTGGTAGCGGGATGGCTCGCGAGAGCCTGGGATCTCCAGCGCGGCAACGGCGACACCGGCACGCTCTCCATTGCGTGCGTGCCCTACGCGGGGAAGGAATCCGACGCCGTGGGCGCCAAGGACGCGCCGATCAAGGACGTCTGGAAAATCCACGCTGTCCGAAACGACGTGAGCGTGATGGCTTACTGCGGCATCACGCCGGGAGGACCGCTCCGCAACGTCGTGGAGAAGTGGCTGCGCGAGACCGACAGCGAGACCGCCGCCGCTGGAAACTACCGCGAAAAAGGCGAGGTAGTTGACGTGGCGGAGACATATCCGCCATCCGCCGCGCTGATCGCGAAGATGATGAAGGGTGTTGAAAGCGTGATCCGCTTCTTTCCAGCCATCACGCGCGTACGCACCTACGCAGCGCCGCCGCCCGACTGCCTAGAAAACATCGGACTTATAGACGATCCTCCGATATCCGGCATTGGCGGTACCGCCGCAAAGAAGCCGGGAAGTCTCGCAAGCAAACTCAGCGATTACGAATGGCTCAAGATGCAGGATGACTGCGACGAGACCACAGACGGCAAGTGGACGCGTACCGAGAGCTGGTGGGGCCTTCTCAAGTCGGACAATCCAGACGGGCACCCGTGGGATCCAGACCTCTACGGTTCTAACCGCTGGTCCATGCCATACGTCCAATGAACATGACGACCTCAAATGAAATAGAGACGCCATCCTTTGGCGGAAAAATGCGCGCCTCATGGGGCGCGGCCGTCACGCGCGCGGTGAACGCGCACGAGGCGGAGCTTCAGTCGCTCCGCAGGACCGGCAAGTGGGAGTCGGCCAGGTTCGAGGGATGGACGACGCCGCGTCCGTTCGAGGTGCGCCAGGTCTGGGTGTCGGAAGAAGGCTCGACCGCCAAGGTGGCGAAGTGGTGCATCTTCCTTCCGTCGAATAGTCTCTATATCGCGCAGTCTGCCGTGGACGCCACGGACGGCCTCACTGCTGCTAACGGCGCGCCGGCGGGTTGGTACGAACTGCCCGAGTTTCCGGACGAGGGAGAGTCAGGTTCCGTGTACCTCCACGTGACGTTGCCCGATGACGTGGCCGAAGATGAAATCGGCGAAGAAACTGAAAGCGAAGGCGAAGACGAGAGCCACGAAGCCGAAGCCGAGATCGTCACGGAATTCGGCGAGCAGGGCGAACGCGACGTATACATCGAGATCGCCACCGTCGCGAGCGACGGCAAGGTATTGCAGAAAGTAGTCGGCACGCTCGTGGTGGGCAAGGACGGAAATATCGGCGTAACGTCCCTCAACGAGCTGACCGGCGACGTCACGATCGAGGGCGGCGACGGCGTCGAAGTGGAGGAGGATGGCCAGACCATCCGCATATCCCTCACAGGTGACGAGGGCGAGGGTGACGACGACTACTGCAACGCCATATCTGGCGACTTCGGCGGCGGTGGCGGCGGACACGACAAAACCGGTGGTGGCGGGAATGCGATCGCAAACGACGACGAATCAGGCGGAGAAGACAACATCGGCAACGACATTTCAAAGTGGCCGTGCGACAGCGGCGCAGAAGGAGAAGCAGCAGCAGCATGAAACTACCGTTCAAGCGTTTTATAGCGCAGGCATCGACCGCGCCGGCGCGCTCGAAAAGCTCTTACCTGGCCATGATGGCAGAGAACCTCGAGGCGCTGAAGAGGTGCCAATGGCGAAAGGCGGCGAACGTCCCCGCGTCGCTGACCGGGCACGACTTCACTGCATCGACGCAGTTTTCGGACGCCTACGACGCCTACAAGCTCACCGGCAACTACGACAGCAAGGCGATGACGGAGATCGCCTACGCGGGCATGGCGGCGTACCGCTTCACGCTGCCGGAAGCGTACGTCCAGGGCACGGCGAACATCACGACCATATCCGTGCCGGTCGCCCGCGACCGCTTCTGCAAGGGCGGCGTGCGCGTGGCAGTGGCGCTTTCCGATTCCGCAGAGCCGTCCGGCGACTGGGACGTGGTGCGCGGCGGGTCGGGCGTCGCGCCGTCCGCCGAGGCCGTGTTCGCGCAGTCAGCCGAGGATGCGCCGTATCTCACGGCGTCGGAACCGGCGTCCGGCGAAGTCGCGTTCGACATCGCCGCCGGAACCAGGTGCCGCTACCTCTGGATATACCTCACGCTCGAGGACTACTGCGACGCATGGGAGTGGTACAACGCGAAGGAGCGGCGTCTCTACGCGGTGGAGGGTTCCGGAATGGTAATCGGTCAGAGGCTGGAGGTTGCGTTCGACGCCGACGTGGAGGAGGACGAGCCGGAGCCGGAGGCGGTGTACGCGGTGTGTCAGGGAGGCGCGCTGCCGGAGGCCGGCGAGGGACCGTTCGGCGTCTGCGTGGCGACGCAATACACGGGCGACGCCGTGCCTACCAGCCCCGACGACCGTGCGTACAAGGACGCGCCCTTCGCCGCATCTGCGTTGGGGCTGCGTCTGGCCTACGCCGCGCTGTACGCCGGTCAGGCGGCGGAGCTGCCTCCTGCCAAGCCGCGCGCCATGCGTCCGGGCGCGAAATTCCTGGTGGATGCGGCAAATCGCTGTTGGCGCGTCCAGGCCAGCGCGCTCGTGGTGCCGTTCGCAACCCCGTTCGGGTTCAAGGCAACGCGGCTGCGGCTTTCGTGGGGCGCGTGCGGCGCGTCCGTGACGCCCGGCCTGACGTGGCGCGTGTGGGTGAAGGACGGCTCGGCGTCGCTCGCGATGCCCGCGCTCGCCGACGCGGGATTCTGGGTGCCGGGCTCCAAATCCGCCGACGGCTTCACGCTCGCGGGCGAGTTCGCCGCAAGCGCGGCGGCCGGGACTGCCGAGGTGCCGGTCGAGATCGACGCGCCTCTTGCGACGGTGGCCGTGACCGGATTCCTGTCGATGGACGGAGTAGACCCTGCCACGGCGTCCGGGACCAAGTTCGGCTGCGCCGAGGAGTTCCGGCCAAGCCTCTATCTGCTACCCTGAAAAACGGAAAGGAAACTACGATGAAAAGACTTTGCACGACGATTGCAGCGGCTCTGGCGGTTGCCGCCGCGACGGCAGCCACGCAGCCTCCGGCCCAACCTTACGGCGACGCGGACGGCGACGGGCTCTCCGACGCGGCGGAGTGGCTGATCGGGAACGTGTTCACCAACCTTTCGGGGACTGCGGGAATATCGGCGACCAACGCCTACTCGCTGACCGCGCTCATACCCGACTACTACCGCCGCTCGGGCAGCCTCTACCTTGGCGAGATGTTCGCGGACCACGACTTCATGGAAGACGGCTGGGAAGACGGGTACAGGGCTCCGGCACGCAGACGCTACGACCCGTGGGACGATCCCGACGACGACGGCTGGAGCAACTACGCCGAATGCCGCGCGGGCACGGACCCCGGCAGCGCGGCGAGCCGTCCAGTGCCCACTCTCCGCGCAACGGTGGTGATGGGGCCGGGCGAGGGCGAGCTTGGCGGGAAGGTCGTTTTTGAGGCGTACGGCACCAGCCCGCGCAACCCGTCAGGCCGGGCCGAGGCGGCGTGGACGGTCGAGACCGGCGGCGTGGCGAGGGCGGAGTTCCGCGTCGCCGCGCGCGGGATACGCGGCGGACGGCACGTAATCGCGGCGTGGCTCGACAAGAATGGCGACGGCAAGTGGAATCCCGGCGAGCCTTACGGCGCCGCGATTGGCGTTGAGGTAGGCTGGTCTGACGCGGAATTCACCGTTGAGCTGACCAAGACTACGCCGATCATGGCGCGCTTCGACCTTCCGACGGCGTTCTCTGGCGGCGGCACCGACCGTGACGAGGTCAACGCGCCAACTGGGTACGAAAGAAACGAAGAATCGCAGTACCCCGGAACGAACATGCCTACCAAACTTTCGCTTACGCGTGTTCGCGTTTTCCGCAAATGGTTCAATGGCCGATATGCCAGTAACGACGTGGTGTTTGACAAGATGTTTGACATGTCCGTTCATCCGGCGCTGACCGAGGCTGATCTGCTCGCCGACGGCAAGCTGGTTCTGGACTGGAATATTATATTCGCCTTCGGGTCTAGCGGTGTGACAAATGCAACGTATAGCATTGTGATAGGCGACGACGAACTTAACAATCTGCCGGTGCTCTTCACCAACCGTTTTGAGGATAAGCCGCGGCAGACGCTGACGGTGCCGGATCCAAAGCTTGCTGGGATTGAGTATGCAGGCCGTCCGACGTTCCGCTGGTCGCACACGAACACGATTGACAAGGCCTATCCGGCATTCATCCTCCGAATCTATAAGTCCGACAAGACGACAGTCGTCTATGACTCCGGCGTACAGCGCGCACCCGCTCGCGACTCGAATGGCATGTACGAGTGGACGGCACCTGTTTATGCAGGAATGGTCACGTCGAGCAACCATGTCTTCGAAGCGGCGAACACCTACTACTGGGCGGCATCAATGCTCGACTCGAAATTCTGTTTTTACAACTACAACGAACCAAAGACTCCTTTCCGTCTCGGCACGAGCGGCAACCTGCTTGACGGCAAGGAATACGGCTCCATTGCCGTGCGCGTGAAGTACTTCGGCCCGCTCATTAGGTTTTCCGTGGATCCTACAAACAGCAAGACGAACCTCGTGTGCGTCCAGGCGTTCACGTCGCCGGATTTCTCCGGTCTGCCCGTGGCTGAGACGTACGTCACCAATGTCCAGACGATTGCATATTCATCCTCCATCGCCACTAACGCCGTCATTCGCGGCGTGGCGTGCGGCGGCACATACTACGTGCGCGCCTTCATCGACACCGACGCCGACGGCGTGAAGTCCGATTGGGAGTCGTGGGGCTACAACTGCTTCGTGCTTGACCCAGCGGTAGAGTACGTCTGGACTCCAAAACCCATTGAGGTGCCCTACGATGCCACGGAGCCGCCAGTCGCTACGGTGTTCATCGAAGATGCCGACACCGACAACGACGGATTCCCGGACGCATGGGAGATGTATACGCACGGCAACCTGACAACGCAAGGTCCCGTGACCGGGATGGACCAACTCGCCGGGAATGCCGCCGTACCCGATCAAGCCCGTGCCGCACGGCTCGACGGTCGATCTCGCCGTCACCCTCAAGGGCTACACCACGCCGCCGATCGCGGACGGCGCGGACGTGCGCCTCTGGTATCAGACCAACGGCATGGGCTCCGCGTGGTGGAGCGCGCCGGCCACGTTCGACGGCAGCACCATCACGGCGAGTTTCGGCCCTGCGCAGGACTGCGGCGCAGACCGCGTGAGCCTGTTCTTCGGCGCGCCGAGCAACGTCTTTGCCTCGGCGGTCCTCCGCCTCACCCACGCGCCCGGCTTCGCGCCCGCGTCCCTGCCGCCACCGCCAGGCGTTGCCATGCAGCCGTGGGTGATAGAGCAACTTGCAGATACCATCAAGCTAAGCGAATTTAAGCCGGAAGAAAATCCGCGCCTCGTGTTCTGGGACCACTTAGCTACGTGGGAAGATCCCCGTTTGGCACACCCAACTGAATTTCGCGTCTCTGACATCGTGCCGGGCGATTACGCGGCGGTCAGCAACGCGGCGATGAATGCCGCGACAACGGTCTCCAATGTCGTAACGAAGTCCTATGTCGAAGACCTCGGCATATCCTCTGAAGTAGAGGAAGAGGACCCCGTGTGGTCTGCGGAGAAGTCGAACTACGCAACGAAGCGCGCTCTCGGCACTGTCACCAGCGACCTAGAAGACCTCCGCACCGAATCCGCGCTCGTCTATCGCTTGTACTCTGGCAGCAACGTCGTCGCCGAAGTCACCAACTACAACTCCGCCGTCCACGCGCCGGAACTGCGTCTCATGCAGCTCAACGAAAGCAATGAATACGTGACGGTGTGGGCCGAGTCCAACGGCCTCGCCCGCACGCTCGCGGCGGCGAAGAGCCACACCGACTCCGCCACCAACGAGCTGAAGAATACCTACGCCCCGCGCGCGTGGTCGCGTACCACGTCCGGTCTCGGCGCGGACGCGCCCGCAAACACCACGTGGATTTCGACGCCGCGCACGGTCATCGCGGGAGGCCTTGAATACGCGAAGATCGTCGATACCTACGGCGAGGTGTGGGTGCTTTCGTCTAACGGCATGGGCATGGACTTCGACCCAGATACAAACGCCTACTTCCGCATCACGGCAGATGACGGCACGCCCGTCTTCTCGATCGAGAAGTCAGACGCGCAGGTGGTGGGCGCATACGCCGAGGGAATCACGGTCAACGCCAACTCCGTCACGATGCCCGTGCCGGTGGTGTCCGCCGAAGCGCCCACGATGTGGTGGAGCACGGCTCTTGAATCGGGCATATGGACAGAACAATCCTCACCGCCCGCGGGCGCGACCGTCTCGTGGAGCGGCACGGCTGGTTCGTGGGTCTGCACGGTCACGTTCAGCGGCACGCGGCCACCTTCGATGTTCTTCAAGTTCTCGTTCCTCCAGGAGGGCGGCGTCGTGATCCGCAACAACGCCACCACCGACCTCTCGTCCGGCATCTGGGTCAACGGCACGAAGTTCGTGCCGACAGTCAGCGGCAACAACCTCATCTGGACCAAGCAATGATACACGCACTCCAAACCGTTATAATGTGGGCGTGCGCGATCGCGCTCATCTTGATTGCGTCCGTAGTCATCCTCGCGGGCATGGGCAAGTCGGCGTCCGCCGCAAGGCGTCGGCTGGGAGGGCCGCGCTCCGTCGCGGCCGCCGTCGCGATCGCCGTCGCCTGTACGCTGTTCGCACGCAAGGGCGTGGTCACTGTCGATGACCCCTACATCCGCAACGCGGGCTCCTACCTCACGAACGACGTGGCGCACGTTGCGATCGCGAAGCGCACGCCGCTGTTGCCGGATGACGCCATCATCCTGGTTTATGCGCGGCAAGTTGATTTGACGGAGCCGACGGACTGGGTACGCCTCTCGCCGCACCTAACGTTCGCCGACCATCCCTACGACTACGCGCTCCCGAACGCCACCAACTACGACGTCATGGTGGCGGCCGACTTCACGCCCGCGCCAACCGTCCACACCAACGGCGTCTGGCAGATAAAGGGCTTTACGATTCCGGGCACCGGCAAGGCCGCATTTCCCAACACTAAAACAATCAGAAAGGAAACCCCATGAAAACCACCCTCCCTAAGAGTCTTGCTCTTATCCTCTCCGCCGTCCTGTGCTGCGGCGTTCTCGCCGCAGAAGATCCCATCGTGGCCACCACGCTACTCGCCGACGGCTCCACCAACACCTGGACGCAAGCCGACCTGCAAGCAGCCCTCGGCCTGATGAACCGCATGTACCACCGCGACATGGGCACCGAGTCCGGGCGTACCAAGTGGCACGGCGACCGCATCGGCCAGTATATCCTGCCCACCGGCGAAACCAACTCCGTTGGACGCGAAGTGTTTGTGCGCGTTGATCTCTACGCCGACGGCTTCGTGATGACCAATCGCGCCGTCCGCGCGCGGCAGTCCATCATCGCCGATCCCGAAGCAGCGGCCAAGGCCGCAGCCGAGGCGAAGCACCGCGCCGACGAGGCGCGCGCCGCGTGGGAATCGGCGAACCTTCCGCCCGACCTCGCCGCACTCCGCGCCCTGCAGCGGCTGGCAGCCACCACCCAGACCGTCACGGTCGTAGTCGGCCCCTAACGCTTTCCCGCCAGGACCTCCACGTTCTTCAATCTAGTTCCTTAAAGGCAACGCTAAGTGACAGGCACAGCGGGAACCTATCTTCCGGCAATTCCGCCGGGAAGTAACAACGAAAAGAAAGGATCAACCCAATTATGGGAAGAATAAAGAAGTACCGCATGACGCCGATCTCAAAGAAGTTCTCGGAGAAAGGCGGCTTCACGGCACAGTTCGTCGGCGACGGATATTCGGTTGACGCCGAGAAGGAAATACTCCCGCGCATCATCGAGGCGACGGGAATCAGGATAGGCAACGGCGCGGCATGGGACCTAATCAACTCGTTTGTGAAGGCTTGCGCAAAGCACACATCCGAAACCGGCGAGACGGTCACGGTCGGCGGCCTTATGACCTTCGGCCTCGCCATTCGCGGATGGTACGCAAACCAGGATTCAAAGGCCGACCGCGACAACGTGCGCGTCACGGCCACGCTTCTGGGCGACCTCAAGCCTGCCATCGACTTCGGCATGTCCAATATTCAAGACGGCGTCAAACTCCGCGTCAACACCGTGCGCGGCGTTGGTTGCGCACTTGGCCACGTCAAGGGCGGCGAGGCGTTCCAGCTCAACGGCATCGGCCTCAACCTCATCGATGGCGACACCGTCACCGCGACCGCCGTCACGTCCAACGGCGAGACCATCGAGGGCGTCTGCACGGTCACGTCGGCCGAGGAAGACCGCCTAGACGCCATTCTGCCCGCCGCGTTTGCCGTCCAGTCGCTCGTCGGCCGCAACGTCGTGATCGCGGTCGTCAGCCATTGCGGCGACGCCACCGCGACGCCGGTCGAAAAGACCATCACCGCCACTATCGACGCCTCATCCGCGCCCGCGCCCACGCCCATCGCCCAGACGAGCGACGGCAAGTGCAAGATCATGTCCTTCAAGGACGGCGACAGCGCGAGCGACTTCACGTTCGGTCACGACTGGACGCTGGAGGGCAGCGGTCTCTGGGGTGGACATGAAGTGCCTACTGGCGAGTGGATGTTCGGCGACATTCGCGCTAACGTGGACGGCACTCCTGTCATCTTTGGCATAGATGAAAGCGGCATCTCCGAAGGCGGAACTTGGGTGAGAGTCCAGCCTACCGGCGAGTCCGAAGTCGCCCCGGGCGAGTACGCGAACGTTTCGTTCGCTGCCGAAGTCTCCAAGGACGGCGCGACCGAAACGCTCACGCTCACGATCCCGCACCTCACCGTGACCTAACAAGGTGGGGCGCAAAGCGGTGGGGCGAACCCTCCGGGTGAGCCGTTACGGCTCGGCGTGACGCCTCGACCCACTAACCTCGCTCCACCAAAGCAAGCCCCCTGCAATCAACTTGCAGAGGGCTTGTATTTTTCCCAACTCGGCTAGAATCTCCCCATCCGGCGGCCCGATTTTCCCAACCCTCAAACGCCCCTCAAAAACCTCTCCAATCCCGTTTAATCCAGCCTCAATCCAGCCTTTTCCCGTTTCCCAACCCCAACCCGATTATTCACATGCTGACGTGCCCAGCGGCGGTCGGGAAATTGTGGTATAATATGCGGCGGTTCACGGAAGGAAACAAAACATGCCTTACGCAATTGTGGAAGACAAGATAGCCGAGATATCCCCGCAGTACCGTGGGGAGTTACTGGCGTTCATTGACTTTCTGCTATACAGGCAGAAGAATTCCGTCTCCGTGAATGGCGCAAGTCATCACACCGCATCTTCGGCATCGAGGCGCAAGACGGCCAGGCGTCCGCTTGGCGGGTTCGAGGATGGATTTTACATGGCCCCAGATTTCGACGAGCCGTTGGAATGCTTCAAGGAGTACACGTGAAATACCTCCTTGACACAAATGCGCTGCTGTACATGTTCGGCGCGCCGTCAGAATTGTCTGCACGGGCTCGGCGGATTGTTCGTGATGAAAGCGATTTGTCGGTCAGCGTCGTGTCGTTTTGGGAAATCGCCATAAAGCAAAGCATCGGAAAGCTCCAGTTCCGCATGACCATTCCGGAATTGGAATCCTCGTGTAAAGAACGGGACATCAAAGTCTTAGGTCTTTCTTCCGCCGCTATTGAGAGCATCAAGGTCCTCCCTAAAATTCATGGCGATCCGTTTGATCGGATTCTAATCGCACACGCGCTGACGGGAAACATGGTTATTGTCACAAGTGATGGTGTCATGCCGCAATATCCGGTGCGCACTGTCTGGTAGTAATGGTTTTGCAGTGACTGTTCACCATGTGGGACACACGACAGCGTATCCACCGGGCAAAGCGAGCATCGAATGTGGCTCAATGCGTGGTGCGTCGGCGGGCGGAACGCGCCCTGCGGCGGCAAGCGAAAGGAGTAGATGAAAGATGCAGAAACTGAAAAAGGCGATTCTCGTCTGTTCCATCGCGCTGGCGTGCTGCGCGTCCGCACGAGGGCGGACGACGCCGGTTTTCGATGAAGCGGCGCTCGTGCGCGTTGCGACGAACGGCTGGGGCGGAGTTGCCGTCAGCAATGTCGTCGTCTGCACTCCTAAGGAGGCGAAGTCCGCCGTCAACGGGATTTTCTCCAAGACAGACCATTACGGCTCTCCGCAGAAACGCGAAGTAGTCTGTCGCCTGCTTGACGCGGGCGCCGCGTATCTCGTGAAGTTTGACAGGATCGAGAAGACGCACAACGGCGATTCTGAGCGCCGGACTATCCCCGTCACGACATGGAGTCTCGTTCGGAACGTGATGAATTGGGGGCTTCCGTACGAATCATGTGACGGGCGGATTGAGATTTCCACAAGATGTTCCGCAGCAGATACCTTCACGTTCCAGTCGGACAATAAAGTATGGGGATTCGAGGGCGACATTTTCGAAGAAGATTTCACCCCAATTTTTGGCCCAAGCGAACTGCTGGCGCAGGCGAAGGGCGCGCCGACGAATACGGAGGCGGTTGTCGTCGTCGCGGATGTCGAGAGTGTACGGCTCTCTTCCCTGCAGATATGGGGCGATGCATCTGGTCAGATACGCATGTGTGGCGAGGTGGGGTGCGGCGAACAACATTCACGTGCAGTCTATCGAGTCGATTTGCGCGTTCGGGACGTCAGAAGGGGAACGTGCGCGTTTCGCCGTTTTGCCTTCCCGGTTGAGCTTGACACGGCGAACGTCTCCGTGACGGGCGATTGGCTCTTCTTCCGCGGCATGACGCTTGAAATCGGCTTCTCGTGCGAAGGGAACGCCCTGAAGGTGAACCGAGCCGAGCCGGTCTTCCCGTACCCGCCGTATGCCAAGGACGGCATTTGTCTTTACACGGCCCCCTCTGAGATCCCCGGCTGCTCGCCGTTTTGCGGCAGGCTCAATGCCATTCATGACATACGGGAGAACGCGAAGGAATCTCGGCATGTCTCGAAAGGACTTGTTCTGGTCCAGTACGGCGATCGTGAACTTGCCGTGTTCGCGTCCTCGACGAACCTTGTGACGGGTATGTGCGGAACGTACCCGGACTACGGGGCATCGGTCAAGGTCACGGTCTATGGCGACGCCGGTTCGAACCTAGACTACTGGCGGACGGCCTGGTTTGCCGAACCGCACAAGGTTTGGATTGCGGACGAAGACGAAGCAAGGTACGTTTCGGCCGTGTCTATCGAGAAAATCGGATTGGCAGACGACTTCGGCCGCCACAACGTCCATTTGGGTGAAAAGATGCTTTTCTTCAAGTGGCGGAACACCGTGCTGCCGTCCGTAGAGTTCCATCCTCCTGCGACCATCGGCGACGTTGCCGCGTTCTTCACGGCCATGGGCTGTTCCGTCTGCGCGGCGGAGAAGGGTGACATCCGCTACGCGGTCTCCGCCGACGCGTCCGCAGTGTCCCGCGCCGTACGTCCGTTCGCGGCGACGAACGTCTCTGCGTTCGCCGCGCTCAGGCGCGTCTGCGCGGAAAACGGATGCACATTTCGTGTCAAGGGGACGAATGTCGTGATTAGTGCGGAGGTTGGCGAAGACATGATGCGGCCTCCCGACCTGGACGAGCTGACACGCGAGCTTGCGGCATCCGGTTTTGCCGACGTGTCAGGTGCCGTGTATGCAGCTGTCGACCCGTATCCGGCGAAGGTTGATGAATGTTCTTTGCCATGCAAAGAGATGGCGGGGATGACCACAGCGCGCGCCGCGAGGTTCAGAGCGTCCGGAAACGGCTGGGTCGTTCCGCCGAAGTCGGACGCTGGCCGCGTGAAGTTCCTTGCGCACGGATGCGTCTGGTATGAGGCGCAGGCGGGGGCGGTCGGGTTGTTGGTTACGGACGAAGACGGAAAAGAGAAGATGCTCCAAGGCGTCTCGTTCTCAAAGGCGCGGTTGGCGCGCGACGTGGTGTTCGTCCGCGCATACGCGGAGGAGATGGCGTCGTTCGCCGATGCGCCGTCCGAGGGCGAACTCGTCGATTTGCTGTGCTTCGCCCTGCATGCGCGTCAGGCCGGGTTTGCGGCGGAGGCGGAGCGGATCGTCTCTGCGCTTTTCGCGTGCCCGAAGAACGGCGCCGTCGCCGTCAAGGGGCTCAAGAAGCGGCTGGAGAAGGTCAAGCGCGACTACCCAGACTTCGAGGCTTGGGAACGGAAGGTGATTCAGGAAAAAACGCTCAAGAAAAAAGGCAGGTCAAGAAGTACGCGGAAGTCGAAGAATACGAGGAGGCAAAAGAAATGAGAGAGGTTGTTTCACCCCTGCGCAGGTATGCCACGCCGCGCTATCCGACGGCCGGCGAGATCGGCGAAGCGGATCTTTCGCGTGTGCCGGAGCGCTGGAAGGGGCTGCGGACGATTGTGTCCACGATCGGCGCCGTCGCACTCGGGCTCAAGACGCTCGCGCTCGGCGGCGAGGCGTGCGGCGCGCCGGCATCGGCGCCCACGGAAAACGTGCCGGACGCGAAAAAGCCGCAGCGGGAGAGTCCAAGGCCTGTGACGGATGTTTGTCCGCTGCCGCCGGCCTCGCTTGCCGGCGACGGCGAAGGCTCCTTCGGCTGCGTGGCGATGAATCCGCCCGTGATCCTTTCCGAGGACGCTGCGCTTGCAATCATCGAGCGGGAATTCAGAAAACGTGGCGTGACGCTTGCGGACGCGCAGGAACTTGACGGCGTGGAGGCTCCTGTCGGAGAACGGGAGCGCAAGCGGAAAAACCCGAATCTCGTGGCGAGGCTCGTCCGTGCCCGCCGGGCGCCGCTTGAAGAGCCGCGGAAGAAGCGCACGTGGATTTTCGACTTCGGCACGCGCGACGGATCGATGCGGATCGAATACATTTCCGAGTCGGACGCCGACCGCTGGCTCAAGGATCCTTGGGAAGGCTCAACCGTCAGGACCTGCCGCACGCGCGATGCCGCGGAAGCGGCCGTCCAAGGGTTCGGCAAGCGGACGGAGGGCCATCATGTCGACGTCGGCGTGTTCTACGATCCAGTCGCATACGTCCCGAAGCAGGAAATCGAGGCGTTCGAGAAGAATGCCGGAGGAAAGCCGGACTGGAAGAAAAAGCACGAATTCAAGGAGCGGAGCGGGCGCAAGATAGCGGAACGGCAGCTTGTCGCGCAGATCGAATGGTTCTTCCGCCACCTCTCAAAACGCCATGCACCTGACGCTCCATCTCACTGACCGGTGCAATCTCGCGTGCCGCTACTGCTACGCGCGGCACGGGACGAACGACATGGCGCTTGAGACAGCCTTGTCGGCGATTGCAGAGTGTACGGACGGCGAGGAAAACTGCGGCATCATATTCTTCGGCGGCGAGCCGCTGCTGCGCGAAGAGCTGATCTTCGAGATCATCGCCGCCTGCGAGAGGAGGCGTCCGTTCGCGTTCCACTACAAGGTGACGACGAACGGCACTTTGGTGACGCCGGCGTTTGTCGAACGTGCGCGGGAATGCCGCCTCAGCGTCGCGGTGAGTTGCGACGGGCTGGCCACCGCACACGACCGGCACCGCGTCGGGGCTGACGGTTCGGGCTCGTCGGCGGAGGCATTGCGCGGACTTGGGCTCGTTCTTGCCGAACTGCCGTATGCGCCGGTCATGATGACCGTCAACCCCGACACGGCGGGAGATTTCGCGGACGGCGTCATGGACCTCTGCGCGCGCGGCGCGAAGTACATTGTCTCGACCGTCAACTTCCAGGCGCGTTGGGACGCCGACGCACGGCGGCGGCTATGGAAAGCGTACGAACGTCTCGCGGACTGGTATCTCGATTCCTGCCGCCGCGAGGAGAAGGTCTATTTCGCCGCGTTTGACAAGCGCATCGCCACGCGCATCTGGCCCGGACGCGGCGCGTCGTGTCGGTTGGGGCGGCGGCAGATATCCGTCGCGCCGGACGGCACGTACTATCCGTGCGTCCAGTTCGTCGGCCGCGCCGGTTATGAGATCGGCCATGTCGGCGCCGGGCTTGACGAGCGGAGCCGGGAATGCATCTTCGCGCGCAACGAGAGTGCGAAACCGGCATGTACCGGATGCGCGCTCGAAGGGCGGTGCAACAACCGGTGTGGCTGCCTGAACATCTCGACGACCGGATCGCTCGACGCGGTGCCGCCGTTTTTCTGCGAACACGAGCGACACGTGATACCGCTCGCCGACCGTCTTGCGGAACGGCTTTACGCCGAGCGCAACGCGCTCTTTATCCAGCGGCACTACAACCCGGCGTTCCCAGTGGCATCCATTCTTGAGGACATGGCATAGAAGTGGGCGCGTGCGGAACGCGCCCTGCGGCGGCAAGAGAAAGGAATAGATGAAGGATGAAGAACTTTGCGAAAATCAATGTCGGCGGTTTGAGGCGGTTTATGTATGGCACGATGGCCGTGTTTGCCACCGTTGCCGTATCGGCAAAGGACTCCCCGATCAACGACTACGACGTTTCGACCAATGCCGTGGTCGCAACGCCCGTCGGATACGAGAAGCGCGTGACTCTGGACACGGGCGAGACGGTTCGCATGTATCCAGACCGTCTGTCGCCAGAAGAGGATGCAAAGTGTCTCGCGGTGCTTTTCTGCATCCTAAGCCCGGATTCGTTGCGCGGAAAGTATTTCCTTCACAACCATAGCGGCCCAGATCGCATTTGAACTTGGGCAGCCAGGCGGGCCGTTCACAATGGAACATAATTGGGGAGACCGGCTATACTGCAGCACCAGCGAGACCGACCAAAGGCTGCAGGAGCTAGATGCCGAGGCACATGACATCCCGCGCCGAATACAGGAACTGCAAGGCGAACTGTCCAAACTACCTAAGACGGAACAACTGACAGGAGAGAGCAGGCGCAAGGAGAGACGTAAGTTGCTGTTCAGCCGTTCCAGATTGGAAAGGCGGATATACGACCTCCAGGAACGCTTGACGAATGGAATCCCTCGAAGAGTACGTTATGTGAAGGAAGTACGCGACAGGCTTCTGGCACATGGCGGCGCCGTGACAAACCGTGTCGAACCCGACCATCTGTGTTGGAATGAACATATTCGTAAATTGGTGTGTTGTACATTACCAACTTTGGCATATCATGGCGCGACGCTGAACGAAATCCTCGAAGGTATAGGGAACGCAGCGGTCTCAAATGGTGTTCAATACGTTAACACTCCTGAGGTCCATATTCGCGGTAGCGTACCGAGTCTTGCCAAGTGGATGCGCAAGTACGACATTGTGCTTCCGGAGGGTTCAGCATGGGAGATGTATTTGAAAGTTGGAACCTTGCCAGATGTCTCGATGAACATGACGCGGAAGTTTGACTGGCGCCAGGTAACGTATTCAGTGCCTGGTGATTCGCCGTTCGTGGACTGGAGTGCGAGTGGATTTTCGAGCGCCTGTCCCAAGATGGAACTGAAGGACGTTACGGCCAGCGAGGCGATGATGGCACTATACAATATATTGACGCAACACAGCAGTAACTGTGGATTGATCATTCACGCCTCGGTGAACGATGACGTTAGGCATTCGTTCTCCTTTACGGGCAAGACGCTCCGCGAAGCCATTGCCGAATTGGAGCAGGCGTTTGGCGTTGTGTATGATTACGAGAGCGGGGACTTCTTCGACCCCAAGGCGGTTCCAGTGTTGGAGGATGTCGTGAAGCTGCAGACATGCGACAAGCCCGTGTACTGTCGAGATCGCGCCATCAGGAACGAAACCGTCCTTGATGCGCAACAGGTGAAGATGCTGAACGGGATGATGGAGCGGTGTGACGTGAAGAGCATGGATGACGTCTGCTGCGCCTATTTCCTTCAGGACGGCGACCCTGTCTACACGATCAGGAGACGCATCAAGACGCTTGGCATCCTAACGGACGATACGCGCAAGGAGGCGCTTGGCTTCGACCTGGGAAGCGGCTACGGGAATTCACGCGATGTCGATTCACGCCAACGGCACTTCGTGCGGATGCTCCGCCGCGAAGAAGACCGCCGAAAGCTCTATTCGTTGCTGTTTGCACACTAATCATCAAGGGCGGGCGACGCCATTCTTTTCCCTTGAGAAAAATTGAAAAATTGTGTTCACGTCTTGATTCCCTGCTGAGAAAAAGATGGTATAATACCTGCTCAAACAAAAGTTAGGTAGATATCCCCCAAAAAGGAGCAACCCATGAAACGCTTTACACGAATCATCCTCGTCTCATCCCTCGCGCTTATGGCAGTGGTTGGTGCTGATGTTCGTGCTGACGTTGAAAAGCCGACCGACATCACATGGTACTCTCCAGTTGGCGTATCGTTCATGGATAATGCATATCCGTGGGTTGGCCGTTATGGAGGACATGGAGACAAACTAGACAATCCTGGAGTCATCGGACTTGGCGTAAATTTCCTTTTAGGCGAATGTGGAGAAGTGAATGGCCTGCTCTTGAATCTTGGCATTTTGGGATTTTGCGGTGATTTGGGAAAGGTCTCGTCTATGTCCGGAATGATGCGTGGCGTGACGGTGGGGATGCTTGTCAACGCTAATGGCAGAACGCAAGGTATGATGGTTGGACCGATAAATTTTGCCGAAGACATAGATGGGTGTATGGTTGGATGTTGTAACACTTGTGACTATAGTAAGATCGTGCGTGGTTTGCAGATCGGCGTGATAAACCACGTCTCTGGGTATGGTACATCGGGTTTCATAGTTCAGGTCGG
>CACWIW010000041.1 GCA_902761035.1 uncultured bacterium | reverse complement strand
CCGGAAGTTCTCGATCAGCGCAAGACACTCAGGATTCATGACGTGCGCAGAGCGCCCCGCCCTCGTCTTGCCGGGGGCGGACACTTTCCGTCTGCCGTTGTGCCTTGCCTTCGTCATGTCTTTTTCTCTTTTTCGCCCAAGGGCACATTTGTCCCAAGCGGCGATTATTTTACACTATTTCTTGTTTTCCCGTCAAGGGTCAGCGGCGAATTTTGAAATGCCCGTGCCGCCTAGAAGGCAGCTTTCCCAGTTAGGGCGACGGGTTTCAAGACTTCTCTCAGGACCTTGCAGAAACTCTCCGCCGTGCGCGTAAACGCGGCGGGCATCACGTCGCCCTGCGCATCCTGTGCGACTTCCGCCTGCCACGTCCCGTCAAGCGACACGACCTCCGCCCGCGCAGTCGCCGCGCAGACGACAAGCGCAACCACAGCAAACAAATGAGAGCAACGAGCCATGGTTTTCGTCATACAAAGAATCCTTTCCGCGGAACGTCAGTTGTCGATCCACCAAGCGGGGGGAACCTGCAGATTGAGGTGGCCGGTGTCGCGATAGTCCGTCACTTTCATGTCGTGCCCCACGAGGCGCAGGGCGTTGCCAAAGGCGATGTCGTACATCGGCGTCCGAGGCGGGATGCACGTCCCCCACGCGGCGGCGGAGCCGTACTTGTACATCTGTATCCAGTCGTCGCCGCGCAGATGGTGCCATGTCGTCTCGATGAAGCCGAAACCGCCGATCTTGGCGATGTAGTCTGCCATCGGCTTCATCGCCTTGTAGTTCGTCCAGGGACATCCCGCCACGGGGAATCCCTTCTCCTTGAAATAGGCCATCGTCGGCCACTCCTTGTTCTTTTCCTTCATGTCGAAATACTGCCAGTCGCAGATGATGACGTCCTTCGGCAGCGTATCCGCGAGCGTGGCAGTAAGCTTCGAGCCGTGCTTGACGTAGCCCTTCCAGCGCGGATCGCGCTTGTCGAGCAGCATGTCGTGCCAGATCATCGCCCGTGCGCCGTGTTCCTTGGTGAACGCCGCAAGGCCCGCGATGTGCTCGCAGACGAGTTCGCCGTAAGGACGTTTCCGGCACTCCGGACAGGTCGGCGGCTGCGCCTCGTCGCATCCAAGGTGGATGTACGGCGGATTGCCGAAGTTGTCGAGCAGTTCGACGATCAGTTCCCGCAGGACGCGCTGCGTCTCTGGGTTCGAGAGGCACCAGTTCCAACCGCCCGGCTCGAACAGCGGCTCGTATTCCGGCTGGAGGTCGAGCATCGCGTGCTTGAGCGTGCAACTGCGCGAGGAGGAGGCGTGCCCGTATGCGTTGATCTGCGGGATGAGCGTGATGCCGAGGTCGCGACCGAGCGCCGCGAGGCGGCTCACCTCCTTCTTCGTCATCGTCGGATTCGGCCAGTGCCACCAGGGATGCTTCTCGCTCTCGTACATTCCCCACGGCTCAATGATCGCGTAGTTGGACTTAAAGAGCGCGGCGAGACGTATCGCGCGCTCCATCTGCAACGGACGCACTTCCGGAAACCAACAGAGGTGCACGGCTCGAAACGCAAGGTGCGGCGCGTCGGACATTGAAAGCGTCGGCAGGATGCGTCCCTCGGTCTTGAACGTACCGCGCTTCGCGATGGCGAGCTGACGGAGCGAATACGCCGCCCACCTGACGCCCGCAAGCGTCCTTGCCGCAATCTTCACGCCGGACGCATCAGTATCGACCGCATACGCCTCGTCCCCGTCCAGGAGGGCCGCGCGCGTCGCGTCCGCCTTGCCGCGCGTGACCTTCGGCGCGTCCTTCGCGTACCATTCCTTGAAATGCGTCGCAAGCCAATCGGCGGCGACCGCATCGGGACAGTCCACCACGACCGTCGTCGTAGCGTCGAACGCCACCGGCGCGTCCGGCCCGCCCTTGTACTTCACCGGCCACGGAACCGGTACAAGCTCGATCGCGTCGGGATTCGCCGCGTTTCCGGCGGCGGGCGCGACAAACGGGGCAAGCACCGTAGCTACGCATGTTGCCGCCACTGCTAGTTTACTCATGTTCATTGCCGTTTCCCTTTTCTTGTTTTGTCAGGTGTGCAGAAGTTGTTCAATTTATGCAAATGCGGTGGATTCGCACCGCCGTGCCGGTGGTTCCCTTGTGGCGCTTGGCGGGCACGACGCGCAGGCGCACAGTATGCGTGCCGTCGGCGAGATCATCGGCCAGCATGTGTACGTACGGATAGTGTAGCGAACCATACGTGGCCCGAAGGGCCTCCCTCTTGAACGGTCCGCCATCGACGGAAACTTCGATGTCTCCCGCGTCAGGTCCCGCCGTCAGGAAAAGCCCCACCGCCGTTCCCCAAAACGAGAACTCAAGCTCCGCCCCGGCGCGTTCGCTCCAGATCGCGGGGCCTTGCGTAAAGTATGCGCGCTTGTTGCCGGGAATCGACTTCCAGTCCGGACGCGACACGTTCCATCCCTCGCCGAGCTTGACATCCTTCGACGGCAGGAAGTGCCCGTTGAAGTACGACTTCGCATCAAGCGGCGGCGGCAGCGGCCTCGCCCTCGCGGTCGTAAGCGGATCAAACACGCGCACGACGGCATCCATGACCACCTTCGCGCCAAGGTCGCAACCGGCCGGCGAGGGGTGGCAGTCGCGGTATTCCTTCCAGCCTATTCCGCCGGACTTCGCGGACGCCGCGAGCGCCGACCCGACGTCCGCGAGCGCCGCGCCGTAGTGCTTCGCCACCTTCGCGTGCGCGGCGTAGTGCAGCGGCGTCGCGCCGTTCATGAGCGTGCGAAATTGTCCGCGGTTGACCATCAGCGCCACCACGACGGCACACGATGGGTTGCGCGTCAGCACGTGCCGGACCGACCCCTCCATGCCGCGAACGCTGTGCTCGGACGTGAAGTGTCCGTCCTGGTCGTCGTTGACCGCCGCCTCGACGATGAACAGGTCGGGCGTCCCCTTCGTAAGCACATCCTCCTCCAGCCGGAACGCGCCGGCATCGGAACAGGTGGACGACAGCCCCGCCGCAATCTCCAAGAAATCCACCTGCGGGTACTTCTCGCGAAGCGCCTTCATCACGCGCGGCCGAAATCCGTTCATCTCGGTAATCGACCCGCCGAGAAACGCAACCGTCTTCCGGGTAGCCCCTGGTCTTTCGACGACAGCAGCGGTGACGTTCGCCGTCGCGGCGCAGAGAACGGCCGCCAACGCTATCAGTTTTCTTATGTCCATCGTCGGTTTTCCTTTCCTGTTTTGCTGGCCATGCACCCGTATTGGAGGAAATGGTTGAACACACCCCACTTCGCGTCGTGGAGACGCGCCGTGCGCATTTCGGCCGCCTTTCGGTCAAACCCCTTCTTTACGCGCTGCGCGTCCGTCGCCGCCGCACATGCGGCTGTAACCTGAGCCGCCACGCAGAAAGCAACCAAATATTTAATCTTCGCACATTTCATAATGGAGTACACTCCTTTTTTCATGCAAAAGCAATCTCAATTGGGGCGAAAACGGCATTGCCGACATGGAACTGACGCTTGACCGTGGAGCTGGTCTGGAGTCAGGGAACCTGTATTCGGGGCTGGGCCGTATCGGCTCGTCGTCACTCGTAGAACGCGACGCGGCTGAACTGGATGAGATCGCCGCCGTTGTTCTTGTGGAAAACGATCTTGTAGGTGCGGGACATCTGCGGATTCTTGATCTGGAATCCGCGCAGCTGGTGGCGCATGGTGAACTTGACGTTGTCTCTGCGGTCCAGCTCCACCCACGAGTGGCCGTCCTTCGAGCCATAGAGCACCCACGTGACCGGATCGCGCGAAGGATCGTCGTTCGCGGAGCTGATCGTGTAGTAGTTCGCTGCAACGAGGAACGTCGCGTCGCACGAAACGTATCCCATTCCCTTCCAGGGACGGCAGAACTTGCGGCCTTCGCCGGCGAATGCGGCGTCGACGTTCTCGTTGGGGGCCATGCCCTTCTCGTCGCTCTTGAACGAAGACTTGTCAAGGCCGATCGCGCGCATCTGCGAGACCCTCTGGGCGATGTCGTCCACGAGCCCGAGCGCCTTGGCGTCCCAGCCCGACGGATTGGCGGCGTCAACATCTTTCCACAGCCCGGCTATCGCGTCGGCGCGCACCCTGCCGTCGGGGGCAAGTTCGCCGCGCTTCCACGCGTTGAACCAGCGCGCGCTCGCCGCCACGGCGGACTCCAGGTCGTCATGCTGCCATTCGTCCTCGACCGTGATGTACACAGTGCCCTTCTCGTTCTTCTTCAGCTCGTTCATGATGGTCACGAGATCAATCACTCCTGAACCGAGCGCGACGTCCTTGTTGCCGGCCTTGGGTCCGGACGCGTCGATGGCGTGGATCGAGAAGAACCTGCCCTTGAGAAGCTTCACTCCCGCGACGGGATCGACCCCGGAATTCTGCCAGTGACCGATGTCGCTGCTCGCGCCGACCGTTGGCCCCGCCGCTTCAAGGGCCTTGAGCACCGCTTCCGGCCGGCCCGCAGGCTGCCTGTGGTTGTGAAGGCCGATCCTCACGCCAGCCTCCCCGGCGATCTTGGCGCCAAGCCTGAGGTTCTCGGGGCTGATGCCCACTTCCACCTGCACGAGGCCAATGCCGAGTTCCTTGCAGAATGCAGTGAGCCTCCTCCACTGGGCCTCGCCGTTCGCGCCCGTCACGCCGTAGGAGACCACCTTCACATGCGCCTTCGCGAGATACGCCTTGAGCTGGGCGAGCGTCTCGAGCCTTATCGAATTATAGTCGGTGGAGCCTGGCATTCCACCGCCAAGGCGCTGCCCGGGATAGGCTTCGATATTCTTGTAGCCAAGACGCGCCGCCGTTTCGACCGTCTCAACGAACGAGCGGTCGCGGAACGTGTACGCCTGCAGCGAGAGCTCGAGGTCGGCTGCGGATGCCTGAACGGCGACTGCGGCGACGGCCGCTGCGAAAAGAGTGTTCTTCATTGTCTCGCGTCCTTTCTTCAGAACATGCGGTAGGTCTTTGAAATGAACTTCTGCGCGGCGGGATTGTCGCACCTGAGCGCGTCCTTGTCCCAGCCGAACGCCGTGCGCGAGCGCACGGCCACCGCGCCGAGAAGCGCGATCTCGGTGAGCGGCACCGCATGCTCGAAGTTGGAGCACGGCGCGTCGACGACGCCGCGGATGCCGTCCAGCCAGTTCTGGTAGTGTCCGTTCGCTACGCGCGCAAGCGTCTTCGGAGGCTCGACGAACGAGACGCGGCGGCTTTCGGGAAGGATCACGGCGCTGTCGCAATAGTCGCCGGGACAGAAGATCGCGCCCTTCGAGCCGATGAATATCTGGCCGGAACCGGGCATCCGCTCGCCGGCGGGAAGGATGCCGGGGCGCTTCGGCTTGCAGCAGCCGTCGTACCACGTGAGGGTGACCGGCGGACGGTTTCCGCGCGCCGGGAACTTGTACGTCACGACCGAGCCCTTCGGGCAGGAGTACTCGTTGCCGCCGATGACTTCGGACGAGACGTGCGTGGGCGCGCCGAGCTCGAGGCCCCAGAACGCGGCGTCCATCGTGTGGCAGCCCATGTCGCCGATCGCGCCCGAGCCGTAGTCCCACCAGCCGCGCCAGTCGAACGGCATGTAGGCGCGGTTGTACGGACGCCACGGGGCGACTCCGAGCCAGCGGTTCCAGTCCAGCGTAGCCGGCACGTCCTGCGCGCCGGGCAGCTGCTTGTCCTGCGGCCACACGGGACGGTTCGTCCAGATCGTCACTTCCGTCACGTCGCCGATTGCGCCCGCCTCGAGCCACTCCTTCATGCGCCTCGTGCTCTCGTTGGAGTGTCCCTGGTTGCCCATCTGCGTCACCACCTTGTGGCGGCGCGAGGCGAGAAGCAGCCGGCGCGCCTCCTCCACGGTGTGGGTGAGCGGTTTCTGCACGTACACGTGCTTGCCCATTTCGATTGCGCGCAGCGCCACCGGGAAGTGCATGTGGTCGGGAGTGGACACCACCACCGCGTCGATCTGGTCGTCGAGCGCCGCCAGCATCTCCCGCCAGTCGCGGAACACCTTCGCCTTCGGGTGCGCCGCGAACGTCTGCTGCGCACGCGCGAAATCGACATCGCAGAGGCCCACGATGTTTTCGCCGGAGAACTGGCGCACGTCGTCTGCGCCTTTCCCGCCGCATCCAACGCAGGCGATGTTGATCTTGCGGCCCCTGACGAGCCGACCGGTGCGTACGCCGGAAGCTTCAGCAGACGCAACCTTCGGAAGCAGTGCCGCTGCTGCGGCCGCCGCGATGAACTCTCTTCTTGATGTCTTCATGTGACTCCTTTTTGGGGGTTCGAATGACCGTTTGAAAGGCCCTCACTTCTTGCGAGGCGGATCCAGGCGCGTGTTTCTCTGCGAGAAGAACCACTTCAGGACTTCGTCGTCGCGATACGTCCGCGTCCAGACGTTGTGCCCCGCATCCGGGTATTCGCGGTAGTGCGCGTTGGAGCCGGCCGCCCAGAGCGCCGAGACCATGCTCCGCGAACGGAATACCGGCACGGCCCTGTCGGCCGAGCCGTGGAACACCCAGATCGGCACCTTGGCAATCTTCGCCGCCTGGGCCGTGTCGCCGCCGCCGCAGATCGGCATGGCCGCCGCGAACAGCTGCGGACGACGGCAGATGATGTCCCACGTGCCGTAGCCGCCCATCGATATCCCCGTCACGTACACGCGCCGCGCATCGGTCCTCTGGTCCGCCAGAAGCTTGTCGATGAGCGACAGTTCGAGCGCCATCGTCTCGCTCGGCTTCGGAAGCATCGTATGACGCATTGCGCCCCAGTCAACCTCAGCCCAGCGCTTGCCGTTGGGGACCTGTCCCGCGACGAGGCGATACCCCTTCTCGTGCCTGTCGAGCCAGTTGAGCAGCTCCTCCACGCCGTGCTTGAGCTGCGCGACGTTGTTCGTGCCACGCTCGCCCGCCCCGTGCAGGAAGATCACGAGCGGCACCTTCGAGCCGTCGTCGGGGAGCTTCTCCGCCCAGCGGTAGCGGAACACCGCGCCGTCCGCTCCGGCGAACGTCTTGGCCTCCGTCCTCTCGGCGATGTTAGCAGACGCGGCAAACGCCGCGAGAGCCACTGTGGCGATTGCCGCCGTCGAAACGATTTTCTTCATTGCATGCTCCTTTGAGAGCGACGAGCCCCCCAACTTTTCAGCTGGCAGCCTCTGCTCGGTTGAAAGTTCTCCAGTTTCCGCATGGCGAACAGTTTACCAAAAAACCCGTGACTCCACCACTCCGAAACTCGACACCGGGAGCGCCGTTCGTGTTTGTTGTGTTTTTGGGTGTGCTTTAGAAACGCCGATATGGTAGAATATTTGTCACCGATTTTTTGAACCACCATGTCTGCGAAAACAAAAATGCACCTTGGCATGATCTACGATGCCAACAACGATGCGAAGCTCCGAAAAGCTCCGCAAGATAACGGATTGCAGAATTTTTGTAACCAAATGCGATCTGTCGTGTAAACAGGGTGTTAGGAGAAGCGACCATGAGAATAGACCAGACAGTACAACACATTGCAGATTCAAACATCCGCAGCATTATCGACCTTTCCAACGCCGAAGGGGCGCAAAAAGGCATAATCAGAGCCGGCGGAAACACCTACAATGTCTCCGTCAGCGAAAACGGGAAAGTAAATGTGTCCTTCAAGGGCGGCTGGTTCAACTTCCTGCGCAAGGATTCGCTCCAGCGCATGCAAGCGCGAATGCAGACGGACTACGCCAATTTCAAGGCATCGTATGCGGCGAGCACAACCAGAAAACCGGCAGCCTCCACGGACGACGATCTCTACTCCCCCGCGATGAAGACGACGCGCGATGCGACGGAATCGGCCCTTTCCCTTCGATACGGCGGCGATGCCGGCAAGCAGGAAATCGCCCTCTACGGCTTCACGCCAGTTCGACAGGGCGTTGCCGGGAAGCTAGAAGAAAACAATGTGAATTTCACCACGATCGACGGGTACAACAAGTATTGCAGCATAGAATGGGGCGATGTAACGCTGGAAAAACTGCCCGCGCTTCTCAACAACATCAAATCCGGCTCGCTGCAGATCAAGAACGTTCCCGATGGCTCGATCTCGAACGACAAGCTCAACGCATGGGCTGCGTTCCTGAAGGACAACGTAGGCAAGCTCGACGTATTCGCCAAGATTCGCTCCTACGTAAATGCCGCGAATCACCCCAGACAATACAAAAACAGCACTGGCTGGGTTGGCGAGGCGGCGCGAAACGGCATCATCAAAACGATGGACGCACTCGTCCGCAAGAATCTGCCGGGCGACGAAAAGACAATCTGCTTCGGCCGCCACGACATCAACGACAAGGACATCCGCGCGCTCGGAACCCTGCTTGCGGAAATCGCCGTCCGCGGCGGCGTTGTAAGCGATAAAGATCAGGAAGGCATCCTCTACACCGCACTCTGTCTGGCCGGATACAAAGAGAGCGAAATAAACTCAAATCTGATGACGGAGCTCTCACGCTTAAGCGGCACGATTCTGCGCAATATGTTTTTCCGCCAGACGAGCAAGCTGGGGCTCGACTTCTTCAGGCAGCGGGGCGTGCCGGTAATGTTCCAGTGGACGAATCACCAGGGCGTTTCGCTGGAAAACAGCGACAAGACTATCAAGAACACCTGGTGGAAAGACCCCGCCGATTCCGTCCACAACCACTACGGTGCCACGATCACCTTCTCGGAAATGCGCCACGTTGTCAAAATGCAGCAAAGGGAGCTTCTGAACGGATTCGACCTCATCAAGATCCACGGCATGAAAGTTTAAGAAAGGTAATGCCCGCCATGTCAAATACAGGAAAAGAATACTTCTTGGCGCTTGGCGAAGCGCTCAGTCTGGATGTCAAGCCCGACGAGGACGGCAACTGCCTGCTTGCGGTGGACAATCAAATGCCGGTAATCGTCCGCGCAAACGAAACGGCTGAACGCATGGAGCTTACGGCATCTGTTGCCGATGAGTTGCCGGAAGGCCTTGCGTATTCGGACATGCTGGATTTGCTCGGCATCGCCCTGGGGCCGCTCTTCAACGCGCCGGGAATTGGGCGCGAGCCGGGAACTGGCGCAATCGTCTTGTATGCCACGATGCCGTTCGCAACAACATCTACCGCCGACTTTGTCGAGGCCGTACCGGCTTTCATCGACCTGGCCAACAACATCACCGCGCGCCTTGCGGCAATCCCAGATGCTTAATCAGAACCCCCAGCAGGAGAGTTGAGAAAAGAACCTTCTCCCATTCCTTCCTCGCCGGTTCCTGCTGGTCGGCGGGAAGCGTTTCGATCTGCACCTCGCTCCCTGCCTCTGTTTCCGTCAACCCGCTGTTCGGGAATCTGAACATGTTCCGTTTTGGAACAAGTTGCAACCCATCAACTCTTCCGCCCACTTTAGAACAACGTCGGCTGAGCATTTGGTTGTTCATTTGATTCTCCATGTCATCAATTGGTACAAACTCTGATGCAATTCCAGCTATCTACTTAATTTACATCAAGGGTTAGCACCCGAAAACTCGGAACGGAAACGATACTTGCCCTTGCCATGCCCTTTCACGGTATCAAGGAGACGATGGCGGAGCATAGTTCTTATTACCATTCCTGCAGGCCCATCTGCCAACCCACAAACTTTCATGACCAGCGCACGGCCGAAAACCTCCACATCGCTAAACTCATTATAAAGTTTCATTATGTTGGCATAGGTCGGGCGAGTCAACTGAAGCCCCAATAAGACCTCTTCAATCGGCTGTTTTTTCGGCTCAATCGGCTGTTTTCCATCCCCAATGTGCGGTTTTTCCGTTCCAATCGGCTGATTTCCTTCCCCAATGTGCGGTTTTCCGTCTCCAATGTGCATATTATCCGCATCAATTGACGTTTTTTCGGACTTAATTGACGGCTTTTCTGTATACTCACCACGCTTTTCTGCAATCTCACGAGGAAGCACGATTTTTGCAGCCCGCAATGTCGCCAGCGCATTGTTGATTGTCCGAAGCGCCATGCCCGTACGTGCACATATCTGCGGAATGGTCACGCTTTTGTCGACAAATATCTCATGTAGCACATTCTCGGCATTGTTCCTTGCGTCCTTGCGGAGCTTTGGAAGACGGGCAAGGAGTTCGCCTACACTACCCGTTCCAGACAAGTTATTTAACACCCAACCAGTGCCAGATAATCCACGGGCAGTGCCAGTTCTTGCCGAAGTAGTGCCAGTTCTTGTGACAGCAATGCCAGTTCTCCGATCTGGTGTATTGTCGCCCGTCCAATCAGGACGCCTGAAGACGGTTGTCACACATCCGTATTCTTCCTTGACCTCCGGTACGGGCAACCCTACCCTGGCGCATTCATTGGCGATCCGAATAAGGCCACGCCCCCAGGTCTCGATGGACTTACGCAGATACAGTACACGAGCGATCTTTTCATTCCTGGGTTCGGAATGTTGAATCGGCGGCGAATACAATTTGTTGAGGTCAAACTCAGGCGGAAACGTTCCGGGATTCTTGAGCTCCACCCGATCATCGTAAATCGCGAGATAAATCGTCAGACTGCTATTCTCATAACTGCGGTGGGCAAAGGCATTCACAAGCGCTTCACGGAGTGCGTCAGCCGGAATCTCCAGCTCTTCGTCACGTTCGATCTTGCCACTCGTCCACGCCGCCAGATTCAAGTGCTTGAAGCAAAAAGCCATCGCGGCGTCCATCAGCTTGAATACATTGCCCTGCACATGAGAGTTGTCGAGAAACACCCGTTGGTCCGTTCCCTTGAACCAGCCCATTTTGATTTCAAGCTGAGGATAGTCGATGCGTTCCGCCTTTCCGAAGAGGACAGCGGCACCATTCAACAACGTCCCATTCTTTCGCAGCTTGAAATTGTCAAGCAGTGAGACGACATCTTCCGTATCGACGCTTTCGTCCAATCGTCCCGCTCGTACCGCCTTGCGCGCCGTACTTCGTATGACATCCCAATCTAAATCCTCAAGCGACAGTTCAGGGTTTGGCTGATCTTCCCACTTGCTCCTGAACCCACCCCGCGCAAGAAGCATCCTTTCATATTCCTCTTGGCTCATTACCGTCGTAGAGGACTGTACCCTCTTGAACGGCTTGCCGTCATAGACATACGGACGGCAGTTCCCTTTGTCCACATGACACACGATGGCCGTATGCGTTTCGTCAACCGGCACATACGAGACCTCAATGTCCGCCGCCGGTCCGAACTTCTGAAACGCGTCGAAAAGGTCGCGTTTGGTCGTGTCGGCCATCAGCTGCCCCGTCAACTTGCCTTTCTTCGTAACGCCGAACACGACCGTGCCGCCGTCCTTGTTCAGAAAGGCACACAAGGTCTCGCAGGCGTCGCGGCGCTGGCCGGTGGTCTCTTTCACCTCCACCGTCTCGCCCTCGTCTTTGGCGATAAGCTGTTTCAGTTCGTCAAGCGTCATGTTCACATCCTTTCATCCTCTCCTATGCCGCCATGATGGCATCAACTCCAAGATAACACATCTTCTTCATGTCTTTTTCTCCGTTGAAATTATACCACATCCACACCTTCACCGCAGCCGGTCACAGCCACGGCTCGCGGCGCTTGAACGGGCGCAGGACTTTCTCCCATTCCTTCCTCGCCGGTTCCTGCTGGTCGGCGGGAAGCGTTGCAATCTGCACCTCGCTGCACGAAAGGTAATACTGGTAGATAAAGTACTCCACGTAGTCGGCGTGATGCAGTTTGTTCCAAGGCGAGATTCGCGCCACGACATCCCTCTTGAGCTCATTCATCAGCTCCAACGAAAACCCGCGCCGCTTCAGCTCGTCGCGCGCCGCCATGAACGACCAGTTGATCTGCGCAAAACCATCCAACAAACCGTTCTCTTCAAACTTCCTCTGTTTCCGACGATACGCCGCGCGGGCACGCGCCTCGGCTTTCTTCTTTTCCTCGGCGGCCATCTTCTCCGCCGCCCGTCGCTTGATCGCCGCCCGTTCCTTGCGCGAAAGATTCCATCCCCACTCATCCACCTTCTCGTCAGGCATTATCCGATCCATTAACTTCGCAAGGCTCCGCCCCTGCGACGTCAGCTTCCCGTCCTTGCTCAAAGCCTTGACCGCAGAGCGTGCCATTTCATCTGCCGTTTCAGGAATTGTCTTCTCGCCTTCTGTCTTTGCTTTACGTTGAGCCATTGTTTCACTCCATAGGCTTGGTCATGTATTAGTTTGAACTGGGAAGAAATCTTTCCTAGTTACCTCCCAGGATCATATTATTCTGCATCATTACCACCTTGTCATACGCACATCTGGCAATACCAGTTGGATCGCCGCTTGGGAAACTGAAATTGAAATGTTTTGTCTTGGTCATATTGGTTCTCCTCGTACCATATTCTACGGAATCTCAACTCTTACTTTTCTCCAGATTTCAACATCTCTGATACTCCAGGCATCTTAAATGAGTGATCCCCTTTTAGCAGTCCCGTGTCTGACCGACTGAAAAGGGCTTGCATGACTATCTGTTTCACTTGGTCATCGCAATTCACATCTCCTTCACGCAAAAGCGCCAAGAACACATTCGTCAATTGGAAGCGCTCTCGGTAGTCTCGTGAAAGATGAAAACAGCTAATCGCCAGTTTGGTGAATAAATGCAATAGATACCCAGCCATGGAAGTTGCGGCTATCAAAATCAGACTCGCCCTAATTGTCGACAGACTGAGCTTGTTTTCGTTAAAGATCACTATTGTATCAGCTTGAACCAATAACCAAAGCAAACCACCTATTGTAACCCCTCCTAACAATAATGACGAGACTAACAATCCCCACCCCCAACCCAAATAGAATCTTGAAAGATGTTTCCAATGCAGAGCAGGCCCCTCAAGCTGCAACTTCTTTGAATACGCCGCCTCCAAGGCTGTAATTCGTTCATTAGCTTTATTTAGACGCTCTGCATATTCGTTCTCTTCCTTGTCTAATTCCTCACGGCGCTTTCGCTTGAATTCCTCTGTGTCAATATCAAACTTGGTCATCCGCGATTGATAGTCTTTTTGTTGTGCGTCAGCTGAATTGGTCAAATCCTCCAACCGTTTTCTATATTCTTCAACCCGTTCTGACAGATCTTCGGGACACGCAAATGATTTAGCGACTCTTGCTGCCTCCCATAACAATGGCATTATATTTAAACTAAAATTCAGGTTTGGGCATGGATAACCTAGTACACAAATAGTCACTATACAATAATCACGAAATACCGCAGGTGTAAGTTTTCTTTGGCATAATTCTTTTATATATCGTCCCAATCTGGAACGTGAGTCAATGCAAGAATTAATACCATTTCCATTAACATTCCATTCCTGTAACAGTTTTTTTACTTCGGCCAACATGCCAGGTGCGATACGCCCGTCTTTCGCAACTTTGACGAGGGCCTCAATCTTACCCAATACCAACTTATATTTATTTACAATTGTATTCTCAACATTAGTCCATGCGGCTATTTCATTTTGCACATGGTTTCGCAACCCACCAAGATCAGCAAATGTCACTTCTTGCTTATCTGGCAGTAGCAAAAATTTATTATCCTCATCTGGGATGATGTAATCTTGTATCGGTTGTGTTTCCATGTTTCGTATTCCTTCTTGCAATTTCAGAGCATTCCGGTTAAATGGCAGTCTCATACGCCATCATGTCCGCCCCCCCCACTAATGAACTCTTCGTAGGAACTATAATTGGGGACACCCCGCAACGTGTTCTTTCTACCTATCGGAGTCTTGTTAATCTCTGCCTTTAAGTACGCAACAAATTCATCATATCGTTCAAGTGGTACATTCGTCCAAGTCGCTCCAAATCGCTCTTTGATCTTCCGAGCGATCGTCGCTCCGGCACGACCATTTGAATACTTCGGAATCGCGCTCGTAAACTTGAACAATCGCTCATGCAAATGACAAACATAACTTCTTTTTCCAGCATCTGTTCCGACGGTACCAGAAGACGGGACAGATGCGACAGACCTACGTTTGCCACCACCTTTGATGTTATTGACGACAATGTTCTGCGTTGCGTTACCACTTGCCTCAATATGCGTTGATCCATTATAAACACGCGCATTGGATGTAATGTGAACTTCAATATGCTTAATCATAAGATCAGCACAACGCGTCTCGAACGGAGTGATCTCAATCGGCCCTTGCTGTTCGTGTGCCGCCTTAATCTGTCTGAGATACGAAACAGGATACTCGTTCGGATTGGCATCCACTAACTTATGATGCCTCTCGCAAAGTAGAATAAGATTGTCGTTGTCATTTAATGTATTCGCCTCCCTTAGTGGATTGTGCCGCGCTGCCCCCGGTTCAACCCCCTCGATGTGACACACCTCACCATAGACCAAGTCATCCTTAGGATCAACAATCGTCGCCACACACCCCGGAAACGCGCACTGATTCATGGATCGCGCGAATAGAACTTTTAGGTTTTTTTGTGGAATAGCCTTACGACTCATTTCTTGACTCCTTTTATCCTCGTCTGATAAAGGTTCATTTAAGATCGCTTTGAATATGCCTCAGTGTTGATTCAAAACCGAGCTGCACTTCCTCTTTATCTACCTTCCATATCGTTGACAACAAATGCGCCACCTGATTTGAACTCATTGGCGACAATGGCAAATTCCCCTGAATTGCAAATGGTCCGTCCGATTCTGGCAAGACTTTATCATGGGGCATTAGTGAAATAAGATATGCTCCTCTCTCAGAGGTTGCCATAAGAGTATTCACACTAAAATAGCATCCTATATTTATAGCTTCGCGTAACTCGCTAATAGAGCCTGAAAACCAATGCAATATAGGGATTCCCACATTGGGATGTACCCTCAACATTAGTAGCACCTCTGAAACTGCTCGCCGTGAATGGATACTCATAACCCTTCCTCCAGCTCGAGACACTTCAGACAATACATCTCCAAATATTTGTTTTTGTAAAGTACGTAATGAATTACTATACTGTGGGGAACCATCAAGACCTATCTCGCCAATAAAACGCGCAGAAGAAATGTATTGCAGCATCAAGGTTCTCTCTCCATATTTCTGCGAAACGATCTCGGGATGTAACCCAAGTGCAACTTCTATATTAGCCAATCGAGAAAAGACGTCTGAGGTAGCCCTCCATGCTCTAGGGCTAGTAGTTACACACAGAGTGAACGAGTTAGTCTCGTTAACTTCATACGCCAATTTTATGGCATTAGGATAAAGATCCAAGTGTGTATGTAAATCCATCATATAATGGCATGGCTTTCTAACAATCTCATTACTTCCAATAAACCGCGTTTGTATACATCTATATAACGAGGACGCTCCTGTTGATTTGCAAAAACAAACTCTCCTATGACTTTTGCCAAGAAATCTTGCCGCTTTGACATTGTACATTGCATGGCCATCGCACCTACGTCATTTGGATGTCGACCATGTCCTGCATCACGCAATGATTGATAAACATATCTTGTGGCGTCAGGGATCCTAGCTTGTTGAAATGCTGCTCGCCGCACTATACATGGGACGCACCGTCCACAATGCGTCAATTTATGGACTCCATATTTGCCGCAACTTACAGTATTATTTATAAGTTTTCTCAATAACCCTTGATCCGAACAATTTACCAACATCTCCCCCTTCGTATAGAATTTGTAAGGTGTATCAAGTGAAATATTCAAACCTAGTTTATCCCAAATGTTTCTCAGATGATTCATATAAACCGGATGCGTTGTTTTGGTACTCAAACTGGAAACACGTGACGGATTTAAGGACACATTCAAGCTAATGAAACCATTTTCTGCAACATATACAGTTTTCTTTTGATTGAAGAATGTCGGCAATCCCGTCGCTGCTAACGCTGCAAAAGCAAAAAACACAATAGAACGTCCGCGTGTAGAACCTTCGCCTTTGGCATCTGGTGGAAGTTTTATCGCTTCATTCCATTGACAAAAACCGCTTTGAGGCGATATTTGCTGCGCAAAGTCATACTGAACAGCCTCATTGCCTCTCACGATGTGTGAAACTAAGAGCGGTTTGTATCCCCTACCCACAATGTCAATGGCCCCAACCAAACTATCCATCCCACCAGACAGTAATGCGACACAGTCAGCATTATACTCTTTCCGTTTTCTTGCGTGTGGCAATGGCGAGGCATCTTCGACAAATTCCAGAAGCCAATAGTCGCCCGTTAGAAATTTTAACATTGCTTCCAACTCTGGTTTCAGACCTTGCCAAAGAGGAACATTATGTACTGCTAATAGCAGATTAATTTGCCGTGTCCACCCATTTGGACTCGTGGCCCTGCTAATTGCCTTGTCTGCTGCAGAAACTGAGAGTGCAAACGTCGTAAAATCCCATGTGTTAACATCAGGGCGTAATCCTGCTCGCGCAACATGTGTACGCAACTGTGATGCCACATATCCTACTCTTGATATATTTGAAACTGAATACATTGAAAAGTAACATGTATCAGAAGAAAGTATGCTAGGCAACAAAGCCGATGGTAAGCACACCACTTTATCCATTTGAACCTCCAAATACGCTGTAAGTTAGTTTCACTGCATCATTAATAATTTGTGCAACTTCCCTTTGCGACAAATCCTGATCCCTCTTACGCGCTTTATCCAAACTGTCTGATACTACAGACTGAATAAAACGATCAAGTTCTTCTAACCTATTAATTTTATCTTCAGCGTTAATGGCATCAGACTCAAGTACCTGTCCTATATCAAACGTGATTTGCTTAACAATTTGCTTTTCAATAAAACGCTCAAGCAGATCCCATATGTCCTCTTCTGACAAATTTAAAATATCTATGTCAGACTTCTCGACAAGGAGTTCAGACAGTGCCTCAGCTATGGCATTCCGGCAAGATTCTTCGTCAACGCTTCCAGATAACGGCACAACAAAATCAACAATTGTCGAGATGACATCTTCAGTAGTATGCTCCGATTCCAGTAATGACGTGAGCTTTTCTTTAAATCTTTGTTGCTCCTCATTCTCAACGCCTCTTAAAAGAGAAAAAATTCTTGCTCCTACAGCTGAAGCAAACCTCATCCTACTTGCTGCTCGTGCTGCACCTCCAAGACCATGCCGAACATAACTTCTTATCGACCGTTGTAAAGATTGCACTCTGCCATCATTTATGTATGCGCGGAAGCTACGTCTAGCGTCCGTGAAACGATCTGACGGAGCTAAATCATTCTCCGCAGAGGGCTTATCCGAATCCATTGGAATAGGTAAACCTGTTATTTCAGCAACATCCGAGTCTATCCAAGGCGGGTCGAATGAAACGCCCCCTCTAGGCCCCTTGCTTGACGATGACGTTCCCATTACTTGCCCCCTTTCTTTAACGCTTGAATTGCCCTTATTGTATTCTTAGGTGTAACAGAATCGTTCTCCCAAGACATCAACAGCGCGTTCGCCCATTGGTAATTGGACAAGAGCGGAACTAACGACACATCACGCTTACCTGGCGGCATAGCCTCCAAGAAGCGTACATAGTTTTCGGCGAATGCAGGAAATGCTACTGGGATATGAAGTAATTGTAATAGTGAAATTGCTGGCCACTGATGCGCGACAGCTTTGGCCTTTACTCGCTCAAAGATAACCTCAATTTCGCTAACCTCCACACGGTTGATTATTGCCAGAAGCGCACTATTATATTTTTTAGTTTCTGATAATACTGATAACGCACTTCTCCCCTCTGGCGATAGATCGTTATTTGGAATAATCCGCTTCTTGTCTTCTTGACTAAGATAAATGTAAGGTCGAAGGTCTAGATTTTCTAACGATGGGGATAGTCCAATCCATTGTTTGAAGAACTCACCTCTCCATTTATCTGGAACATCTTTAAGTTCCTCGTCATGTTCACCAGCCTTTTCCCATTTCGCAAATTCTGTTAACTTACCGTCTTCTGAGTTTACAACCAGTGCAGCCAATTCATCAAAAGCGCCCATTGGCGCACAGCGTTCAAAAAGATGCAATTTTACCAAGGCATCAAATGACAACCCCATCTCTTGCGATTCCGCAATCATTTTACGAATCATCAGATTGTTAAGAAATCGTTTAATGAGGCGTGGATTCCCACCAATACTCGATGAAGTAGTCATTATCCCAGAAACTTGATCCGCAATATCAATGAGATCACTAATCTTAGTAGCAAAATTGCCAAATGCATTCGCCAGAACGGCACGAGTCAACTTCCCTGCCCATGATTTTTTTATAGCAGAACGAAGACAAGTCGCTGCTGCTTGACGAGCTTCTTCCGACAAACGCCCTTGCTGAACAGCAAGTTCGGCAAGCAACATCATTATATAACATTTAACTTCATTCGGACCAGGACGTGGCACTTTGACCGGTATCTGGACAAGTTTATCAAAATAACTTGTCTCTCGATCTGTATCAATCGCCTCGGAACCATATCGCAACCGTACGGCCTGCCTAATCATCGTCTCATCAGCCGCGATAACAAATATCGTTCGATCCACCATCAAAAGTAGGCGCATCGCTTCAAGGGTAGAAAGTGCAACATCGGGAAGGCACCGATCCAAGTCATCAACAACTATCACTAACCTAACATCTAAGTCCGATAAGGTATCAGCAAAAGAACTGCGAAGAGACTCTATTTCTTTCGGCATGGAAGTCTCTGTAGCCTGATTTAAATACCCCTGTAAATCTGGAAGGTTTTTTGTACATGACTCGATATACTCAGGAATTTTATCCGTCTTAATGGACTTAACCTTCTTGAGGACACTTTCAAACGCGGCAGCGATTCCCCCAATAGGCCCCATAGCTAATGTTCCTACAATTCCTTTAGCCGCAATTGGGAGTGAAGCGATTACTACTTTGAACCAATTAATACGAGCAAGGAAATCCTTGAATCTCTCACTGGTAGTTTTACGACTCTTTATCAAATCCGCCAGTTTGTCAGCTACATGTTGAAGTAGCGCCAATCGCGCATCTTCGTAACCCTGATAGAGCCATGCGTTAAAATCAATAACTTCATATTTTGAATCTGGGTCATCACCCTTCAATGCGTCGGCAATCATCCGTACCATTGATGATTTGCCTGCGCCCCAATTCCCAGATACCCCAATAGAAATCGGCTTTGTTCCTCCCTGCTTGATCATTGTGGCAACTGGGCCTGCCACTATCTTAAAGTTCAGGTAATCAACGTTGCTTTCGATATCATTCAGCATTATAATTCTCCTGTTCTATGAACCATACCTCATTTCTCATTCAATCGGGTTGATGATAGATTCGATGAACATTCCCGTGTGTTCATACTGGACAGAGCCAAGGTTCAGGGCGTTTGAATGGTTCCAGCGCGTGTGCCCACATCTTTTTCGCCTTTGCCTTCTTTTCTTTGGGGAACAGTTCGACAAACAGTTTCCCGCATTCGCGGTAATAGTCGTAAACGATATATTCCACATAGTCCCTATGGTAAAGTCTGTCCCACTTGCAAATCCGCGCCTCGACGGCGCGTCTCAACGCATTCATCCGCCGGATTGAAAAACCACGCCGCTTCAATTCCCTGAAAGTCTCCATAAACGCCCATTTCATCTGAATGTGACCATCGATTTCGCCATCATTCTCGAGTGCCTTGAGCCGACGCCTGTACGCCGCACGGGCGCGTGCCTCGGCCCGCCGCGCCTCTTCCGCCGCCCTTTTCTCTGCCGCCCATCGCTTGATCTCCACACGTCTCTTACGCGAAAGATCCCATCCCCATTCATCAACTTTCTCCGGGGGCATTATCCGATCCATTAACTTCTTAAGGCTCCGCCCCTGCTGCGTCAGTTTCCCGTCCTTGTACATTCCACGCACCGTCTTGCGGGCCACTTCATCCGCGATCTCGGGAATTGTCTTCTCGTCTTCTGTCTTTGCTTTGCGTCGTGCCATTATTTCACTCCATCGGCTTGATCATGGATTCTATAAAGTCACGTTCAGCAGAAGTCTGACCGGGTTTGTCAATGATACCGTACTTGACATAAAGTTGTTCGTCAATCTCTGATACCGAGCGCGACCAGTCAATGTCGGACGATGAAGTGAAGTCTTGCTTAGGGACATTAGACCAGGTGTTATTTGAAGTATGATGCGTAACTTTTAGAGTGCCGAGCATGGCACGAGCAAATCTCGTCTTGATATATTTCATACAGTTTGTTGCCTCCCGTCTAGTTGCGAAAGGTCCTATTGCAATGAACGTATCCGTGAAACCAGTCATCGGTTTGCCGATGACTGGCGTGCTCAATGCCTCTCCCAAAGCTCCTGTTCCATTTGCTTCTGGCACAAGTACTTTGTAAGCGTCAAGGTATGCCGTATCTTCAAGATAGCAACGCTTAACAAACCTTATAACGCGATCATTACCCAATCGCCCTGTCATTGCGATGTAATCGCCTTGCGTTGGTCTCTTCTCAAGAAAAATCCCAGGGAGAGTCGCGAACTCACGTGAAACGATTTTATGGCCCGTTCCCGCCCCCACGCCATTCACAGCCTCGGGGTGGTCGTCATAAAGTACAGCAGAGAACCGGAATACCCCTTGCGAAGAAACTATGTCATCAAGCCTTACTCTAGATCCTTCACGTCTCGAAACCTTGCGCATAATGGAATTCAATTCCCTGTATGGTGTAAAAGTCCCTATAGAACCAAATGAGAGGTTCGCATCCCTGTAGGTTATAACCACTCCTCCCTTTATTTCAATGTTCCCAGGGAATACTTCCTTACTCTTGTGTACGTATCTGGCAATACGTAGATGATCATCGGCAAGCATTTTGGTATTCCATTCCTTTGGGGTTTGTCCCGCGTTGAACAAGAATCTTCCCGGCGTGATGAAGACTGCTTTGTCTGCAATAGCGTATGCCACATTCATTGTCAAATGATAGAGCGGATTGGGACGATCACCTTCATTCACTTTAATGTCCTGATATGGCGGATTTGAAATCACGGCACCAACTTTAACACACATGGTTTTTCCTTTCTTGGGAATCGTATCGTTAATCGAAATTGTATCGAAAGCTTTCTTCTGCGTCAGCAGTTCGCGAATTCTGTCATAGTTGAGCGTCTTGTCACCGTCTTTCTTGACTTCAAGTAACTTGTAGCTCGTCAAGTTCTCAGACATGGCAACACACTTGGGATTGAGGCCCAGTAACTTGTAGACCTTGAGGGTGAACTCGTAAGTAATCGGGCTTGTCGGTATTGACAGAATCAAATTGCAATAATCCTTCTTGTCGAAACCAAGCCTTTGAAGCTTCTGGACTATTGCGATAGCGAACTCGCCGATCTTGGCCGCTACATCCAGAATCCTCTCCTTATCATTTATCATCCGTCGCCATTCTGGATCTGGTATGAGCGTAACCATTTCGCGGGCAATCTTCATCGGCGTGACGATTTCAGACTCTCCGAGACGACCAAAATTCCGAATGGCGACCAAAGCACGTTCGACCGGATCTTTCTTCCGCGGATCATGCGCCAGCAGGCTGATTCGGTCGATTGCATATTCAAATTGGGAAAGCACCTGAGAGCGCATCTTCTTCAACTCGACAAGGTCATACTTGCAGATTTTCAGATGCGTTGCGATACGCAAGTTTTCCCTCTTGGATCGATCTATGCTATTGATTACATCTTCAAGAGAGCAAACCCGCTCCTCAATCAGAAATGCATAGAACATGATCCGGCGGTAATAATTTCTGAACCGACTCGCCTTTTTCTTGTCGGAATCGTCCTCGTCATCTTTGGAATTTGTGTCTCCGTTCGTGGGAGGGGGATTCTGCGTTTTTTTGGAAAGCGGATCGAAATCGTCCGTCCCGCTGGAAGACGCCGCCATTGTCAATCCACCATTGGCGTCGAGCGTGTTTTCTTGTGAGATAACACGTTCAAGCCGATCGCTCTTGGAAAGAACATCTAGGTCTACGTCAAGTTCCTGCGCCTCCTCAGAAATGCCTCGAGTACCAGTATATTCTCGGATTTCGTTTACTACATCAGTCTCATCTGCCTGTTTCAGTTTGTCACCGTTCGCAAAAATTATCGGTGAGACTTTTAGCTCCTGCCTGATCCTTGCGGTCAGCTCATCCTTTCCTTTCTTCCCGACATTATCAACATACACCTGCCCCTTCCGTTCCTGCATCCGAAACATACGACCAGGATCGAAGTCGATCAGAATCGTCTGAGGTTTTAGATTCTTTCGGATCCAAATTGCCTTCCCCTCAGAATCAACCGACGGGATTGCCTGCGTATATGGGCTTTGCAGCCTAAATATTGCCTGATCATATTCTTCTGGAAACGAAGTGTTTTTCAGGAACACCATTGTATCCCACTCTGGAATGGTACTACCCGTCAGCATACGATTAACGGTGAGCGTAATGGTCTTACGGGGCGGAACCTTGTCAGTCCCGGCAGCCAAAGTCCTTATGCGTTTTTTTACCTCTTTCGGATCTTCAAACACCGAATCTCGCTTATGTCCAGAAATGTTTAGTATCTCGTACTCTTCGAGATTCTTGAACTTGCCCGATTTCAGCAATTCAGCCATGGCGTCGCAAGATGCGCAATAAGGTAATACCATGACTATGTGACGGCAGATATCGCGCTTGTTCTCTTTCAAAAACTTAAAGAGACTGATGAAGCCAGTTGGCTCGCCTTCATCGGATCCGTTGAACACGCGCAAGAACTCTTCAACCTCGTTCTGATGTGCGAACCTGCCTGTAAACTCTCCCGAATCGTCAATTTCAGGACGAAATATCTCGGCGAGCGATGACGATTCTCCCGCATCCCTCGCGTCATTCATCAACTTCAGTGCCTGAGGACTTGGATTGAACGCAAAACGAATCATCTGGGGGAAGCCAAAGTATGGATTCTCCCATTCGGCGTATTCTTCCGAAGTCCCCTCTTTCTGTTTCCCCAAGTAGTCAATATCCCATTTCCTCTGTGCATCAATAATATCGGTATACTGGCAAAACGCGACTATGTTCTCATCAGGGAACTCACCTCGCATCAAAATCCTGTACGGCGTACCGGAAAGATGCATCGTCACCGTAGCATTTAGAGAAATCTGGCTAACAATTTCTTGCTCATCCGCTGTCTTCAATGCTTCCTTCACATCATCATCAACATCTACATCTGCATCAATCTTCCGGTCGTTCTTGGATGCGTCTTTACCTTTTAACACCCTGCCGAGTTTTGCGGCTCGAGCACCAAAATGAGTTTCATCGACTATCAGGAGATCTATCTTGCTTCTAAAAAGGCCTTCTAGCCAAGCTTTCTCCTTAAGGAATGTCTGAAGCGTAAGGAAAAGTACAATCGGCTTTTTCGTCTTCTTCAATCTTTTCAAGAGATCATGATTGCGCTTAAGTGCATTGGCGTCAAGAAACTCATAGTCTGAAAAATTAGCCGTCTCTTTGACTTCCTCACACCATTCATCAGCAACATCCGCCTTTGCAGAAACAACTACGACCAGCTTGGCGTTCATCTTCTTTGCGCAGCAAAGAGACGTAAAAGTTTTCCCAAACCGCATTACTGCGTACATGAGAAGTTTCGTACCCCTCTTGGGATGGTCGCCAACTGCAGTCCAGAATTTTTTTATTGCGGCTTCCTGGTTGTCTCGAGGTTTCTTCGTTATCTTTTCTTTTTTTGATTCCTCTGCCCTTCCCCTAACATCGAATATCCGATACGAAAGCTTGTGTCCGGCGCGGCCAGAATAATAATCCGTTATGTCTTTGATCGCCAAACCCACATTGACCGATGCCGCTTTGACGTCGCTCAACTCGGGATTTTCGTCGGCGGTGTAACGATAGAACTCTTGCGAATATGGTCTGGCAGCCCCATGCCTAGATTCACCGTTACGGGGAAGATTTTCAAGCTTTTCGCGCGTTATTTGCTCCATCCCCGCCACGCCAGTCAAATACTTATGTACCTCGTAATCACGGAAGAACACACCTTGTTCTAATGTGGCATCCCAAGATTCATAATCTTTTCCTTGTCTTGGCTTTTTCTCTGGATCTCCAATGACAAAGCCCTTCTCTCTCCATTCGGCTATGCGTACAGGAACAGGGCGGTATGTATCACCAACCTTTAAGAATCGAGGAACATCGCTTGTAAGAAACGCATAGATCTTTGGCTCGACACGACCTGTGACCAATTCCAGAATGACGCTTTTGTCCATTACACCTTCTCCTTTCTCACAAGCTCAACAAATCGAATAGGCTTAGACTCTTCCCAGTCCATGATGTTGCAATAAATTCCATTGTGCTCCCGCGCACCATCAAGAGGGTTCTTCCTGGAGCAACCAGGGCATGGCTTTGTTAGGGGAAGCTGTTTGTCTGGTTCGGATTCTTCATTTACCGCAAATAAGTCCATCTGTACTGCTTTCGGTCTCTGCGGGGCAAACACCTCATCATGGCAACTTTCAGGAACAACAAACTTCAGCCCGTCCATCTGCCAGATGTTCCAGCTGACGATCCTGGCAAGCTCAAGGAGCGTGGCGTGGTCAACGACGGCATGGCAGTAGTACTTGTAGTATTCGAGGATGGTGTAGAGGATGTTCTCGCGGGCGATGAGCAGATTATCGCCCTGCCATTCAAAAGCAAGGACACCCTTGAGCGCGACGATGGCCCATTCAAGCCACTTCTTCGGATTCCTAACGCCGACGTTCTCGGTGACGACGCGGAGCTTCCTGTCGAGGATGCCGATACGTTCGGGGATGTCGATCACTTCCCCCGTCGTGGTATCATAGCGGCTGACAATGAACGGGGCCTCGCCGCAGGTAATTTCCATGCGGACTTCCCTTACGAATGTCTGCCAATCCCCCCCGTCCTTGCCCGGAAAAGGAATGCGTTCCTTGTTCGCCTTCCACGACTTGTGTCCCTCGATCGTGAAAGGCGACTTCTTCAGACCGAACCACGCCGCGTCCATCAGGTTGTTCATCGCGTTGCAGATCCAAGACGGCGTAAAAACTTCGGCCTTGCCGACAACGCGCGCGCGCTGTTCTTCGCGGCTCTTGTCAACACGTGGCCGTATGATCTTCGTGCCTGGTCGATTCACCTCTTCGACTAGGATTTGGTCTCTTGGCCCCATTTTGGCGTCGAACAGGGATTCATACTTGACGTAGTTGTCCGTCATCCAAAGGATGTTGTTCCCGGTCGTTTGATCCTTCAGGAGCATTTTGAGGACATCCTCTGGGATATCAGATTCCTGAACATCTCGTTTGAAATCAGGATCGATAATCGGAGCGTTAACGGGATTCAGACACGGTACGATGGGATAATAATCATACTCGAGGGCCGCCTCGCACACGCACAGCCGTTCTGGTGGGATGCCGTTGAGTATGCGCGGGAGACGTGCGGCAAGCTTGGGATTCGTCCGGTCCGACGATTCGAGATAGGCCTTAAGCTGCGCCCACACCTTCGGCGACCGCTTCACGAAGTCCGACAGACGAACAATGACCTTATCCGCCGTTTCTGAAGGAGCATAGAGGATGGCCGTCTTGAAAAGCAAATACTTCTTGTGCTGGCTGCCCTTCTGTGGCTTGTACTTATATTCCGAAACTAGCTCGGACTTTGTCTTCACACCAATAAACTTGGCCGTGCGATAAAGCGGATACTGCTTTCCTCTAAAGAGCCACAGCTCGCAAATGTCGCCGTATGCTTCAGGGTCGACTTCAACAGCCTCATCTATTGGATAGTTGTAATACCCTCTCCACTTACTGAACTGTCCTGTCCAGTAAGTTCCTACAAGAACAATCTTCTTATGGGCCGCCGATTCTTTCATTGCTTGAACACTCGTTATGCCAATCATTTGACCGTGATTAGTATACCAAATCTGACCGTCAGACAGGTGCTTCTTTCGCGTCTTTTTGTGCGACATTCCCCTTCTGTGTTCTGCCCATTGAATGATGTTCCTCAATCAGACGCGCGACTTCCGCTTGCGTGATCTCGCCCCGAATGTTTCGCTTGGCCATATCAATCAAGAACTGCGACACGCTCAAATGATCGACATCCTGCAAGCCGATGGCGAGGCTCCAATTGCTCGCCCGCTGCCGGACCTCTGGGTCGGGGTCGTCTTTGAACTCGGCAAAGATGCCCCTTGCGGCTTTAGGCACACGTACAGTTTTATTCTGTCTTGTCATACTCAAACTCGTTCCTCCCTTTCAAATGACATGCACACACACTTCCGGAACGTTCCATTCCAGTATGTCGCGCGCAAGGGCGCTATCTGTCGATTTACCTTTCACTCGTCATTCGCTCTCGGGGCGATAGTATACCAAAAACTCGGCCATCAAATGACCTCCCAATGGCCGAAACGTTTTCCGCCTATCCGCTTTATTCGGTTGTTTTCTTGCAGAATATTCATGTAACGAACAAGCGAGCGTCTTGCGACATTCATCCTCTCCGACAACTTGTCTATGGTTATGGATGGCTCCTTTTCAAGAACGCCGACAATCCTTAGTGCCATAGTGCCATCCATAGTGCCACCTACAGTGTCAATCAATGTGCTTTTCTGTCTGGCACTTGCTCTTCTCTCTGGATTTCCCTCATTGTCCTCCTCGCCAGCGTTAGCAGCATTTCGGAACACGTTTATCTGCACGTCGATTCCGCCGTCTTCGAGCTGCAGCGGCTTCGCCCCGTACTCTGCCAGTTCTTTCGACACGCGCCGCAGGCCGCTCCCCCAATGTTCGATGACCTTCATGTAGTTGAAGGCCTCGGCAAGCGCGTGGTTGCGGATCTTCGACCGCCCCGCAAGCACCTTCTCGACCGTGAGCCCGCGCGGCAGGCCTCCCGGCGACGTGATCTCCACGCGTGTGTCGTACACGGCGACGAAGATCGGCGCGTCATGTTCGAAATAGTTGCGGTGCGCAAAGGCGTTGACCACGAGTTCGCGCAAAGCGTCCGGCGGCAGCTCGTAGAGGTCCCTTCGCTGGATGCCCTCGAACACACAGCCCATGTTGATCTTGGACAGTATGTACTTGTGCGCCTCCTCGATCTGTTCATAGATGGGGCCGGTGAATTCGCGGCGGTCAACGAAAACGGCCTTTGAGTCCCCCTTGAACACACCGCACTTTACTCGCGTCGCGAACGCCCTGTCGCCTGTCAGCAATGCATACGCATTGGATGCAATCCAGCGGTTCCGCGACCTTGAAATGATACCCCACGCCTGGAGCTGATTTGCCGTAATTTTCCTGACCGCCTTGCGCTCCGATTCGTCTCTCGCGTTTCTGCGCGCAATGCGGTACATGTTGGAGCATAGCGCGGCGATGCGGGCATCGGTGATCTTCGCGTTCGGACAAGGCTCGCTGTCGAAGCTGCGCCCTTCTGCCTCCAATGCGAGTTCATGGCGCGTCGCATCGTCCGCGCGTTGCGTCGTGGCGCCAACACGAACATAGACACCGTCCTTGTCGCCCTCCGCCTTTAGGAAATACGGACACCGCGATCCTGCAAGCACATCGAGAACGATGACAGACTTCCCTTCGACGTCTTCGATTCCTATGTCAATCGGAATGCGGGGTGAACAGGCGTTGACAACCGAGTCAACAATCCCATCCATTACCGCAAACACACGCTGCTTGTCGATACCATGTACAGTTCCGTCGTTTGCGACGCCGAAAAGGATGCTGCCGCCCTTTCCGTTGGCAAATGCGACAGCCGTCTTAAGGTATTTCACGCGGTCTTCATTGGGAATGAGCTTGAATTCAAGTTCATATCCCTCGCCTCGCCTGATATCATCTGAAATTGCCATACTCCATTCCTCTTTGTCTATCCGTCGCCCAGATGAGATTGCGGCCCGTCGAGCGGTCCTTCAGTAAGACTGCAAGAACCGCTTCCGGAACGTTCCATTCCAGTATGTCGCGGTCGAAGCCGCCAATGTCTTTCGCGTCGGATTGCATCAGTTTTTCCACGGTGACAACGGTTTCGATTCTTTCATGACTCCCTGTTGCACCCCAACCGCGTGAGCCAGTCGTCGAAATTTGGATTGGCCGCGCGCATTTGGGCGATTCCGATTCTGCCGGCGATGGCGATGCCCTGAACCGTTTTCATGTAACGCTCGTTCGTCCAGACCTCAAGATGCCGAGAGGGTATCTTGTCGGGGCGGGTGTTGATCTTCTCTGGCGAACCGTATTCCTGTAGCACGTCATTGACAGCGGCAATGTCCACTCCCAATGACGAAGCAAGAACCCCCGCGTCGCTGAAGAGCAACGCCTCGAATTCGTGTACGGCCATGAACGGCACAAAGCGGTCGGCAACATTGATCGCAGGCAGGGCGCCGCACAACTCCTCCATTGCCGCATCGTTCAGGCGCTTTGCGATCTCTGCGGGCGACAACCCCTGCGCAGACCTGACTTCTTCCAGTTTCGGCCAAGCTGCGAGTCCGTAGTAGTCAACGAACGTTCCCACGCGCGTGTCGCTGCGCTGCTTGAGGAAATTGCTCACGCAGGTCTTCACGCGTTCGAAGCGGACATCCCCGCCTTTCCCGCCCCTCTTCGGCACTTGAGTGGGATGAAGGTAGATCCCCTGCATGGCGCAATAAGGGGCAAGCACATGTTCCACGAAAAGCTGTTCGGTCAAGCCCTCGACGACAAGATAGACCTCGCTATTCATGTACGGGACCTCCCTCGATGACATTGCGAGCCCACAGCTCGCCCAAGGTGAAATCCTCCAGCCAAGCGGCGTAGTCCTTCTCGTCCAGGCGCTCAAACGCCGTCGCGCCGTCCTTGCGCTTCGCGACGACGATGTCGCCGACCGCAAACTGGTCGACAAGAAGAGGTGACTGCGTGGCCACGACCACCTGCGTCCGTGCCGACGCGGCTTTGATCAAGTCCGCAAGGATCGCAATCGCCTGCGGGTGAAGACCAAGCTCCGGCTCGTCGATCACGATCGTTGACGGCGGCCTTGGTTGCAGCAAGGCCGTAGCGAGGCAGATGAACCTGATCGCGCCGTCGGAAAGGTGGTAAGGCTGGAACGGATAATCGGTGCCCTTCTGCGTCCAGGTGAGCTTCACCTTCTCCGCCGGGCCGAAACGGACAGGGGTGAGCGTGAAGTCGTCGAAGAACGGCATGACGAGCCGCACGGCGGCCACGATCTCGCGGTAGCTCTTGATGCCCTCCGGTCCATCCTCGCGTAACGCCTTCAGGAACGGGGCAATGTTCGCCGCGTCCTCGCGCAGATAGGCGCAATCCTCCACGATCTCGCTCTGTCGCATCGGCGAACGCTCGCTCGTGTCGTGGAAATGGTACACGACCCAACCAGAGATCGCGTCACCTACATTCTCGCCATTCTGACTTTCAGAAACGGCAAATGTCTCGTCCGCCGTAGGCGTTAGCGTGAAGCCATACGATTCTCCGCCAAGATTAAACTCTGCTTCGATGGACTTTGTCGCTTTCAAACCGTTATGCAGAAACGCCGCCGCGCCACCATGCGTGGCGATGAAGTTCTGGAAGTCTTTCCGCACCATTTCCCGCACCATGCGGAACATCTGCACGAAATTGCTTTTCCCCGCGCCGTTCGCGCCAACGACGACATTGATGTCACCAAGCGAAAAGTTGCTCAAGTCCCTTATGGACTTGAACCCCTTTATGGTCAATCTGTCAATTTTCTTTCGCATTTCCAAACCTCATGTTGACGGCTTGTACCATCTAGTACGACTTCTGCGGTTTTCTTCCTCATTTTCCTGACGGCAATATTATACCAAATTTTCATGGTGCTATCGCGCGTATTTTGCGGCTCACGCGGACAACGCGGTAGCCTTCGCCCTGCCCGCAGCGCGTGTAGAACGCCAGCACGTATGTTCCAGGCGCTATCTGTTTTTGTGCGTCCGCCGTTCCAGCCACACGCCCTCGTCTTCCTTCGCGGCGTCCACGGGGATATCATATCCCGCAACGCTCAGGACATGGCCGGTGGCCAGCACGTCAAAGCGCTTTGCCGTCTTGTCAAAGACATTGTAGATGTGCGCCTGGACCGTTGTGAGACCATTCACCGCCTCCAGCTTGTCCTTCAGCCCGTTCATCAGCGGACGCCTCGCCTTCACCGCCCCGCGCACGTAAAGCCCCTCTGCTTCAGGCGAGGAATCTCGGCTGGAAAGCGCGCCGGACAGCCTTGGATAGAACGACACCAGCCCGAAGTCGAGCTTATTGCCTTTGGCCAGCTCATCAAGGATGAAGCCCTTCAGCAGTACCAACGTTGTCTCCGCCTGCGCAGCGTTCAATCGGGAAAAATCCGCCCACCGCTCGATGAGTTCTTTTCCCTCAAGGGTCGCGTTCGGCGTCAGGTTGGTCTGAAACTTCCCGGCGGCGTCCTTCTCGCGGGTGACAGCCTTGATCTTTATGCGCTTCTGCATGTGTTTTTCTCCTTTGTTCGTCGTGTCAGAGGAACGGACTGCATGTGAAAATGCCGTCCTTCCCCTGTGACCAGTGGAAACATGCCGCCATTATACCAAATATTTGCCGCCGAATAAACACTAATTCGGCGGCAAATCAAATAAACTCGGCGGCAAATCAACTGCTTGCACCGATGCAGATTCTCAAATACACCTATGATTTATAGCTCGTACACCGTAGGAAATTAGCAATGCGATTCAACGTTGATGGCGGCCCGCTCGGCGAGCGGGCCCTACCAATTTTCCAACTTGCACGATTCGCGGATGTGCCCACAGTACTAGTCTGGTAAATTGCCCGAAGCGAGTTCTGTCCAGTCATACGACAGAAGCGCGCCGTTGACGCAGATGGACATCGGCGTGTCGAGGGCTTTCCTGACCGATTCCGTCCATGACGGCGGCGGGGTGACAAATTCAATCTTACCAAACAACCCCTTGTTCACGGCGATCGCGTGAGCGGCGGCGACGGCCATGCGCCCCCGCGTAAAGATATCCGGCGACGCCCCGAAACGCCGTTTCAGATCCAGCGCAACTTCCTGAAGCTCAGCGGCCTGACGCCCCACAAGCGACTGGCCAAGCGCATAGAGCAATACGGAAAGTTCCTCGTCCCGTCCCTTGCGCGAGTAATAACTTCCCTTTTTTTTTCCTTCCGTACAGCCCGATTTCCCCTGCCCCCGTCAGGTCGATGGACATCACGGGCCGACCGGCTGCCACGTACTTCGCCACGGCCTCCGCGCTGTTTTTGCGAGCGGCGGCGTTCAAGGCAATGACCGGCGCGCCCGATATCTTGGCCGGGATGAACACGACGGCGGGAAGCTTCAGCCCGTCCGGCCGCACATACGCCTCGCGGACGATTCGCACGCCGCCGCGCGTCTCTTCCGAAATCTCGATGCGCCTGAGCGGCACGGCGCCCGGTTCGGCGATGCCGGCGATGCGCCGCACGTCGGCAGGCGTGACCTTACCCTTCCGCGCGAAAACCGCCGCCTTCAGGTCATCGCGCATGACATCGTACACCGTACGCTCGCCGGGCAGCGACAACACGCCCCCGCCCCCGCACGAGAAACCATCGGACTTGCCCGGTCCGCAGTCAGACGTCTTTTTGTCGAAGTCTTTGTTGAGCGCGCGGTACTCCTCCGTCGTCCGCGCAAGCGCTGCGGCGTCCCCACAAAGCCAGCGCTTCATCCAGTCGATGGAAGACGCGCGGCTTCCCTCGTACCAAAGGTGGCCGCCCTCCATGTCCGTCATGCCGAATCGATCTCCCCAGCCGAGACGCTTCATCACGCCTTCGGCAAGTTCGACTGTGTGCCGGGTGCCATCGAAGGGAAAGACGATGTCGCCGCGATAGGCCTGCACGCGCACGGGCAACGGCGCGGACATGAGGCAGAACGACGCGTGGTTCAGGCCGAACGACAGCTGTCCGAAGATGTTCTGGCATGCGTCCCCGGGACCGATCGACGCCTTCTCGGCCGCCCGGGCAAAAGAACAGATGTATCCGGCGGGCGCCGTCGCCGCGAGCCGGGTATCAACCGCCTGCAGGAAGGCCGTGACGTTCCCGCCGCCCGAATTCCCCATGCAGCCGAGCGCCTTGGCGTCGATGTCGGGACGCGTCTCGAGATAGTCGAGC
>CACWIW010000040.1:16990-51651 GCA_902761035.1 uncultured bacterium | reverse complement strand
AGCACCGCCCCCATCGACGCCGCCTGCCCCACGCAGTACGTCGCCACCGGGCACTTCACCATCTTCATCGTGTCGAGGATGGCGAGGCCCGCCGTGACGTGGTAGTTTTAGCCCGCGAAGCCGATGGCGGCGGAGTGGTCGCCGTCTTTCTTGACGGCGCACTCCTCCTTCAGGGCCGCGATGCGGTCGAGGTTCGTGACGGCGTCGCCGAGGTAGAACTGCTCTTGGCGTACGGTGCGGAAGTCGCCAGGCGCGAGGTTGCGGAGCGCCTTCAGTTCGGCGAACTCGTCGTCAGTGAGCGTAGCCTTGAACATGCGCTCGAAGAAGGACTTCTTCCCGACGTCATCGAGATAGCCAAACTCCAGCTTGAACGTGAAGCGGCGCATCGTCGCCGGGTCGAGGTTCTTCGAGAAGTTCGTAGCGGCCACCATGATGCCGTCGAAGTTCTCCATCTGTTGGAGAAGCTCGTTCACCTGGGTGATTTCCCAGCTGTGTCCGGCGTTAGAGCGGTCCTGGAGGAGGCCGTCCACCTCGTCGAAGAAGAGGATGGCGTGCTCGGCCTCGGCGCGGCGGAACGCCTTGGCGATGTTCTTCTCGGATTCGCCCACGTACATTCCGAGGATGTCGCTGCCCTTCACGACCACGACCCGGCGGTCGAGCTCCTTGCCGAGGTACTTGACGAACTCAGTCTTGCCCGTACCGGGAGGCCCGAAGAGTAGGATGTTCATGCGGGGCTTGTCCTCGGACTCCGCGCCGAAGCCGGCGTCGAGGTAGTTGCGCGCGGCCTTCACGACGCGGTCGAGGCCGACCTTGCCCTTGATGCTGAGACCTTCGAGCGAATAGTCCTTCGCGGGAAGGAAGGCGTTGGCATCCTTCACGCCCATGAGCTTGCAGTGGGGCTTCATCAGCGTGGCGACAAGCTCGTCCACTTTCTGCGCTTCACATTCGAGAGCACGGTGGAGATGCCGCCCGCGCTCGTCTCGTACTTCGCGGCGTACTCCTCGATTTTCGTCTCGGGGATGAGCGCCTCCAGACCGTGCTTCGCCACCTGGTTGCGCCAGATGGCAACGCGCTGTCCGTTGTTCAGACGCTCGAAGCAGATGGAGTAGTCGAAGCGGCGGCGTACGGACTCGTCCATCTCGCGCGCCGGGGCATTGGAAATCCACACGGCAGGAACACGCATCTCGTCGAGGATGGTGTTCATCACGCCCTTCTCCGTGGACTTCCCGCCGGTGTCGAACCCGAAGAGGCCAAATAAACCGAACCCACACGAGCTGCCGCGCAGGAGCTCGTCCGCCTCGTCCACAATCATGAGGCTCTCCGCGGGGTCCTCCTGCGAGTTGCACACCTGGATGCCCATCATGCGCGCCTCGGACTTCATGTTCCGTCCGTCCTCGTCGCCCTGGCGGACCTCCCAGGCCGAGCGTCCGAGTTCCTTAGCGAGGGAGCGGGCGAAGGAGGTCTTGCCCGTACCAGGTGCCCCGTAGAGGAGGATGTTGCACTTCCCGCCGCTCGCAGTAATCATGCGCTTGAGAACCTCGCCGTCTTTGGCCGAAAGGTCGCCGTAGAATTCCCAGGGGAGGACGTCCTTATCCTCGCTCTTCGCGTAGAAGCGGCGCTCAATGGTCTCGTCGGACGTGCCGTCCATGAACCCGCCGAGAGTCCGGCGGCTGAAGTCGTAGTCGCCGTCGAGGAGACAGAACTTGAGGAGTGTCCCCTTCGGCGATAGGGCCTTCACCACCTCGTCGTATGAGCGGTCTAGCGCCATCGCGTAGTAGAGGGGCTTCTCGCGGTCCTCCACGCGGCACGGCCAGCTGAAGCACGTTTGGTCACGCACGTAGGCGAGCGTGAGGATATCGGCCTCGAGCGCGCTCAGCTTGAGGACGCGCACCAGCTCCGCGAAACGGCGCGATACGATGTCGGCACCCTTCTCCGCGCTGTCCGCCTCCATGTACTCGCGAGCCGCGTCGAGGACCGCCCGGCACTTGTCGCGAGTATCTTCGTTGTTCCAGAGCGCGCAGAACACGTCGTCCAGCGCATCCTCGAGGTCGAGACGGCAGGCGCGCGACTTCGCGTGCTTCATCTCCTCAAGCTCCTCCGGCGTGTAGGCCGCCTCAATAAGCTCCACACCCTTGTCGTGGTCGAAACAGTTGCGCATGATATCGAAGAAGTCGTCGTCACGGCAATCGTCCTTATAGTTCTGGACCATGTTGCCCCAGTACTTTAGGAGTTTGCGGAACAGGAAGTTCTGCGGGACCTGCTTGAATTTCGCCATTTTTCTTTTTCCTTTCGTTGTTCTTTATTCTTTCAGAGACGTATGCCCAAAAATTCGGACTCTGGCAGAAACTTGACTTCATCGTCATTTTCATCGGCCGCGTCCGCGTTGCCGTCAGGCACCGAGGGCGTATTATTCTCCTCGGCACGATCGGCGATAATCTCCAGCGCGCGCGCCTTCGTTACGCCGTAGATTCGCATTACCATCTTGACCTTGATTTCGGCAAAGAGGTCGTTTGCAGACTTCTTCCCGCGACCCCGTCCCTTGCGGACAGGTGCCTTCTTCTCGTACGCAAGTTCGCCGAAAAACTCTTCGGCGGACATCACTTCTTCATCGTTGTTCACTTTTTCGTTCCTTCCGTATTTTCTGTTTTCGAATTTCAAAATGCGTTGTCATCCACGCGCTCTATAAGCAATAACTGTACCAACGGCACAACCTTACCATCAGCAAGATTTTTCTGATCTGATTGTTGAAATCTGACTATGACTATGGGTGGTCAAATTTTGAGCTGCAATTTGATCGTAGCGTTATTGTTTCGTTTGGACTGGCTATACTTTCGTATAGTTGCCTATCCTAAAACATCCTCCTAAATCGTAGTACCACACCACCATTTCTTTACGCTCCCAGTCTCCACAGCTTCTCTTCGGCGAGGACCCAGCCGCGCTTGAACGCCGTGCGTCCGTGCTTGACGAGCTTCTCTTTCACCCTGCACACGATGATGTAGAGATGGCTGCGATTGCCCTTCAGCAGGTCGTCCGCGACACGCTGCGCGTCCTCTCCGTCGAGGACGGTGCGGACGAACACATCCCTGTCGCGGTCGCTCACGCCATATTCGCCGCAGACAAGGTCCACCATCTCCCGGACGGCCTGGCGGCGTATCTTCTCGCTCAGGCGCTCGATCGGCGATTGGGCGTCCTGGTTCCGGACCTCCTCCCTCGCCACCAGGTACTGGGTCTGACGCCGGATGTTGCGCAGACGCTCCGCACGGGGGCGCTCGCCGAGCGTACGGTCGGCAAGCGTCGCCGAGTAGGCGTCGCGCAGCTCCTTATGCGTATTGCCGGCCCACACCCATTTCGCCTCGCGCTCGTTCCTATGGCTCAGAAACGAACGCGCGTGCATCTGGACAAACCCGACCCACTGGGCCTCCGTCTTAGGTTCAAGCTCCTCCTCAAGGCGATGGTCGGGGTCAAGCCCTGCAATCTTTATGACCGCACTCTGAACGGCGTCTTCGCAATCCTGCCTGTTACCCGACCGCCAAAGCGAGTTGACGATCTTGGGGCCGTGCTTCCGAAGGAGCGTGCCCCATTCCCCGAGCGTGGGGATGTACGCGATGCTGTCGCTTGCTGCGTGTGTATGCTTGCTTGTCATAGTGGTCCTTTGTGGTTAGATGTTCATTTCCTTATGCGGACGCAAAAAGTTGATTGGCCGGATAGTTTAACGGACTAATGGAAATGCTTTTTCCTGATGGAAAGAATTTCGGCTCCTCACTTGTCTGCTATCAGCTTTTTTGATACAATACCGGCGGCAAGTGCCAATTGGAGGGAGAAAATTCATGGAAAAGAAGGCTATCAAGAAAAACATTCTAATCTCTTATTTCGGATACGAGCATGACCAGCTTGAATACAAGGTGCAAGACAGGACATTCCTCGCCTCGTTCGGAAAAGACGCCAAGACGAAGGGGTATCTCTCGCGCCTGAGTCCGAAAGACATCAAACGGACTGACATCTGGCGGCCTTCTGTCGCGCTCGCTTCCTACCCTGATCTGAAGTTCGACGATTACTATCTCCTCTACAGCGGCCTCAGGGGCCCCATGCGGAGAACCTTTGACGAGGTCGTAGAAGACATCAAGGCGTTACGGCCCAAGTTCAAATCGCCCTGGGACATGGTGAGCGTGTTCACGAACCTGTATAAGTTTGCCGAAGCCCATGCATCGGAATTCAGTGCAGAAGGTACCATGTGTTATGTGAACTGCAACCACGGCACAATGCAGATCAGAGAATCCCTGTTCATGCTCAGCCAGGAAGGCAAGATACCCGGCATGCGAATACTGCCGTCCCCATGGCACGACAATACAAAACGCGACTATCGAACCCCGGTGGGAAGCTATGCGAAGGACGATCCATCGGACTTCAACGAAGCCTATCGCAAGTTGTCAATAGCCACGAAAAGGCAAGCTAAGAACAACGGGCTCATGGAGGGAATCTTCGTAGACAAGAGCAACACGGAATTCTTGGAGCTCCTCGACCAGATACTCTTCGTAGCGCAAAGAACAAAGGAACCGATACTCTTCACAGGCCCCACAGGTAGCGGGAAGTCGAATCTCGCCAGGAACATAGCAAAGACAAAGGGATTGAAAGACAAATTCGTATCCGTCAACTGCGCGACTTTGGGCGGTGACCCGGGAATCATCAAAAGCGAGCTGTTTGGCCACGACAGGGGCGACTTCACGGGCGCGATCAGCACGTGCGACGGAAAACTGCAGCAAGCCAACGGGGGAATTCTCTTCCTCGACGAGATTGCCGAACTTCCCCTCGATTCCCAGGCGATGCTCCTGACGGCCATCGAGACCAAGAAGTTTAGGCGTCCCCATTCGACGGTGGACATACAATGCGACTTCATGCTCATCTGCGGCACCAACAAGGATTTGTGGGAAGAAGTCAAGGCCAAGCGGTTCCGCCTGGATCTGCTGGAACGTATCAACACCTGGCATTTCCACCTGCCCGGCCTCGCGGAAAAAGAACACCCCGGCTATGCCGCAAGACGCAAAGACATCGCCCTCAATTGCCAGCAAGTATTGAGTGAGTACAATAAAAAATATTCTTCGCATCTTGAATTTGCTAACGACGCATTACAACGTTTCATCGAATATGCAGAAGCCGACACCACCGAGTGGAAAGGCAACTTCCGGGAGTTCAACGCCATGATCTTCAGGATGGCGACATTCGCAAACGGTCTTCAGATTGAGCTGCATGGCGTCGAAAAGGAAATCGAACGCACCGAGTTTGAACAAAAATCATACAAGGCCGACAATAATGATGCGACAACGAAACAAGAGCAATTTCCAACCGCGTCGCAAACCATTCATACGCCAACCCCAACCTCTACCCTTCCCGACGCCTCCTGCAAATTCGAGTTCCTGCGCGAACTGCTTGGCGAGAAGTACGCCGAGCTCCGCCTGGACGAACTCGCCCAACTTGCCTTCGTCGCCTCGGTCTGCGCGGACGCGAAGAACCAGGCGGACGCCAGCCGACGCCTCCGCATAAACCAGAACGACTCAAAGGACGGATCCCCGCAGCTCTTCAAGTACCTCTACCACTTGGGTTTGAACTTCGACAAGGTCAAGACCTTTGCACGTGGGCTCAAGCCCTCTGATTCGTCTCAAGTGCGCAGATAGTAGCGTGCGTCGCCCTTCGATGTCGCACCGTATGGGTGATAGAGTGCAGGACGGAGACGAGGCAGCACATCCGCCAGACACTCATCCGCCGCATGCAGCACCTCCTCAATCTGCGTCCCGCGCCGGTATTTGTTCGTGGCCTCGTTGTAGCCGAAGTAATCCATCAGCATGGCCAGTTCGCCCGGTTTCGGTTCACGGCCGTCCGCCGAGAGACGGAGGAGCACCATTCCCCGCAGGAACTCGATGGCAAGCCGCCGGTGCGACAGCGTACGCCGCCAAATCTGGTCGACGCATACGCGCAGGTTTACCGAAAGGGCCGGAACCACACGGTCGCCGTCGCGCAGGAAGCAGGAGATCGCCGTCACCCGGTCAAGGCTCGTGCCGAAGCCCTTGTTGAGATGGATTGCGCACGGGGCTGGAACGCCGTCCCAGCAGACCGCATGCGCCGCCTCACGAAAGCGCGCGAGCGCGTCGTAGATGCTGCCGAACTCCGCGTAATACGACTTCTCCTCGTTTTCGGCCCGTTCCAGGCGTTCGAGCTTGCGCGCGAACTTCAAGGGCGCGACCCGCGCCGCACGCCGGAACTCGCTTTTCCGCGCTGCTCGGTCATTTTTCTCACGCACATCCATCCGACGAAGTGTCTCCTTCAGCGTCTGCTCAATCGCCTCCGTGCCATCCGTCAGCGCCAGCCAGCGGCCCTGCTGCCACCGGAATGCGTTGCGCGGTGACGCCACGCGCTCGAAGAGGTAGCTCGAATTCGCACTCTGTACGATGTTGCAAGCCGCCTTCCCTGGGGCGCGACGCAGGCCGCGTCCGCACATCTGGATCGTCGGCAGACGCGAGGCGTCGCGCGCGAAGATACTCGCCACGTCGGGCTGGTCGAACCCCTCCGTGAGCATCGCCACGTTCGCGACCACCTGCACGCGGCCGCTCGCAAAGGCATCGATCTGGCTCTCCTTGTCACTCTCGCCCGTCACCACCTCGCACGACACGCCGCCTGCGGCGAGGCGTTCGCGAAACGCCACGCATTCGGCGATCGTCGAGAAGAACACGAGGCTTTTCCCCCAGCGCTTGGGATCCGCCAGATAGAAATCCGCAGCCGTGGCCACGCTGTAGTTGGGGATGACGTACGTATTGAACGGGCTAAGGTACCCTTCCCGCACGAGGCGTCCGATGGAACATGTGCGCACCGTCTCCTGGAAGGAGAGCTTCATGCGGTCCGTCCGCATGGGCGTGGCCGAGAGACCGATCGTCCACTTTGCGCGCATCCGCTCGTAGAGGAGCACGCAGCTCTGCGTCGCCTCGTGGTGGGCCTCGTCGAGGACGACGAGTTCCACCTCCGGCGGTACCTTCTCGAAAAGCGAGACTGGGCGGATGTTGTCTTGGTATAGGTCCCGGTTCGCCTCCATCATCTGGCGCAGCAGATGGTGGCGCGGCGCCACCCAGCCGACCTTGATCGGACGCCCCAGATGCTCCTGGAAACGGTGGATCACCTCCAGTGCCATGTACGTCTTGCCCGAGCCGACAGGCGATTCAAGCAGGACGGAAGTATGCCCTCGCTCCGCAAACGCGGCGAGGGCCTCCTTGATTGCCTCCTGCTGGTACGGTCTTTCTTCGTACTGCGTCACCTTACGCGGCCTCCTGCGAGAAATTGATGCCGCCGAGGTAGAAGTTGCTGGTCCGGACCGCGTTCGGATAGAGGTCCTCGAGGTCGAAGTCCTTGGACAGCACCGTCCCCGCGAAGGAATGAAGCGTGGATTCGGGCTTGAGCAGCTCCGCATGGTGCGAGGCGAGCTCCGAGGCGAAGTTGAGGAGGTCGGCCACGCTGCACCCCACGGGCAGGAGCGGACGCTTCTTCTGTCCGATGTTCGTGAGGTCCGTCACGCCGTAGCGCACGCACGGGTTATCGGCGATTTCGTTCAGCCGCTCGCGGAGGAGCATCTGGTTGCGCGTGTTCGCCACCGACCGGCGGATCAGTCCCTCCAGCAGCACGACCTCGCCCACCGACGCCTTCGTACCAGCTGCGGTACACATGCGCTCCTGCAGCATCTCGACGCCTGACGGGTTGCTGAAGGACGCCAGCAGGCGGCGGAAATGCTCGCCGCTGTTGTCCTTGATTTCCATCTTCGTGCGGAACAGCGGCGCCTCCGCCACTGCGCCGTTCGAGCAAATCTGCCGCCATGTGGCGAGACTCATGTCGGGCATGCCCACGCCGTCCACGGGCACGCGACAGCGCACGCGCACGTGGTAGGTACTGTCGTTCGGCACGTCCCACGGGTCGTCGAGGTCGAGCATCGCGCTCAGCATGCCGTTGCCGTATTCGACCTCCTGCAGGCGGCGGTCCTCGTGCAGGACGCCCTCAATGAATTTCACGGGCATGGGCAAGCCCTTGTCCTGCGTCAGACCCAGTGCCTGGTTCCGTTCCGTATCGACCGTCACGCGGAGCGCCAGATCGGGCTCCTTCTCGGCCGCGCGCGTCATCACCTCCAGCGGTGTGAAGAACCCGAACACGCCAAAGGGAATCCCCAGTTCGGCGGCAAGGGTTTTGTAGAATCGGTCGCTCAGTTTATAGGTTGTCTGCCCGATGGAAAGACCCTTAATCTTTTCGTCGTCACAGTCCAGAACCTCCACCATACGGCGAGGCGTAATGGGAATCGGCTCAAAACGATCGCCGATCCGCGAATTCATGTCGATTTTTTCTGTTTTTACTGCCATGGCTTTATAATCTCCATAAACAGAAACCGTATGCGCAGCAATATCTTTCAAGTTTTCTGATTTTTTTTGAACACGCTCATTGCTTTCGCTATTGGGAGTTTTGGAGTCTTGGAGTTATTGAGACTTTTGAAGTTTTACCCTAAAATCCTCAGAGAAATTCTCACGCAGAGGTGCAGAGAGGCGGAGAGCGCAGAGAAAGTTCAGAAATCCGACAGAAATGAAAACCATGACAAGAAGAATCTCGTAAAGATCTTTCAAACAATTGGTGAACACTAATATGTACCCAAGCAATAGGGATAAACCCTGCGAACTCTGCCTCTCCGCGCCTCTGCGTGAGATACGACATGGCGGGAAAATCGAAAAGAGGAATTTTGGTTTACTACAAGTCTCCCAATCTCCTAAACTCCCAAGCTCCCAACAGCGAAAGCAAGAAAGGTTTTGTAACTGGTTCTTAGGTGAAAACGCTGGCCAAAGGTAGCGAAGCATATCCCCATGACAGACGACAATTCCTGCAATAGGCGTGGATGTTCCCCGTGTCTGCCTTTTTCGATGTTTCTGCCTTCTTAGAACGAAAGTTGGCGCAGAAATCTGACGAAACAAATTCCGTCTGCGTCATTTTTTTGTGATTCCCTCTAAACGCTGCCGGACTTTCAAGAACCTCATTCCCTTCACTCTGCAGCCACTTCGCCACAGACTCGTAGAACGCAAACTGCTTGCGAACGGCTTCAAGAATCTTGTGTGCCTCCGAATCAAAACCATTGGGACGATATCCCAACAGCGGGTTGCGGGGCGGAATACACGCCCATCGCCCCGATGCCGTCTCGACAATCCTGATCTCGTAGCCACGCAGAATTAAATCAAGTGGCAACGCCTCCTCGCCGTTTGGTGCCGCATACGCGCCGAAGGAATCGACCTCATCCCGGATTTCGTCGTCATCAATGAAATCGACCTCCGAGTCGTAATCCTCCTCGGCAGCATCCGCAATTTCAGTAAAAACTTCTTCTTCCGCGTCGGTCTCGACAACGATCTGGAAACTGGCGATCAACGCCTGCAAAATCTGTACTTGAGTGGCACAATCCGTGCGCACAAAAATCGATGCCTGTATCCGTGTGGACAGTTCGACCTTGGCGTCCAGCTCATACTTGGTGGAGACGTCCATTCGATTGGACGGCTGCATGATTGTCGCCATCTGCAATCCATAACCTAAAGCCATGGTCACACTCCCACTGCGAAACTGTTGAACATCACCTGCGCCGACGGCGAGTCTAGCGGGGCGTCCCGCATCTCCCCACTCAGTAATTTCAAGATCGTCTCCTTGTTTGCACGGCGCGCGACCGATTCCATGTCCTTGCCTTCGTCAATTTTCTTCAACACACCGTTGAGGGATTTTGTCCCGCATCCGGCGAGAACGCGCCACAAGAGTTGGACATGCCGCAGATCCAGATCGCGGTACGGAGTTGTCTTGCCGTCCTCCCCGCACAGATACTTGTAGAATGCATCGTATGTCTTAGCCTTCTTACCACTCAAAATAAGCGCGCGCACGAACTCGATGTCCACTTGGCTCTTCCCCGCATGGGCGCTCTTCATCGAAAGTTGCGTGCCGCGTTCGCCGATCGACTGCGCGGCGATCAATCCCGCCGGGTACCCAACTTCTGGCAAAGTGCCGTCCGACAAAGCCCCGTAGCACGCCGCGCAGATGCCAGTTTCGCAACCACAGTTGAGTATCGAACGCTTGCCGCCATCCGGTGTCTTGCACTTCTTGCACGTAATCGTCACTGGACGCAGGGCATAGACAAGACAACGCGTGAGATCGCCCGCCTTGCCGGTGTTGAGCTTCTTGTCGCACATCGAAGCGCGAGCGTTGAACGACGACCAGAAGATGTCCTCCCACGACATGCCGCCGACGAGCGAGCCCTGAATATCGAATTTCCGTTTCACCTCTTCGGACGGCACAAACCCCAGCTTGCCGGTCGCAAGTAGACCGCGAGGATTCGTGAACTGTTTGATCTGCTTTGCACCATTTGCCCCTGAGTTGACCATATCCGCCGCGAAACCGTTTTTCCCGTCATACACCACAAGGTCGTAGTAACCGAACGAGACGCCCTCTTCCGTACATTTCGCGAACGCCGCACGCGCATCCTTCAAGACGGATTCGGCTTCGCCCTGTTTACAATGCTCTTCCAATCGCTTCTTCGCGGCACCGGAATCGCGCGCGCAGACGAGATATGCGCCCATCACGAAGTCTCGGTCGTAATTCGGGGTGATCTGTCCGTTCCCCGCCGAAAAGAGATTCGCGGACGGCGCCAGACGCGGCAGCGCCTCCTGTGCAGCGTCGGAAAGCGGCAGGTAACCAGCCATCTCGTCGCCGTCAAAATCGGCCCCGAACCCCTTGCATGAAAGCGGCTGCAGACGGAACACCTCGCCGTCTGCGGGCTTCAGGACCTTTACCTTGAAGGCCTGCATGCTGTATTTGTGAAGAGACGGCTGACGGTTCATGAGCATCCAAAGCGGATGTTTTTCCAGGTACTCCTTCAGCGCATCCCATTTCTCTGTGAGCCGTTTTTTCGAGCTTTCCTTAGGCGAGCGCCAGCCGAACCCCGCTGCCGTCACACCATGCGCCGTCACGCGCAGGTCCACGCTCTGTGGCTTCCCTTCAACCTTGATCCGCTCATCGGTGACGCGGTCCGCCAGAAGCTCCCAGAGGATGGACGCCGGAACGCCGACCTCGTCGAACGCGAGATCCGGCCCCGGCGTGATCACCATACGACACGAACGGTCCACGCGCCGCCCTAGTCCCTCCCGCCTCACGAGCCCGTGTTTCCCGCAGCACGCATCACGCAAAACCTGAAACACGGTCGCGACAGCCTTCTCGATCTGCGTCAACGCCTTCGCCTTGTCTTCTTCCTTCGCCTTGGCATACCGGTCGCACGCGGCGACAATCTCCCCGTACCCGAACGGATCTACCTCGCCTTCGTATCCCACGCGGTACCTGATCGGCAGGACGGGGACGTAGCGCAGCTTCGGCTGGTCGTGCAAGTTCTTGCCCGTCAACGCTTTCGCGGGATAGTCGATCGGCTCGGGCAATTCGATCACGCCCCACTTCTCCTCGTCGGCGGGCACGAATGACTCGTGGAGCGAACCGAACACCGCCGGATCACACACGCCTCCTTCGGCCATCTCGTTTTGCGCATTCGTCGCCTTGAGAAGAAACCGTTCGCCCGGCGTGTTCGCCCGGCACTTTTCGCACGGACACAGCACGAGCGCATCTCCGATGCGTTCCGCCTGCTTATCCGACGCCTTGAGGCACATCCTCCGAAGTACCTCGCCCGCATTCACCTTCCTTTTGATGAAACAACGCACATCGCCCACGCCGTCAATGCCAAGTGCAGAAGTCTTCATCTCCAACGACAAAGTTGTGGCCAATCCTCTTTTTGTCCCCCACAGAGGCGTCACCTTGAGATGTTCAGCTGACGCACTCGCTACAGGCATCCAATAATTGCCATTGCTTTCTTCCAGCGGTCCTTTGATCGTCACGCCAAAACGGGACAGGAGCGACGCGAGACTGAGCGTATTCCGCTTGTCGTCCCCATTCCACGTGAAGCGTATTCCGCTGAATGCAAGACGTGAGGGATCGTGCAGGCAGCGGAACTGTGCGGAATGGACCGCTACCGCAGAAGCCTTTCCGATTGTCCGACCCTTGCGTTCCTGCGCCTCATTGAGGCCAATCCGTTTGAGCAGTTCGTTATCCGACATCCGCGAAAACGACACGGTCTTCTTCTTCGCGCTGACATCCATCTTGATCAGCATGGCCGCAAGGTGGGCGGACAGGACTTGGGAGAATCCTGTCTGGTCAAGGACGGGCTTCCCCGCCCCCTTGACGGCGACGGCATCGGAGTTGCGAAGAAGGTCCGCGATGATCGGTTCCGATCCTGGATAGGCGGAAAGGGCCCACATCTCCATCTCGCCGACGCGCTGTCCGCCGCCAATGAGCCGCCCGTGCACGGCCTGTCCCGTGGCGCAGGAATACAACGCGTCCTTTCCGCCGCGGCGCGCCTGCGCCTTCAACGCGGGGATGTGGTGGAGGCGGAAGAAATGCTGATACCCCACCACGATGGGCGATGCCGTCGTCACCTTGCGTCCGTCGGGCAGCGTCCAGTGCAGATGCGCCTTGCCATATTCATCGAGTCCCGTCTCTTTGAGCAGACGCTGGACCTTTTTGTGGTCAAGCGTGCCGCAACACGGCGCACCTGCCGGTCCGATGGCCCCGTCCTTCAGCACGTCCGCATCGGTCTTTCCGTTGTGGAACAGCCATCCCAGATGCGTCTCCAGCAACTGGCCGGGGTTCATGCGCGAGAGGACGCCATGCGGGTTCAGGAGAATGTCAACCGTCACCGTCTTGCCGTCAGGGAGCTTCAGTTTCGGCATTTCCTTCGCAGGCAACACCTTGGAGACGACGCCCTTGTTGCCGTGGCGTCCCATCAGCTTGTCGCCCGGCTCCAGGGGGAACGTGCGCGCAATGCGGTACTTCAGGCGGCCTACGAATCCCGGATCGCGGTTGAGAGGCTTCCCCTTTATTTCAGGCGGATATTCGATCTGGACGAGTTTCGCAGGGGCGGCATCGACGTACCGGATCGCATGGATCTGCTCTTTGCCGTTCGCAATTTTCTTGAACTCCGCAATGGCCGTACCCTCGCGCAGAGACGCCCCAGACGCAAGGATCTTGGTGCATGTCCAGTCCGGATCTATGTCAAGTGCATAGTCCTTCTCTTCGGTGACGGCCATTTCTTTCACGATCGCGTCGCTCACCACGACCGCGTCGTCGAGGTTCCAGCCATACCAAGGGAGGTACGCGACGAGCAGGTCGCGTCCGATCTTCAGCTCGCCGCCGTCCGAGCATGTCGGACACAGCCCCGCGCGCTCCAGCGAGCGCATAAATGCGACAAGCCCCGCTTCTCCGCCGGACTTCACGCTTGGCGCTTCCGCACCGCTCACGGGCACGCCCTGGCGCATGTTCTTCGCGCCCATCATGCTACGCGCATCGTCGTTGTGGTTCAGGAACGGTATCAACGACGTACACCAGCTCACAGGTGGCCGCGATGGTAGGGCCGCCTCGCCGAGGCGGCCGCTCTTCGCGTTAATCTGTCCCGTCGCATCCACCCACGCCCCACGCGCCAGCTGCAACTGGATGCCCACCATCTCGGATTCGGGACTCTCGATCGGGCAGATGCGTCCCTCGAACGAGGGATGGTTCTGTCGGAATTCGGCAGGCAGGAACCCGACACGGCTCCGGCTCACCTTGTAGCGCTTGATGCCGCAGATGCGTCCGGCCGCCTCGAGAATGTTATCCGGACGGATCACGTCAAACCCGTTGAACCGCCGTTCACCGATCGACGAAATAGGCACAAGCTCCGCCGCCAAATCACTCCAGCTATCTCGCGTTCCATCCTTCAAGACAAAGAAACGATAGTAGAGTCGAAGAAGGCGATTACGCAGCCAAACAGGAAACGTCACCGCCATGCGGTGGTCTAAGTCATCGGAATCAAAAGTTTCTATCTTGTCCTGATTCGCTTGAACCCATTCCTTCAAGTCCGCGTAATCTAGTACCGCGCCATAGACGCCCGGAAAAAACTTCGCCCACCAATGGACGAAGGCAATATCGTACTGATCTGACTTGGAGAGCTTTTCTCCACCGATGTGAACGAACCGTCCGTCCGGCAACCCCAGACGGAGCTCCGGCTCCTTGCCATTGGGCACGTGCACCTTGCGCAGACCCGGCATCTCGCCGAGCCAGGAACTCCAGACGAGTCGCTGGGGCGCGTCCTTATTTTCGGCGCCGGCGCCGCGTACCACGAATATGCCGTGGTACGGGAGTGGAATGTCAAACTCGCGCGTGTCGCCGTCCGTGAAGGAGATATAGAACCGCCCCGTGAGGTCCAAGTTTTTCGCATACGCGAATTTCGCATCTTCAGCAGTCGGTAGGATGAGTCTAATCTCATCCACCTCCAGCGACACTTTCCTGACGCACTCCGTAGCAGAGTTATTCCACAACTCAAGCGTCTCCGCGTCGCCGTCTTTGAACATCAACCAATTCATGATCAAATCCGCGTCAGCAGTTGGAGCGAACCTACTATTGCACCGAGAACGAAGCCCAGCACCTGCACGGCGCAGAGATTTTCGGACATGAACTCGTCAAGGGTCTGGTGAAATGTCGCGACGGACATGCCGTCGACAGCTTCCGTTACGCGCTGTTCAAGCCGGAGCTTGTCAAGAATCGCCTGCTTGTTCTCGCCTATGAGCTGGGCGACCTTCACGCCGACCTTTGGCAGCACGCCCTTCTCAAGCTTTTCGCGCAGCATGTCGGAGGCGAATGCACGGTCGATGAGTGCGGGAACGTTCTCGCGGAGATACGTAGCAATGTAACGCTTGCCGCGTACCCTCATTTCGCGGATAATTCCGCCCATCACGTTCTGTCCCTCTTCGCCTTTCATCCACAGAGTGAGCCGGTCCGCGTATGCGAGAAGCTTCTCCCTCAGCATCGTCTGAGTTGTCTCGCGCATCAGCCATCCGTCCAGCTTTGCCTTCATGCTCTCATAATCGGCAAAGTTATTCATGACATAGTCCGTAATCGCATCCGCGCCTATGCCAAATGGGATCTTCTCGTTCAGTTTCTGCCGCAGGAAGGTGCGCAATTCACCGCGCACCTCCTCGATGATTCCGCCCGCGTTTTCGCGAAGTGCCTCAACCAGCTTTTCGACAATGAACCGCCGGGATCCCTCGCTCTTGATTCGGGGCAGGATTCCCTCGTTCCATATCTTCGACCAGGTATCATCAGTCGCCAGGCTGTCGATTACGGCAAGGACCTGACGTTCCACGTAAGGCGACACGAACTCGACGATCTCGGCTTCATGCTCAACAAGATACCGTTGAATCCAGTCGCGGAGCTGAGTCATCCGCCGCGTGTCGTTCACAAACGCCAGTACCTCACCCTTCATCTCCTCGACGAGCGCATCGGGGTTGAGCAGTTTCTTCCCGACCATGTTGCCGAGCGAGACGGCCATTTCGCGTTTCTGCCTCGGGATAATACCCTGGATGCGTCCGCCCAGATGCGGCTCGTACGGTCTGAACAGATACCAAAGCGCCAGCCAGTTCGTGATGTATCCGACGGCTCCCGCAAGCAATATCGGCATAAACCAGCCAAGATACCGGTCAATACCCGCCGCCGTATCCACAGAGATCAGCAGCCGCGCCACCACATAGATGACCTCAAGGCCCAGCACTATCCAGCTGAACCGGTTGAAAAACCTATCCCAGGTTTTCCACGCATCCATAATAACTCCTGTCTGCTTGTAGTTTCATTTGTAATCCTCAGCCCCCCACGTTACAACACCTTGCCGAACGCAAGGTGCGGCCAATTCGGCAGATAGTCCGCCGCCCCGAACACGACCGTCAGGCCCTCGACGTCCTCCGCAGGACAAGTCGGCGCGAATTCCCCGCAAAAAACGCGGATGTACGGCCTCTTCCCGCGCGCCGCAAGCCATGACTCCGGACGGTTCGGCGAAATCACCCGTACGTCTTCCAACGCCGTGAAGCGCGTCAACGCATCCGGTCCCGTGTCGGCGGCACGTCCGCAGAGCGAAAGCCGCCGGATGTCCACAGGCACGGACGACAGGTCGCGAACAAGACAATACGCGCGGCCGGCCCCTTCAGGCGTCTGGACGAAACGCCGAAGGACGCGTCCGAACGCGGCGCCGCCCATCACGTCCTCGTCGCAGACAACCAAGCCTGCCGGACGCCCCTCCCCCACCGTCAAACGCATGCCGTCAGGCGACAGGCCGATGCGGGGGACGCCCCCCGGCCGACAATAAACGCCGAGAACCACGCATGCGCTCAACAGCACACCACTTGCAACGAGCGTCACGACAAAAACCGCCCGCCGCGTGCCCTTCGCCGTGCAAAGCGTCCATACCGCCGGCACGAGCGCGGCCACCGGCACCACCCACACGATCCATTCCTCCGCCACCGAGCTGAAGAATGCCGCCGCAGCGAAGGCGGCCCACACGGCAAGCGGCAGCGGATCGCCGCGCGTACGCCATCGGACAATCCCCGCCCCGAAGGCCAGCAGCCATGCCCAGACAAGTGCAAAGCGCCCGCACCAGCCCCATTCGACGAGCCAGGTGAAGTGACTGTTGACGAGCGTGCGGTAGCGTTCGGTACGGTCAAGCGGCTGATACCAGCCCATGAAGGCGTCCCCCGCCGCGCCGCGTCCCCAACCGCCCGGCGCGTCAACCATCATGCACGGCACGTTCCGCCAGATCGCAAGGCGGTTGCCCACCGAGGCATCCGACGTCGGCGAGCTATTGGCGACCCGCCCAGCGAAGCCCGTCCAGACGGCCGCGCCGACGAGCATACATGCCGCGAGCAGGGCCGGAATCCAGCGCCGTCCGACGACGAGTGACTTGCGCAGACACGCCAGCAAGACCAGCGCGCCCAGCAGAAAAGCCACAAGCCCGCCCCGGGAGAAAGTCCGCACCAGTCCGTACCCGGCGAGAACCCAAAGCAGTCCTGCGCACCAACGGATCCATTCGCGCCGTGCGCGCACGGAGAGTGCCAGCAGCGGCAGCATCAGTAAAACCAGCACGGCAGCCGCCTTGTTGGGGCTGTCCAGCCCGAAGTCCCAGCGGGCCATGCCATGGTAGAAGAAGGATTCTGCAGCAAAAAAAGTCATTCGCCGATCCAAGCCTCGCGGATTGCAGCCGGCAGTAACATCAGAGATTCAGGAGACACGAAAATGGCATCGGCCTTCGGGCAGACCGACTGGTTGAAAACGTCCGCCACGTATTCCGCCGACTCGAAGATTTTCGCCCAGTTCGGCTTCGCGAGTTTCCCGCCATTGAGCCTCGTCGCGCGCGCCTGTTCCGCGAGAGCGAACTCAAAACACGTGAAGCCAAGTTTCGTGGCCTTCACGCTGCCCGCGTGTCCGAGGCCGGGATACGCCTTGTAGACGATCGGATACGACAAAGCGCGCGCCGCCTTGAAGAACCGGCGCGACCGGTCGTACCCCATTTCGTTCTCGCCCGTCGTCACGCACCAGAGAAGCGTCGCACCGTCATCCACGGGAAGGTCGAAACTGCTCGCGACGTGGGCATGCACGGCGAGAAACCGCTCCGGACAGCGCAGTGCCAGACGCTGGGCGTACTGTGCCGCGCCCGACAATCCCATCATGAGATACCCCGACGGCGGGATGCCTTCTTTCTTCACGAAGAAATTGATTCCCTTATTCCACGCATAGGCAACCCTGTCGAACTTGGCGTCGATCCGTTTTGCCTCCGACGGGGGCAGGTCGTCCCAGTTGCGCGTGGGGTCCCACAGGCGGCGTGCGCCCCATGCCACGACGGCAAACCGGCGCTCCCGCGCGAAATCAAACGCCTGACCGGACGAACGCTTAAGCTGTGCGCGAACGTCGTCTGGACTATTAGCCAACAAGCAGAGGCAAAGAACGCCTTCCACCCGCCCCTCAGGCGGCTTTTTCAGGAAGAGCGTCAACTGCTCGTAGCCGCTGAGCTTCGTCTTGACGGCATGCGATACGATGTCGGACGCGAACGACGCAGCAGTAAAGAGGAAGGCGGCCGCCGCAACGGCGACTGCGCGGTTCACTCCGTGTGGTCCTCGTTGCCCCGGGCCGAACGGCAGGGAGGCGGAGGCGTCTGGTCCTGGCCCATGCGCGCGTTCGACTTGCATGCGGACGGGGGCTCGACCGTGTCGGCCTTGGCACCGTTCCCATGGCACTGGTCGGCCTTGCCGTGACCGTTGCACGGATTGCCGTTGTTGCCCGAATTCTTGCCTTTCGTGCCGGCGACAAGCGCAAAATTGGCCAGCGAACCCGCCGCCAGCAGCGCACCTGTGAATTTCCTGCGAGTTGTCATTGTTGCTTTTCTCCTTGTTCCTTGCAGCCGGTTTCCCCGACTGCGTTGAAATAGTATACACCTTGCCGGACCCACGCGCAAGTGTCTTCGCAATGCCGCGTCGACATCTTGAACGTACCATCGGCACACGCAATCTCCCATGGACACGGCCCGCCGCAGATCCGGTAGCCCCAACAGCCCCCGCACTTTCCCTTCATCGCGGCACGGTAATTGCGCCAGAACGCCTTGCAGCGGTCAGGATCCGGGCCATCCGCCAACCGCCCCAGGGCCCACTTCTCCATGCCAACGAAACGGTGGCACGGATAGAGCGTGCCGTCAGGGGCGACGGCCATCGCACCGTGGCACGCGCCGCACCGCAGCCCCGGCACCTTCGCAGGATGCGTTTTTTCCCCCTGGAACTCGCCGATCTCCTCGAACGGGTCGTAGATCGGCTCGCGCCCGGCCTTCTTTTCGGAAACCATCCACGGAAGCACATCGTCGTCCACGCATCGCCGGAACGCACGGTCATCCTCCTCCGTGAAGTCGCATGAGCTGGGGAACATGGGATTGTACACGGGCCCAAGAACCACGCGCGACGCGCCGAACTCGGCGAAAAAGCGGATAAGCTTCAGGGCGTTGGGTGCAGGATGCGCCATAGTACACCGCACCGTCACGCGCGCACCGCGCGAGAGCAGCAGGCGGATGCCGGCGGAGGCCGCCGCGAAAGAGCCGTGTCCGTCGCGTGTCGGACACTGCCCGTCGTGTAGCGGCTGTGGACCGTCCAGGCTTGCCATCAAACCGAAGTTGTTCTTAACGATCAGGTCGGCGGTCTCGCCGTCCATCAGCGTCGCGTTCGTCGTGATGGAATAGCCGACGCTCTGTCCGCGCGCGGCGGCCAGCTCGTTGCAGCGCGCCACCACTTTCTCGATCACCGGCTTGTTCAGCAACGGCTCCCCTCCGAAGAACGTCACGCGCACACCAATCTTTGGATCGGCGATGGCAAACAGCCGCTCCACGGCCTGCAATGCCGTGGACTCCGGCATCAGGCCCTTGTTCGGCAGTTCGTCGCGGCAGACGCCGCAGTAGCAATAGCGGCATGCGAGATTGCAGCCGGACGCCACGGAGAGCATAAGCGTGTTGCAGGGCCCTGAAAAACGTTCGTCCAGTTCGGCCTCGAATTCCATCTCGTCCTTGACCGGCGCCTCCACCGGCTCGAAAAAGCCCTCCGACTCAAGAGCGGACACGTCCTTCAGCACGTCCTCCGCGTCAGGATGGCCCGCGCGGAAGGCAACCTCCGCGTCGGCCGCAGACATCGCCCCGCGCAGCTCCAGTAGTTCGTAGGCAGCCGGACTTACGCGGACAAACCGCCCCGCGTCCAGGTGATAGACGAAGAAGGCGTCTTTTTCGCGGAAGAGATGATAGGAATTCATTTCAACGGCACCTCTTCGCCGTTCACTCGCCGTCGGACAATCCTATAGGTTCGGTCCCGCCATATCTCCTCCTTTTTGCCCGTCACGCTTTCCCGAGTGATTTTCATACCGCGGAAGGGCCCGGCCTCGTCATAATAGTATTCTGCATGGGCGCTGTCGCCGTTGCGCCTCGTCTCCTTCCTCCAGCGTACCCGTCGGTACGCAAAAGGTCCAGATGTGAAGACCTGTCTCGCGCGTTTAGTTCCATTTGTGAATTCCTCGAGTATCCCCGTCGTCCGGCTATACCGGTACGATTCTGCGGCAGCATCAGAACGACGGCACCGTTTGAAAAGGACTCCCTCGCCTTTGTGTTCTGGCACGACAATCGTGTAGGTCCAGTCGCCGTAAGAGAGGATCTTCCGCGTGCGCTTATTCCACGTCCAGCGCGTCCCGCCGGCCGTGAAGAACGCCTCGTCGTACTCGCCGCCGTACGTGAAAGGTATGAGTCCATCCGCCGTCTGGAGGCTTGCGAGGCATTGCTTCTGGGTCTCCTCCGGCGCAGAATCCCCATGCGCTACAAAGACGGTCGCCGGAAGGCTTATGGCGACGACCTGCGAACGGCCGCCGTTGAATTTGAAGACAACTCCTTCTTCAGGTGCCTTCTTCTGCACCGCCTCCAACAGCGTCCTCCCGTTCGAAAGGATGCGGTCGGCCTTACGGCCCGTATATTTGATCTCGAAGTTGCCCTCTTCGCACGACATCCGCACAAGCCGTCCTTGCCAGAATATGAACTTGGACTCCAGACCGCCATCCTTCGGATCGGCCGTCACGTGAATTGACTCGCCCTTGCATTCCGCCGTCCAGGCCGATCCGCCGCTCAAGTGCAGTACACCGCCGACCTTATTACCGGTCCGCACGAAAATGCGCACGTAGCCGTCGGGCTGGTGGAAGGCCCATCGCCGTTCGTCAAGCTGAACGAACCGCGACTCAAGCGCGGGGATGCTCCAACCATAACCCAACCACGGCGAACTTTCAGTCCGCGCAGACGACCAGTACGCGCAAATCCGCCACTTCCCGGCGTCGCCTAAAGGCTGCACGTGGAACGCCTCGCCAGATACCCCGGTTCCCTCGTATGGACCGCGCAGGTCGTCCAAACCTTCAAAAGGCAGACTACCACCTTCAGCCGATGGCAACGCCCGCAGAAGGAGAAGCAATCCAAAAATCTGTCTCAGAAGGCGTTCTCGCACTTATAATTCCTCTTACTTCCCGCAAATCGTCTTGAAATACGGGAGAACGGCGTCCGTCCAGATCTTGTACCCGGCAGCGTTCGGGTGGAGGCGGTCCGGCATGATCCACTTGGTGTCGCCGTTCTTGTCGAGCCACTTGGCGTTGAAGTCGACCCAGATCACCTTTTCGCCGTCGGCGTAGCCCTTGATGATGGCGTTGACCGCCTCGTTGTTGCAGCGCAGTTTGTTGTTCGGACCCTCGCCGCGCATGAAGATCGGCAAAAGGAGCGTTTTCGCCTGCGGCTGCTTAACGGCAATCACGTCCAGTATGCGGCGGATGCCCTTGGCGACGTCTTCGGGCTTGTAGCTGCGCGCGTTGTTCGTGCCGATCATCAGCATGATGCATTTCGCCTTGTAGCCGTCGAGCTCGCCGTTAAGCCCGCGCCACACGAGGTGCTGCGTCTGGTCGCCGCTGTAGCCGATGTTGAGAATTGAATACGTCTTGGAGAGTTCGGCGAGTTTGGCCCTGCCGCCCCCTTCCCAGCCGTGCGTTATGGAGTCGCCGAAGAACACGAGGTCGATCTCGCCCTTGGAGGCAACGATCTGGTTGCGCTTCTGGAGCAGACGTTCCGACCACCAGTCGCCTCTCCTGTGCTTCATCGCAACGCGCGTGGCGGGGACCATGGTGGCGGGCAGTGACGCCGTCGCCTTTTCGAGTGCGGTCTTCACCTTGGAGAAGCGGTTCTTGGGAAGCGGCTTCTTGCCGTCCGAAAGCGCGTACTCGATGTAGGGCTTCACCTCCTCGTACCAGATTTCGTAACCCTGTGCACCGGGGTGGAGACGGTCAGGCATCACCCACTTGGTATCACCGTTCTTGTCGAGGAAGCGGTCCGAGAAATCACACCAGAACACGTCCTTACCGTCGCAATATTTGCAGATTTCGCGGTTCACCACGTCGTTGCGGAGGCGGTACGGGTCGTTCTCGTTCGCGCCACGCGGGAAGATCGCCGTCAGCACCACCTTGGCCTTCGGCTGCTTCGCGCGGATCTTCTTCAGGATGTCGCGGATGCCGAGGATGGTGTCCATCGGCGTCTCGTCGGCGAAGTTCTTGAAGTGTCCGGAGTTGTTCGTACCGATCATGAGGAGTACGCACTTCGCCTCGTAGCCGTCGAGTTCGCCGTGGTCGAGACGCCACAGCACATGTTCCGTGCGGTCGCCGCTCGTACCGAGGTCGAGCATCTTCCAGTCGCCCTCGGAGAAGTACTTCTTCTGCTGCGCCTTGCCCTTGCTCTCCCAAAAGTGGGTGATGGAGTCGCCGATGAACACGACCTTCGCGCCTCCGCTCTTCACGGACGCCATCTTCTCGGCGTGGCGCTTCTGCTGCCAACAGTCTGGCTTTCCGTTCCAGGCGGTCGGAGTGACGGCGCGAATCGCGCCAAATACGGTTCCTGCGGCGAGTAACGCCGCAACGGCGATGAGTGTTTTTGTTTTCATGCAGCCATTATAACACATCCGAACCCGCCGCACAATAGTTTCCTACGAGCCGTCCTTCACGGTCTCAAGCGGCTTTCGACTACCACCGGGCCGAGCAGTCCAGATGGCAGTAGCGCATCGTCTTTCGTCCAGTGCTTCCATGTGGTGAACGTATGGCGTCCGGTGGGCGACGGCTTGCCATCCTTCACCCACTGCGGGATTTCCTTGATACCCGGCTCGTTGAGTTTCTGCCAGCCGTGCCACCGGAGCGCCCATTCACAGTCAGGGGGATAGAGCTTTTCATCGCCGATGAGACGATTCGGCCAGAGGTTGGTGATGCGGATTTCAAGGTCAATGTCCAACGGTGGTCGCGGTGTGAGCGCCCCACTTTGCTGTTGTACGCTCGCCGTCTTCACCGCGTCGGTGATGTCAATGCGGAATGGTGGCCTCCATAGCGGCGGGTACGACTTGCCGTTCACCTTGACTTCGGCAAAGTCTTTCACAGTGCCTAGGTCGAGGAAGATGCGACGGTCGCGGGGCAAGGGTATCGGTGAAAGAGCAAAACGCTTACGGTATGTGGCCGTACCGGAGAAGTACTTCACGTCGGGATCGGCATCGGAAGTCCAATCCTTGAGAGCGGACCAGTCGAAGGTCTTCACCGAGCTTCCGCCAGTGTACCAGTCGACCGGGAAAGAGACTTGCCAAGGCCCAGGGATGCCGATTACGCCTCGAGACGACCGAGACAGCCGAGACGACCGGGACAAGCGGTTGTCTAGGAGGTCCCGTCCGTCCCGGTTGTCCCGGTCCCCCGCCCTCCTAAACACCACAAACGCCGAACCGCTCGGCGGGAAGTCGAGGCGCACCACCGTGCGGCCGCCCTCAACTCGCCAAGTGGCGGCGTCGCGTATCTCGCCCGTTTCGGCATCCCAAATTTCGGGCACTATCCCCGCGATTCTGAATGACGCCTCAAATGAAACGTTCGTAGCGTTTCCGCAGGCGACGAAGTACCAGTCGGCGCGTGGCGGCGCGCTCGGTGATCGCGCCCTACCGGTTCGATGTATCCAGGCGACGTCCTTCAGATCACATGCGAAATCGGGAACAACTCCGAGACGCTGAAGCGCCTCTGTCGGCGAACATTCCATCACTCCCTTCGCCCACACAGAATCGACAAGGGCCCGGTAGGGCGCGATCACCGAGCGCGCCGCATTCCCCGGTGCGCGTACGGGTCGCCTCTGCGCGGCCACTCGCGCTCCCGCATCGACCAACTCGCCCACCCTCTTCACCATCCGCTCGGTCATCGTGTCCCCGTCGGGCAGCACCAGAATCTCGTATTCCACCCCACCCGGCACGACGACTTTCCCGTTCCGCACCTTCAGCTGTTCCACAACTTTCGTCGCGCAGACGTCGAACCCGTATCCACTAGGCAAATCAATCTTCGGCCAGCCGTGCTTGGGGACCTCCTCGCCGTTCCAGTAGAGCACGTCGGCAACGAACATCCCCTCCTGGAGCATCCACTGGCAGCGCGCCTGGTAGCGGAACCACCCGCCCGCAAGATGCCACCACGTCTGCGTCCTGTCGAGGTGCATTCCCCAGCGGCCCATGGTCATGCCGGGCAGATACTTGTCGTCGGTCCACGGCTGATGCGTAAATCGGTGGTAGACGATGAGGTTGCAGCCCCTCGCGAACGCGCGGTCGTTCTGCCACTTGATCGAGAACGGCGTCTCGAGCCAGCGTCCACCGTTAGGCGGACCTGCGGTGAACGCCTCATCGGCGGCGTAGCGGCGTCCCCATACGTGCGCGAGCGACGCCGCGTAGTGGCTGTTGTCCATGCAGGGGAACTTCCCAGGACCGCACGTGCCGTCCATCCAGAAGCACGACATGGGGACGTCCACCTTCTCGCCGTACTGAAGGTCGTCGGCGTTGCTGGGGCCGTACGGCTCACAGGTGAATTCGAGACAGTATTCGTGGCAGCGCTCCGCCATTCGCCCCGCATAGTTCTCCGCGAGAAGATCGGCCAGGAGACGGCGGAAATCCTCGCAGAAACGTTCGCTCTCGTCAACGGATCCTACAACGTGTCCGGCGAGAACGGGCAGGTACGGAATCATCGAATAGCCCACGCGCTTCTCGAATGTCTTTTCCAGCCCGTGCGTCCAGTTCTGGCAACCAACCTCCCAGCTGTCGATGTGGATGTTGCTAAGCCCCGTCGGCGGCGGAGTAACTGCGGTAGGGCGGTCGCCCCGCGACCGCCGCTCCAACCCGATTTCCCGACAGAGCCGCCCCATGTAGGCGTCAAAGTGACGGTCGAACGCCGCCGCCGAGAACTTGTCCACCTCCAAGCCGTCTCCGTCCTTCGACGGCAGACGGTTCCGCCGCCCGTTGCAGATGTAACCGAGGCGGAAGATCGTCCACTTCCCTGCGGGAACGTCCCACGTGAGCGTCCCGTCCTTGGACATCTTCGCCGTCAAGTCGACGATCCGATCCTTCGCAATCACCATTGCGGCGGGGTACTCCTTCGTGTCGCGTGCCAACGACGACAGTTCGATGCTCATTCCCTTGCGGCTGCGTCCAGTCTTGCCGTTGGCGTTTGAAAGCGTCGCGCCCTTCTCAATAGTCGGGTAGGCGAGCACCGCGATGTCTGCGTAGAAGCCGTTGTCCCTCTTGATGCGGGAGAGCTTCCTCGAGAAGCGCGACGGCCCCGTTGCGGAAAACTCCGCATGCATCGTCACCTTCATCGCGTCGGCGGGCGTGACCCAGGGTCCGCCGGAACTGGACCAGCCGGAGCAGTTGTGGATGCCGAGCTTGAGGCCGAAACGCTTCGCCTCGTTGTGGGCATGGCGCAGGAGGTCAAACCATTCGGGCGAGCCGAACTTGACGTCGCCCGGCGGAATGTCGCAGCCCACGTCGAAGATCTGCACGCCGCCGAGTCCCAGTTTCGCAATCTCCTCGAAGTCGCGCGTGATCCCGGCCTTCGTGACGTTGCCGTTCATCATGTGGTACCACGTCTGCGGCCGCGCATCTGGTGGCGGCGTCTTGAACCCCTCCTCCAGCGAGCGAGCGTGTGTGGAAACGACTACGCCCAGCGCGACAGCGATGGGGGCAATGACTTGAATGGCCTTCATGCGCTGTATCGTGTCACATTGTAGACTATGCCTGAGAGGCGGCAGTGCGAATATCCTTCAGGTACTGCTGCACGCCGAAGCCGGGACGTGCCGGACGGAACATCATCCCGTTCGCCTCGGCGTCGTCGATGAAGCGCTCGTTCTTCGCATCCCACTTGAGCTTGCGCCCGAGCTTCATCGCCATATAACCGAGCACGCAGGCGACGGACGTCCTCTGCGCCTCCTCAAGCGGCATCGCGAGCGGGCCGCGCGTGCGCATCTCCTCCACCCATTCGCGGTTGTGCTCCATCGGACGCGGAAGCGGCTTGGACGCCGGATCCTCAATAATGCCCTTGCGGCTTGCGGCGATCGGCATTCCTGCGACCTTATCCGCTGAAACGCCAACGGGGTCGCTTTTCGTCTGCTTCCCCGCAAATCCGCAGAAGATCCAGTCGCCCTTCTCGCCGACGAACCGCACGCCGCAAGGGTACTTGCGCGTGGAAGCCATCTTGATCTCCGCGCCGGAGGCATAGCGCCACGTGATGTCGCAGTCGCCATGGACATCCCACAGCCTGCGCTTCGGGTAGATACACGTTCCCTCCACAGAGACGGGGCCGCCCAGCTCCTCGCCAAGGCCGCGGATCGCGGTGTCCATGTGGTGCGCGCCCCAGTTGGCAACCATGCCCATGGTGTAAGTCTGGATCGTCATCCAGCTTGGACGCGCGAAGTTCACCTTCCCGTTCTTGCCGCGCTGGTGGCTGCGCAGCTGCGAGTACGGCGCATCGGGCGTGGAACCCAGCCATAAGTTCCAGCCGAAACCGGCGGGAACCGGTTCCTCAAGCGGGAGCTTGTATTCCTTCGGGTCGTCCGGAACGCCCACCTCCACGCGCACCACCTTGCCGATGCGCCCTTCGCGCGCGCACTCGACGGCATGGATGAAGTTCTCCTCAGTGCGCTGCTGCGTACCCGTGCGGAGGATGCGTCCGTATTTCTTCGCGGCATCGACGATGGCGCGTCCTTCGCCGATTGTGAGCGCCATCGGCTTCTGGAGGAACACGTCCTTCCCGGCACGACACGCCTCGACGGCCATCTGCGCATGCCAGAAGTCGGGAGTTGCAATAAGCACTCCGTCAATCGCGGGATCGGCAAGCAGCTTGCGGTAGTCGGCATAGCAGCGTGAATCCGCCACGAGGTCGCGTCCCTGCATCTTCTTCCCCGCGAGCTTCTTGCGCAGGCTCTGGAGGCGGTCAGGATCGACGTCCGAAAGCGCAATGAAATCGCAGTACGCCTTCCCGCCGTGCGCGAGGCACGACGGTACGTTGTAGGTGTGCGCAATGCGCCCGCACCCGATCACGCCGAGAGCAAGCTTCTTCGACGGTGCCGTTGCGCCCAACACGCTCGCGGGCACGAAGACGGGTGCCGCGCCTGCGGTTATGATTCCAGCAAGTCCGACGGCGGAGCGTCGGCAGAATTCTCTTCTAGTAGTATCCATTTTCATATCCTTCCTTTTTGCCGTGTGCGCTGAAATTATACCATAAATTCCCGTGACGGACTAATTCCGGCTGACTTAGAGCGGCGAGGCGGTCGTGGTCTTCACCTCGATGTTGTCGGGACGCTCGCCCATCCGCCCACTTCGTCGCCTCGAAGAGGTGCAGCAGCCACTCCTTCTTGCTCCAGTCCTTCGCACGGTCCCCGAGCGCCATGTAGAAGATACGGCCCTTGCCGTAGGTCTTGCACCACTCGAGGACGTGTCCGCCGAGCCAAGTGTCGTTGCCGAGAAAGTTGTATTCCACGTTTTTCACCCATAAGTATTGGGATTTGGAAACAACCATGACAACTTTCAAGAACAACATTATCCTGCGGGTGCACCTTGAACATTCAGAATCGTGGTAGTTTGAGGATCGGCAAATGGGCGCGGGCGAGTTAGCCCGCGCGCAAAAGGCAAGTTGTTTCAAATAGTTGTTTCCAATCATCAGAAGGCTCGGCGGTGAATTACGCAGATGCGCACCGTCGAAGGTTTTGGTTCGCTGAAAGTCCAAACGCGCCGTTGCTTTCGCTGTTGGGAGATTGGGAGTCTCGGAGTTAGGGAGAGTTGCAACTTCTCCCATCCTCCAAAACTCCGAAACTCCCAATAGCGAAAGCAAGAAGTGCGTTCTCTGCGCTCTCAGCCTCTCTGCGCCTCTGCGTGAGATTACGGCGCGGAACGGGGCGAGCCGCCGTGATTCCGCGCCGTAATCTCACGCAGAGGCGGAGAGCGCAGAGGAAAAATGACAGCCCGAGCCGTGATATCGGCATCGCTAAATCCGCCAAGGAAGAGCTTTCAATCACTTTCTGTGATCCGTGACACCTAGATGTCAGGAACGTGACACCTAGGTGTCACGGGTTATGACACCTAGGTGTCAGAGGGTGTGACACCTAGGTGTCAGAGGGTGTGACACCTAGATGTCATAAATTGGTGTTCTAGGTGCTCTAAAGGCCATAACAAGATGATGCGCACCAAAACCTTCGACGGTGGGCGGCCCGGAGGTGGGGCGAACCCTCCGGGTGAGCCGTGGTGGCGGTTACGTGGGATGCATGACCCTATCGAGGCGGCGGTCACGGAGCGACCGCCATACCATGCGTCTCGCCGAGGACTACTCGCCACAAAACACCTAAAAAGGCCACGACGGGGCGCGGCCCTCCAATAATTGCCAAAAACTGCGTAATATAAGCGTTTCTGGAGGTGTGCCTTTCGCAGTTTTTGGGAGGGCCTCGAGTAAAAAGCCATTGCCGTAAATCCAGAATATGCTAGAATGTTCGCATGGACTCTTTAGATTGACCACATGTTTCGTTCTTAGTATGGAAGTTGTTTCAGAAAATTGTGGAAAAAGTGCGGGAACGGTTCCTGTGCGTATGGAGGAAAAGATGGAATCGACAACGATTGAGACAGAATTGAAAGCGGCCGGCGTGTCCGGGCGACAGGACCTCTACGCCGGCGACGACGCCTGGCGGGAGTGGTTCGACGTTTGCTTCGTGGACGGCTGCGCCAACGCCGCCGCGCTGCGCGAGCAGGTCGCGTCCGCCATGTACGCGCAGCTCGCGCGTTTCGGCTTCACGCGCGCGGACGTAGAAGGCGCGGACCCCGTGCTGCACTTCGACGCCTACTTCATGCTCACCGGCTCGCGGAGCAAGCCCAAGCCCCTCAAGCTCTACTTCCAGCACCGGATGGCGGCCGAGGACCGTCCTCTCGACGAGTTCGTGTGCGGCACGCTGTTCGGCTCTGGCAGCGGACGCATCCACGACATCGTGCGCGACTGGCTTGCCACCGCGAAAGGGTGGAAGCCGCGCTCGATACGGGATACGGACGGGAAACGGCACCTCGTATGGGAACGCGCCGCAGAGGTTGACGACGCACGCGAGACAATCGGCACCGTCTCGTGGCGTCCGGGCGCCGCGTTGGACCGCGCCGTCCTGTGGGCGCTCTCCCACGAAATGTTTTCTGCGGTGGCGAAAGAAATAAAAGTGGAAAAACAAAGCGTTGCGCTCCTGTGTCATGTGACGGCCCATGACATACCGATCACGTCGCCAGAGGTGCTGGCGGCGCTGGGTGTCGGGAAATCGCGGGCCTACGTGCTCAAGGAGACCTGCATGAAAAAGATTGCGAAATACTTTGCGGACAAGGGCATCGCCCTGAACGACCCCCTGGCGGCGCGCGCCCTGCTCGCAGCCTGCGAATCGGCGCTGACGCCGGAAACCCTCAAGAAACTCGGAAAGTGAGGTATGCCATGTCAAGCGAAACCACCAACAAAGAACGCTTCCTCTCCGTCTTCCGCCGTGAATGGGAGATGTACCGCACGCACGAGGCCGCAACGCCCCGCGCATCAACCGACAAAGCGTCCGGCACTTCGTCTGCGTTCGATCCGTCGCCCACGTCCGGCGAACTGCGCATTTTCGCAGACTTGCCCGAACCCATGACAGCGCTTCTGCTCAGCGTCTCCGACGATGGCTGGCGCGTGCTGCCGCTTTCGCCGTTCACCGTACCCGCATCCGACCGCGAGATCCTCATAGGAACGCGCGTCTACCAGCTGTGGAATGCCTGCGATTTGTCCTTCAAGACGGTTTCGCACAGCTGGATCGTGGGAAAACTGCCGCCTGACGACATCGCGGACGTCAAATCGGCACTGCGCGTGATGCGCGGCGAAAGGATAGCCGACGACCTTGCATCCTGCATGGGTCTGCCCATTACGGCGTCGGACGACCCGCGCCGCGACTACGAACGGACATTCCGAATTTCGCGTTTTGCCACCCCACCTGTGCGCCGTAGCGCGTGGCGGTATTGGGGACCAGCCCTTGCCGCGTCATTGCTGCTAGCATTTGGATTGTCGTTCTTAGTCTTGACAGAGAGAGCAAAACAGCAGGTAATCGGAGATCAGACGATGCCTTCGTATACCTCGACGAATGTGAAACGGCATGAAATCAACATAAATAAAGCGTATCAGGCGCCGGCCGCCGAAGTGTCTAAGTGCGAAAAAGTTGCGAACATCGACGCCATGATGAGCATTAAGTCCCCTGTCGTAATGAAATCAGTCGCTGGTACATCCCGGCATGCTAAGTTCCGTGGAATGTACACAGGTGGTGGAGCCAGCGAAAGGGAGCGCCGCAGAATGGAGCCGCCAAGGTCTGTTCCGCGTGCGGACGCAGTGGGCACGGAACGCTTCGCGGCGTTCAAGGAAAACGAATTCCTTGAAGTTACAAGCAATCCGCTCTCCACGTTCGGGCTCGACGTCGACACGGCGAGCTACACCACGATGCGTCGTTACCTGACGGAGATGAGGCGTCTCCCTCCGAAGGACTCCGTACGCATCGAGGAGTACGTGAACTACTTCTCCTACGACTATGCGGGGCCTACCGGGAACGTGCCCGTTGCGGTGGCGTGCGAACTGGGCGCATGCCCCTGGAACGCGGCGCACAAACTGCTGCGCGTGGGCGTGCAGGCGAAGCGCGTTCCAAAGGAGTCCTTGCCGCCATGCAACCTCGTATTCCTGATCGACAAGTCGGGTTCCATGAGCTACAATGGCGGATTCTCGCTGCTCATACAGTCTCTGAGGCTCCTCGTGGACCAGCTCCGCCCAGAGGACTCCGTGGCGATCGTCACCTACGCGAGCGGCGTGCAGGTGGAGCTGCCGGCGACGTCCGGCTCGGACAAGGAACGCATCCTCCAGGTGCTGAACGGACTCCACGCCGGAGGCGCCACATCGGGCGGCGAGGGGCTTCAGCTCGCATACGAGGAGGCCATGAAGAACTTCTCCGCCAAGAAGAACAACCGCGTGGTGCTCATGACGGACGGCGACTTCAACGTTGGCATCAGCAACCCCTCCGAACTCGAACGGTACATCGCCGGAAAGCGTGCGACGGGAGTGTTCCTGACCGTGCTTGGCGTCGGACAAGGCAACTACCATGACGCCATGATGAAAAAGCTCGCTAACGCAGGCAACGGCAACTATGCTTTCCTCGACGGCATCCTGGAGGCGAAGAAGGTGCTGATGACCGAGTTCGGCGGCACGATGATGACGGTGGCGAAAGACGTGAAGCTTCAGCTTGAGTTCAATCCGGCGCAGGTGGGCGCGTACCGTCTGCTCGGCTACGAGAACCGTCTGCTGGCGGCCAAGGACTTCAACGACGACAAGAAGGACGCCGGCGAGATGGGCAGCGGACACTCGATGACGGCGTTCTACGAGCTGGTGCCGGCCGGCACGACGAACGCGGTAGCGAAGACGGACGCGCTCAAGTACCAGAAGCAGGTGCCCGTAGCGAACGAGGAGCTGCTCACCGTGAAGCTGCGCTACAAGCTGCCGGACGCCGACACGAGCACGCGGATCGACCAGCCGGTGGTGGCGAAGGACATCACGCCTGCGGAGCCGTCTGAATCCTTCCGCTTCGCCTCGTCTGTCGTGGAGTTCGCGCTCCTGATGAAGGACTCGTCCTTCAAGGGGTCGGCCTCGTTCGACTCCGTAATCAAGCGTGCCCGCGCGGCGAAAGGCGCCGACAACGACGGCTGGCGTGCGGAGTTCATCCGTCTCGTCGAAACTGCGCAGTTGCTACAGGATTCTCAGCCGAGCACACCTGCCCCACGGAGAAACCCTGTCAACGATCCAGACATCCAGGTTGATCCTGGCCTTTAACGGCGCGCAGACGGCTCCTCTCGCAGGCGAATCCCATCACATGGCTCTCGACGCTTGCCTCAATGCTTGACGAGAGGAGCGAGAAGTCGCGCGTATCCACGGCCTTCAGGAAATCGCGAATGAGAGCGAGGTCGCCTCCGGCGTGCCCGCTCTCCTTGTAATTCTCTCCCTGCGGCGGCGTAAACGACCAAGTGTAAGACTTGCCCGTGTCGAAGCGGTACAGAGTAAAAGTCTTGCTGTCGCCCTCAATGTAGCCCATCGTGCCCATCACGCGCGTGCGGCGTCCGCCCCACGGAGTGAAGGCGTCCATCGTGAAGCTCGCGGTCACGCCGCCCTCGAAGAGGAGCGTAGCGACGATGTGGTCCGGTTGGTTGTTGTCCATGCGGTACACGCAGCGTCCGTAATCCGTCGTGCGCAGCTTCTCGAGAATCGCCTCCGAGGGACAGTCCTTCTTCAGGTCGAACACGTACAGGAACCAGCGCTTGCGGTCGTAGATGTCGATGGCGGAGTAGGGACAGGTCTTCTCATGCGGACATCCGTCCGTGCAGCGTGCGGTAGCGCCGGGCGGCGCGTTTTCGGCGCGGAAGAGCGATAGACTTCCCTCCGCCGATACGCGCACGCAATGTTTGCCGACGAGCCACTTCAGGATGTCGAGGTCGTGGCAGCTCTTCGCTACGATCATCGGAGTCGTAGCATTGCCGTCGTGCCAGTTGCCGCGCACGAAGGAATGGGCCATGTGGGCGTACATGACCGGCTCCTGGTGCTGGATGCTCACGACATTGCCGACAAGCCCAGAATCCAGCGCCTTCTTGAGCGCGCGGAAGTACGGCGAATAGCGAAGCACATGTCCCACCGCGACCATCACGCCCGTCTCGCGCTGGCGTTCAAGCAGGTCGAGACATTGCTGCTCGGTCTGCGCCATTGGTTTTTCGAGAAGTACGTCGTAGCCCTGGCGCATCGCCTCCATCGCCGGCTCGTAGTGGAGGTCGTCGGGAAGCGACACGAGCATGATGTCTGCAAGTTTGCCGTCTTTCCCCGCGTCAAGCAGTTCATGGTAGTCGCCGAAACGGCGCTCCGGCGGTATGCCCCATTCGTCGCCCATGTGGTTGCGACGCGCGGCGTCGATGTCCGCCACCGCAACCACCCTCACCGTTCCCGGGAACAGCTTTCCGTAGGCGGGGTACTCGTTGCCGCGCGATCCTGCGCCCATGACCGCCACGGTTAGCTCGCGACTCGTCTTGATCTCAAGCGGCTCGACCTTCGTGAGCCCCGCAAACGTGCTCTCTATGTCCATTTCAGTCACGCCATCCGTGGCGGTCCGCGAAGTCCATGTAACGGTTCCAGTCGTAGGGCGCGAGGAAGTGCGGCCCCTTGCGGAGATGGTACGAGACGCATCCCTCCTGCTGGGGCTTCTCCGGTTCTGGATACGCATCCGCCACGAGCCCCTTCTTTCCGTACAGTTCCCACGCGGGCGAAGCCAGCTTCGCCGCCCACCACTCGCCGCGCGGCCCGGCCCAGTAGTCATCCGTCGCGGACGCCACGCACAGCAGGCGCGGCGCAATCAGCGCGAGCAGCTCATGCTGGTCGAAGTCCATCGACATGTCCTTGCCCGCGTACTTGCGGTAGTTTTTGCAGAACCAGTACGGGAAGTTCTTGAGGATCTGCTTGATGTTCTCGGACTTCGGGAGCTCGATGTGGTTCAGCTTCGCGCCGCTGCACCCCGAGTTGTTGGAGCACACCATCGCAAAACGCTTGTCCGTCACGCCCGCCCAGATCGCGGTCTTCCCGCCGCGCGAGTGCCCCACAACGCCCACGTGCTTTGCGTCGATGAGCGGCTCGGTCTCCATCCAGTCGAGGATGCGCGAGTCGGCCCAGGCCCACGCGGAAAGCGTCGCCCACGACTCGTTGTCGCGTTCGGACTCGGGCTGCACGGCGGGGAAGACGCCCTGCGAGAAACCAGCGCCCTTCTTGTCCGCCGCCGCGAAGTCGAACCGGAACGCGGCGGTCGCGTAGCCGCGCGCGATGATTTCCTCGACCGGCCAGAACACCGACGAAAGCCCCTTCTTCTCGTCGAGGATGCCGCGCTTGATGTTCGCCGCGAGGACAAACGCCGGCACGGGCTTCTTCGTCTTCGGTATGAACGCCGTGAACGGGAAGGAAAAGGTTCCGTTCGGACCCTTGTACGTCACGCGCACGAGCTTGCGCACCGCCTTGCCGCCCAGCGCCTCGCTCACGTCGTAGACATCGAACGACACGCGGTCGCGCTCGTTCGCGGCGGCAGGACGGCGTCCGTACTCCTCGCGCTCGAACAGCGCAAAAAGCTCCGGCGCGCGTATCTTCTCCCATTGCTCTAAGGTAGTGACCTTCTCGCCCTTGCTCGTGGTCATCAATTCCGGCACGTTCTTCGGCTCCGGAACCGCCATTCCCACCATGGCCGCGTACGCAGCTGTAGCAAATATTATCGCCTTGACCTTCATCTTAATTCTCACTTAAAGCGCACAACAACAACTTTGACGGGGCCGATGAGGCCGGAGTCGCGCAGGGCGCTGCCCTTCTTCGGACCGGCAATCGTCCACGTGCGGCGCTTCGCCTGGGGCTGCCCGGCGTCGAACACGAGGCGGTTGTACCACGTGTCGGTCACGGACACCTTCAGCGTGTTCTTCCCGGCCTTCACCGCGCCCGTCAGCGGGATGCGGTACGGCGGGCTCCACACGTCGCCGAAGTCCTTGCCGTTCACCTCCACCTTCGCGAGGGACTCCACGCGCCCGAGGTCGAGGACCACGATGGTGCCCTCGTCAATCTTGTCCAGCGTGAAGTCGATCGTGTAGTCGGCCGTTCCCGAAAACGCCTTCGCCTCCGGCGTCGTGCCGAGCGCCTTCCACGGCTTCAGCGCGTCGACCATCATCTGTCCCGGCATGCCCCAGCCCTCGGGGAACGACACGTTCCAGGGGCCGGCGAGCGTCGTCACGTCGAAGGACATCCGCACGTTGTCCGTCGTGCCGTCCGCA
>CACWIW010000040.1:0-16980 GCA_902761035.1 uncultured bacterium | reverse complement strand
GTCGAAGGACATCCGCACGTTGTCCGTCGTGCCGTCCGCACGGGTGATCGTGTAGTCGCCGCTCTCGAACGGAATCGGATAGCCGCCGCCGTTCTCGCGCATCAGCGTCTTCGACCAGACCTGCGGCAGGGTCACGGTCCCGCCCTCCCCCGTGGAGCGGGTGAGGACCTTGCCGTCCGGCAGGCGGACCTTCGCGGAGAAGGACTTCGGCGTCAGGTAGGCGGGATCGCACTCCGCCCAGGCGTTGTTCACGGTAATCTTCGCCTTGTGCGTATCCAGGGCTTTCTGGAGCTTGTCGCTCACGTCGGCCCAGCGTCCGGGCGTTTTAAGATCCCCGTAGCGGGCCTCGATGACCTTGCAGATTTCACGCGGACGGGCGATGTGGTCGGGGCCGGACGAGGCGAGCGTCTTGCCGTCCTTCGCGATGCTCACGACGGCGCGCGGATCGAGTTTCCCGCCACGCTTGAACACCACAAAGCACGACTTGTGCGGGGCGAGCGAGAGCGCAACCCACGTGCGGCCGTCCTTCACGGACGCGGTATAGACCTTCTCGGAGAGCCCCGTCTCGGGATGCCAGATTTCGACTTCACCTTCGCAGCGGAAGCCGACGGCGCCGGCGATTCCCACGCCCTGGCGCGCGGACGCGAGGAAGTACCAGTCCGCGTCGTCGGAGCGGCGATGGTTCCAGACCACGCCTTCCGCGATGAGGTCCTTCGCGATCTTCTCGGCGGCGAGCACGGATTCAAGCGAACACCCGACGTAGATGTTCTTGGATGCTTTCATCGCCGCGAGCGCCTTGTCGAAGCGCGCCTGCATCGCCGCGCCGCCGCGCAGCGTCGAGATGCTTTCGGGGAACGCCGCGAACGCGGCCTTGGCGCCCTTCTGCACGCCGGCGAGGATTTTTTCCATCGTCTCAGGCAGCATGCGCTTCGACTCGGGGACCCAGAGAATGCGATACGTGATTCCGTCGGGCGTCGTCCACTCGCCCTTGTCATTCACGGCGATGCGCGTCAAAAGCGCGTCGGGGTTGCAGTAGTCGAACTTGTATCCGACGGGGAACGGGGCGTTCTCGTCCGGCTTGTGGTCCCAGTCGTCGCCGAGGTACCAGAGGACGTCGTTCGCGGGCTTGCCGGCCTCGAGCATCGCCTGGCAGCGCGCGAGGTAGGCCGTGAAGTCGGGCATGAACTTCCACCACGTCTGCCCGCGCAGGAACGGCGTGCCGATCTTCGCGCCGAAGGACGTTCCCGGCGGCAGCCAGTCCGTGCGCGGGTTGTGCGTGTAGGTGTGGAACACCATGTGCGAGACGCCGCGCGCGATATGGAGGTTCGCGACGTACTTGAGGTCGCGGAGCTTCTCGTCCCAGGTGAGCTGGAAGGACGTGAGCGCCTCGGCGGCCACGCTCTTCTTGCCGTACAGGTGAGCGGCGGAGACGCAGGGATAGACCGGCTTGAAGTTGTGGTCGCCCACGAAGCCGTGTTCGCGCGGCTGCCAGAACTCGCACATCGGGATGTCCGCGTACTTGTAGAACCGCATCACGTCGCCGGGGAGGACGTCGCCGAACGCCGTCTCGAAGGTGATGTCGATGCCACGGTCGTGGCAGCGCTTCGCCATCTGCGCGTAGAAATTGTCGGCAATGAGGTCGCCAATGAACCCGCGCCAGTCGTTGAGGAAGCGCGCGGACGCCTCGGGGCTGTCGACGACGTACCCGAAGATCGCGGGCATCCACGTGAGGAGGTCGTAGCCGAGGCGCTCGCGGAACACCTTGTCGAGGCCGGGCGTCCAGGTCTGGCGCTTGCACTCCCAGCTGTCCATGAGCATACGTGCCATCTTGCCCTTGACGGGACCCCTATCGCCGGAGAGGCGGCCGATGTAGTTGTCGAACTGGACGTCCGCGCCCTTCGTCGAGAGCTTATCGCACTCGAATCCCGTGCCCTCCTTCGGCGCGGGACCGTTCCGGCGCATCGTGTTGACGTGCCCGACGCGGATGACCGACCACTTGCCGGCGGGGGCGTCCCACGTGAACGTGCCGTCAGGCTTCATGAACTTCGTGACGTCGCGCACCTCGGCGGACTTCACCCACGCCGCCTCGCTCTGCTTCGCGGACGGATTGCGCATCAGGCGGCGGAGCGTCCACCCGGCCTGCGCCTCCCAGTCATCGTTGCGGGCGGAGCTGAAGAGGTGGATTTTGCCGAGCTTGATCGCGTGGCTCCGCGGCTTGAGCGTGAGCTTCACCTGTTTCGTCGTCGTCTCGTCGCAGGCGTAGGTGACGGGCCTGTCGTCCTGCCAGTTCGCCTGCGGAATCTCGCGCGTGAAGAGCGTCTTGCCGTTCGCCTCGCAGACGACGGTCGTATCGGGATTGTAGCAGAAGCCGTGTCCGAGGCTGTTGACCGCCGGCAACTCCACCGTGCGGATCGTGACAGGCTCGGCGAAGTCGAACGTGATTGTGGCCGTCACGCCGCCGTCGATCAGGACGGTCGTTTTGTTCCTCTGCCATTCGTCCCAGTCAGCCTTGATGTTGCTCGTGACGTTCGCGGGCTTGAGCGCGCTGTTCCACTCCCCTGCGGTCGCGGGGAACGCGAGCACGACGACGTCGCGGTAGTCCTTCGGGTCGGGGGCGGACGGCGCGAGCGTCGGGAGCTTCACCTCCACACGCTTCCCGCCCTCAACGTCAGTGCGCCCCCAGACAAGGTGGCGCATGGCATTCTCCGGCTTGATCCACGGGCCGCCGCTCATCGCCCAGCCGGGACAGTTCTGCATCGTGAACGTGAGGCCGAGACGTTTGCACTCGTCCGCGACAAAGCCCACGAGGCCGTCCCACGGCGCGCTGAGGCACGTGATCTGCGGCTCGACGCCGGGCCATTTGCCGCCGAACTGTCCGTGGAAGAGGTGGATGCCGCTGATGCCGGCCCCCTTGATCGCCTCGAGGTCGGCGGTGATGCCGGGCTTCGCGACGTTGCCGCCGATAAAGTGGAACCACGTCTCGGGCCTGTTCGCCACGGACGGATTGCGGAACTCGCCCTCGGGGAGCCCTGCGGCGTTTACGGTTACCGCGAGCGCAATCGCGGCCGATGCTATTAATTTTTTCATTTTTCCTTTGTCTCCTTTGAAAATGTTGCAACATGGCTAAGCCAAATACGTCTGCGAGCTTCCCCAGTTCTTTATCCGCTCCACAAGTTCGCCGTTTGCCGAAGGCGTAACTGAAGCAATCGCTCCTTCTACAGACAATCTTCCGCAAGTGCCGCGTTTACAGTGGCGACATTGCGGAAGATCTGTTCAAGCGGGAGTGAATGCCATCGGTACCGTTACTTACCAAGCATCTTGGACATCGCTTCGCCGCTGAGTTCGGTCGCGACCTGCTCGGCGAACTCCTGCACGCACTTCTTGCCGGACGCCTTGCCCAGTTCGCGGACTTTCTCCGCCTGGGCCTTGAGGCCGCACCAGCGGAGCTGGTCGATGTAGAACATCTTGACGTCAGGCTGTTCCGCCTTCTCCGCGAACGCGAGGAGCTGTTCGGTCCAGAGCGCACGCCCGTCCTTGCCCGGCAGCATCACGTACTGCGTGACGGCGGCGATCTGGAACGCCTTCACGGGACACGTCTGGAAGCCAGTCTTCACCTCGGCGAGAAGCGCGGAGGCGGACGCCGCATCCTTCACGAACGCCGCGAGGACCTCGTCCTTCGTGGCCTCCACGAGCTTGGCCTTGTTCTGCGCCTGCCACTTCTCGGCAGCCGGCGCGTCGGTGGGCTTCGCCGCACCGGGCTTGATGTCGTAGGCATCCTTCTTCTTGCCCGCCGCGAAACACGTCATCGCCGCAAGCACCACAACAATAAAGATCTTCTTCATGGTTTAATCCTCAACTTTACACTTTACATTTTACACTTTACACTCTCCTTCAGCCCCACATCTCCTTCGCCCACGGCTGGCGCATGGACTGGTAGAGGAAGCGGTCGGCGGCCTCGTCATTGACGGCGCGAAGCGTAACGGGGTCGAAACGGAACCCGCGGCCGAGGCGTTCGGCGACGATCGCGAGGTTGAACATCGTGCAGGAGCGGAATCCGTTTGTCTCGTTGAGCGCGAACGGCTTGCGCGTGCGCACGCTCTCCATGAAATCCGTGATCTGCGGCGCGGGTTCGGGAAGCTCCTTGAGAAACGCCACGACCTTAGCGTCCGGCCACCAGCCGTTGTTGTCCTTGATGCGGAGCGTGGAGGTGTTCTTGGCCTTCTTGTACACGCACACGCCGTTGGACCCGCGCAGAAGCGGCTCGTCCTTGAGCGAGTTGTCGCCGTCGAGGATAACCTCGGTACCGTCAGCGTAGGTGAGCACGAAGCGGTCAAAGCGCCCGACCACGTCGGGGTGCTGTTTCGGGCCGATGTAATCGACCTTGACCGGGCTCGTATCGTCCTTGCAGAGGAGATACTGGAGCGGGTCGAGGTAGTGCTGCGCCATGTCGCCGAGACCACCGCCGTCGTAGTCCCAGTAGCCGCGGAACGTTCCGTGCGTGCGATGGCGGTTGTAGGGCTTCCACGGCGCCGGGCCGAGCCACATGTCCCAGTCGAAGGTCTTCGGCACCGCCTGCACGGGCAGGTTGACGCGTCCGGACCAGTAGAACTTCCAGCTGAAGCCCTGTCCGCCGCCGAACGTACACTTGATCGGTCCCTTGCCGAGGAGACCGCTCTCGACGACCTGGCGGATGGGCTTCACGGTCGTGCCGAATCCGTAGAAGTTGCCCTGGAAGCGGAACCATGTGTTGAGACGGAAGATACGCTTCTTGGCCTTCACGACCTCCATCACGCGCTTCCCCTCGCCGACGGTGCGCGTCATGGGCTTCTCGCACCAGATGTCCTTGCCGGCGTTCGCTGCCATCACGCTCATGCAGCCATGCCAGTGAGGCGGCGTGCAGATGTGGACGATGTCCACGTCCTTGTCGGCGAGCAGTTCGATGAAGTTTTTGTACCCCTTGATCTTGCCCCAGCCCTTCTTCTCGGCTTCGACAAGGCCGCTCTTCACGCGCAGCTGGTCGGGGTCGCAGAGGCCGATCAGACGCGAGCCCTTGTACGGGAGGTGGTTCTCGGAGTGGGCGATGCCTCCGAAGCCAATCAGCGCACGGGTGAGCTGGTTGGACGGCGTATCGGCGCCGAAAAGCACCCGGGCGGGCGCGATGGAGAAGCAGGACGCCGCGGCGATCTGCTTCATAAACGACCTTCTTGTATTCGTCATTTTATTTTATTCTCCTTTGAAAATTGGGTTGAATTATACCAAATCGCCCTCGCGTCCGGTAATCCCGCAGACGCGGAGACTACTTCTTGTTCTTGCGCAAAGAGCCCTTTCCGCGGGTATTGACCTTCCCAGATGTGCCGACCTTTCCGGATGTGCCGCCTTTCCATTTGGAGCCCTTTCCGGACAAATCCTTTCCAGGCAACGGCTTCTGAGCGGCAGAATGGGTTTGGTTGACGCGAGCTGGTTGCTGTCCGCCCGCAACGGGGCCCTTTCCGGACGTACCGCCTTTCCATTGGGAGCCCGTCCCGGACAAATCCTTTCCGGGCAACGGATTCTGAGCGGCAGAATGGGGTTGGGTGACGCGAGCTGGTTGCCGGGCGTCCGCCCTTGTAGGCACAGGACGCCCGCCATGGCTGCCATGCCCACCATACCCTCCGTGTGCGCCCGGACGTCTGCCATGCGGCGGCTCCCTGTGGTGCGGGTAACGCGGACCGCCGTATCCGGGATGGTAGCCATCGTAGACCGTCATCGTAGAATACGCCGAGGCGGGCGTTGTGTAGTACGCCGGCGACGTGTTGTAGACTGGCGTTGCGACAGGCTCCACGACAGTCGTTGCGTAGACCGGCTCGGTAGGTGCGAGATAGCCCATCTCTTCAACTGTCAGGCACCCCGTCAGCGGGCCAACGAGGCCAAACAAGGAAATATAACGTGCGACATTCATGATTCATCTCTCTTTCTTGGGTTGGTTGGGATAATTTTACCATGTCTTTCTGACAAAAGCCACAAAGAAATGCAATTTCTGTCCGCCGAGGAATATTGGTGGAATATTGGTGAAATTACTGGATTTCGGCTTGATCAATAATCCGCTTGCACCATGCGAATGGAATGTGGTAGACTATCGTCGTCCTTCGCAAGGAGGGCAGACATAGTTCAAGGGACAGACTGGGAGCGTCAAGCAAGCGTATGGAAGCCGACCTCCCCCTCCCTTGGACAGAGCAATGTAGCATAGACACTACACGTCGTTCTGTAGAAATATGATTAATATTTGGCCTTAAACGACATGTAAGTTGAGATGCGTCCAATTTGGCACGTTTTCTTTTCATACATTCCATTGAGGTTTCTGGTTGGACTTCTACAGAGTGCATAGGAGGGTGAATGCGCCCCTTTTCATGTACTGGGCGGTCTGGCGACGAACAACGCGCGGAAAGGAAATAACGAGTGGAAAGACATAGTAGCTGCAAAGTGCTGGTGGCGTTTCTGGCATTGATTGCCGCAACATCCGCTGTATTAGCTTCACCATCAAGGTCGAAGGGCGTGCCGAATGGATGGATTGAGGATATCGAGGAGGCAAAGGCGCTGTCCGCGAAGGAAGGCAAGCACATCCTCCTATGCAGCATCAGGAGCGACCGTAGATTGGAGCAACAGCTCATCCGCGACGTTTTCTCGCAGGGCAAGTTCTCAGGCAAGGCGAAGAAACGGTTCATTCTGATGATGGCCGATTTAGCCGACGACACGCAAAACCTGTCGTCTGTCGCGATGCGGCAGAACTCCGACATCAGGAAAAGTTACCGCCTGAACGGTAACGGCTCCGCGTGCATAGTCGATTGCACCGGGCAACTGCTTCTGAGGTTGGGCAACATAAGCGGCGACGCCCATTCATGTTGGGTCGAAATAGACAGCGAGACCCGCGAGTTGCCGGCTGCAAGAAAGAAGGAAGAGCTGCCGCAGCAGGTCGCGCAGGGTGTCTCCAAAGAGGAGCGCCCACCGCCACCGTCGCCCCAAGCCGATGGCATCCCGCACGGCACCGCCGGAGATGGACTCGCCGCCGGCGACGCCTGCGCTGTGGCGGGCGACTGGAAATCGGCGTTGGAGCACTTCAAGACCACGGCCTCAAGGCAGGGCGTGATAGCAAAGTACGAGCTCGAAGGAACGGCAAACGCTCGTCAGTTGGCCAACGCATGGTGGAAGTCCGTGTCGCTTGCCCGCGACGCCGATACGCGGAACGCATACCAGGCGCATGCCGCAGCCCTTTACCAACAGGCGCTCTGCGAGGGGCTCTTCGAAGGCGAGCGAAGGGCCATGGCCATGCAGCGCATTGCGGAGGCAGAGAAAGCGGGTGTATGTTCCCGTCCCGACAACATGGTGCGATGCGGACGCTACTGCGTCATCGACCTCTCCGCCGGACCGAATGCGGGGAAATACCCGGTGTTCTACCTCGGCAGCGAGCCGTCGAGCGGATGGACGGACGAATACAAAACCACGAAGCTCGTCCTGCGCCGCATCGAGCCTGGGTCGTTCATCATGGGCAATGACCAGACCGACGAATCGTCCCGCGTCACGCTCACCAAGCCGTTCTATATCGGCGTATTCGAGGTCACGCAGAAGCAGTACGAACTGGTGACCGGCAGAAATCCATCCCAATACAGGGGTGAAATGCGTCCCGTGGGTAAATTGTCATTCAAAGCCCTGCGCGGAGACCCGGAAGTGCATAACTGGCCCAGCGTGAATACCGTTGACGCGAATTCCTTTATCGGGCGCATTCGCGCCCGTACCGGGTTGGACCTCGATCTACCGCCGGAAGCCGAGTGGGAATACGCCTGCCGCGCGGGCACAAAGAGCAAATTCAACAATGGCGGCGACAGCGAGGAGGATTGGGTCAAGGTGGGGCGCGTGCCGCCGAACCAATCGGCATTCGGATGGATGGAGCCGAAGAAGTTTCAATATGACCATGTGCCAGACGGAAAGGGTGGGTATGATTCGTATTGCACGACGGTCGGATTGTATCTGCCGAATGCGTGGGGGCTTTACGACATGCACGGGAATTCCTGGGAGTGGACGCTTGGGTCCCGGATAAATCGCAATGGCAGTAATTGCAAGGTACTCAGGGGGGGCGGTTGGAATAGTCCGCCATATCAATGCTGTTCCGCCGGTTATTATCAAGAGCTTCCAGAAAGGGTAGGCCGGCCATACGGCTTCCGCCTTTCAATGTCCACCCCTGGCGGTTTCAAGGACCATGCCGTGCAGAACGGACGTCGGGAGGGTTCGGCGCCCTCCGTTGCGACTCGTCCCGCAGCTCCGCCAGTCCAGCCCAGCAGCAAGGTATCGTCCGACAAGCTTTACTGCGTGATCAACCTCTCGGCCGGCGCTTCTGCCACGTCCTATCCTGTTTCGTACCTGAAGGAAGTCCCCGGGAACGAATGGCCGGACGAATACAAGACGAAGAAACTCGTGCTGCGCCGCGTGGAACCGGGGACGTTCATAGTGGGCAACACGGGACGTCGGGCGACGATTGCGAAGCCGTACTACATCGGCGTGTTCGAGGTCACCCAGAGCCAGTGGGAACTCGTCATGGGGGAGAATCCGTCCAGCATGAAGGGGGCGATGCGTCCCGTAGAGGGCGTCTCGTTCAACACGGCGCGCGGCGGCGATGCGGATGCCGACGCGGCGTCGTTCGTGGGCCGGCTCCATGCACGTACCAGCCTGGACGTCGATCTGCCAGATCCGGACAGGTGGGAATACGCTTGCCGCGCTGGTACAAAAAGCAATTTCAACAACGGGTGCAATTCGGAATCGGATGAAATGTGGCAGTTAGGCAGGTTCTACCTCAACCAGTCGCTGATGTTGCCTAAAGAGCGCGCAAACGTGAGCGCGGACGGGATATACCGGCGTCCCGACGGACGCGGTGGATTCCGTGCGGGGCACACGGTGGTTGGATCGTACCTTCCGAACGACTGGTGGCTGTACGACATGCACGGCAACGTGGCGGAGATGTGCCTTGGCACGGAAAGTCAGTGCGTGTTACGCGGCGGCTCGTGGGCCGACAGCGAATCCCGCAGCGGCACATGTTTCCTCACTTCTTCCGCGAGCAAGACGAAGTCCCGCGACGCTCGTGAAAACTGTATTGGCCTTCGCCTGATCATCGGAATCTCGAAATAACGCGCATCCGCCAGAATTGCGGTGCCGCCAGAATTGCAGAAAAAAGCATTTGCCCGCGCGGCGAAAAAGGGATAAAATATGCAGCCACAAGGAGAAAAAAGATGCCAAACATTGAATGGTCAAAACTGGTAAAATATGCAGCCACAAGGAGAAAAAAGATGCCAAACATTGAATGGTCAAAACTGGGTTTCGGTTTCTCGGACGTGAACTGCCACATCCGCTACACGTGGAAAGACGGTAAGTGGGGCGCGCCGGAGTTCGTGAAGGAGCCCTACATAACGATGCACATCGGAGCGTCGTGCCTGCACTACGGACAGGAGTGCTTCGAGGGCATGAAGGCGTTCCGCCAGGAGAACGGGAAGGTCGTGATCTTCCGTCCCGACGAGAACGCGAAGCGCATGTACCGCACGGCCGAGCGCTGCGTGATGCCGCCCGTCCCCGTGGAGATGTTCATCGAGGCGGCCGAGAAGGTCGTGGCCGCCAACATCGAGTACGTGCCGCCCTACGGCACTGGTGGTTCGCTCTACCTGCGCCCGCTCCTCATCGGCACCGGCCCGCAGATCGGCGTCGCCCCCGCGAAGGAATACACGTTCATGATCATGGTCATGCCCGTGGGCGCCTACTACAAGGGCGGACTCAAGCCCGTCCGCGCCGTGATCCTCGACGACTGGGACCGCGCCGCGCCGCACGGCATGGGCGACGTGAAGGTGGGCGGTAACTACGCCGCGTCCCTCTTCGCCCACGAGAAGGCGAAGCGCGAGGGCTGGCCCGTGGAGCTCTACCTCGACGCGAAAGAGCACAAGTACGTAGAGGAATTCTCCACGTCCAACTTCCTCGGCATCAAGGCGGACGGCACCTACGTGACGCCGGACTCGCACTCCGTGCTGCCTTCGGTCACGAACATGTCCCTCAAGCAGTGCGCCGCCGACCTCGGCTGGAAGGTCGAGTGCCGCAAGGTGCCATACGAGGAGATCAAGGAATTCGCCGAGGTCGCCGCATGCGGCACGGCCGTGGTGGTCACGCCCGTGTGGGAGATCACGCGCGGCAGCGAGGTGATCAAGATCTCGGATCCCGATGCCGTCGGCCCGCATCTCCAGAAGCTGTACGACACGGTGCAGGGTATCCAGTACGGACGCCTCCCCGATACGCACGGCTGGTGCCACGAAGTGCGCGTCTAAGCGCGCGCGCTGCCGGCTGACTTGCCGTATTCGCCCGTCAACCAGTTTGAGCGGATGGCCTTGCCGTGTCCGCCAAAGCTGTTGGCGGGCGAAATGGCAAAGCGGAAGCGCCGCCCGCGCTCCACCACCACCTTGTTGGGTGCAGGCAGTTCCGCGCACGCGAACACGCACGCAACGGTATCGTCGTCCTTCTCCGCCGCCCAGTAGTAGTGCGGGGAGTAGACGCGCTTTGTCATCCAGACCTTCTCGCGGTCTACGTCCTCCGCCTCAACCGTCACCTGGAAGTCGAACGCCCGCGCGCCGTCCGCAAGGCCCTTCACGTTCGGAAATGTGACGACGAACTGCTCCGTCTCCTTCTTCGCGCGGTTTATTCCCTTCACGCGCTCGACCTTCACTTTCGCGCCGGCAGCAAACTCCGGCACGGGCGCGCCCTTGGCTCGTTCGGCGAAGGAACTTGCATGCGCGGGCAGTGGCACGATCCAGTCAGGTCCCGCCGGCAGGTCGTTCGCGAAGTCGCGGCGTTCAAGGACCAGACGGTCGTCGTACACCGTCACCAGCTGGCCGTGCTGCGCGTCGCGTCCGGTCAGCTTCTCCATCTGCTGCGTGCCGATGTCCTTATCACCGAAGATGCACGAGTTCTCGCGTCCGCCGAACGGGATGAGGTAGCGGAGCGACGCTGTGCCCACGCTCGTGAACGCGCCGCGCCACAGCGTGCGGTCGTCCGTGAGCGGCGTGTGGGAGTGGCCCGTGAAGGCGACCGCGTTCGGGAATGCGCTCAGCGCGGCGGTGGAGTAGCCGCTGTCCTGTCCCCACGTCCACGGTGCGGAACACGTTCCCTTCGGATGGAAGTGTTGCGTGTAGAAGAACGGCTTCGTCCCCGCGAGTTCGTCGCGGTGCTTTTCGAGGAACGCGGCGATTGCGCCTTTCTTGTGGTAGCCGCCGTTGGGGTCGTAGTGGACGCCCACGAACTTGTAGCCCTTTACGGTCTTGACGTACATCGGCGAGTAGTCCTCGTCGAAGATGCGCTTCCAGCTCGCGGCCATGTGGAACGAGAGGACGTTGTCAGCGCTTTTCTCCTTGGAGACGCCCATCTTCTTCGCGGGACCGTACCGCCATCCCTCCACGTCATGGTTGCCGGTCACGAATATCTTCTCCACGTGTCCGCCGTCAGGGAGCTTGTTGCCGGGAAACACGCGACGCCAGGTGTCGCCCATGATCTGCAGCTGCGAGTCTAGCCCGCTGTCGGCCATGTCGCCCGCGATAAGCACGGCGTCCACCTTCTGGTCGCGGAAGAACTTCAGCGCCTTCTCGAAGAAGTAACCCGTATCCTTGCCACGCGTGATGTGGATGTCGGAAAGGACGCCGAACCGCAGTCTTTGCGGACCCGCCGCGCCGAACGCGCGGTGTCCCATCCCTGCGGCGGCCAGGAATGCGAACGCCCCCCGCCCTACGAACGCACGCCTCGTAAGCGCCGTACCCTGTGTTGTCTGTTCTTTCATTTTCTGTATCTCCTGTTCCTTTTTATTACTTTCCAAGTGCCTCTTCGCTGGCCTTGCCGCTTTCTGGCAGACTGAAGTCCGCAGGTCGTCCTTTTACCTGACGCGAGAGGAAGTCCAGACCGCCCGGATAGTTTCCGGCGTGCCCGCCCTCCATCAAGGTGAAGCGCACGTTCGCGGAAGTACGCCGGAAGTGGATGCGCATCTTGTCCGGAAAGAACGGATCGCTGGGGCCTGTGTATGCAAGCGCGGACGGCACCTTCCGCGTCTCCTCGACGGCGGAGATGTCTTCCTCGGCTACGCGGTCCTTCGGGTTCGCAAGCGCGTTGAAAGCGCGGAAGGAGTGTCCTACAGGCACGGACCCCTTCCAGCCGTCGTGGATGCCGGTGACGATGTACGCAGCCACGCCGGCCTTCCGCGCGTTGTCGAGCCACGTGAGCGGCGAACGGTGTTTGTACTCGTCCGGCTTCTCCGCCGGCGTGCCGCCACAGGCCTTCTCGAGCATTTTCGCATAGTTCTTGCCGCGTCCGGGATGCTTGAGCAGCGAGTCGGCGTGCCAGCGAGCGAGGTCGGTGATCGGACAAAACGCCGCCCCAGCCGCGAATATTTCGGGATGCCGCCCAAGCATGAGCAGCGTCATGTGTCCGCCGCCCGAGCCGCCAACGATGTAGACGCGCGCGGGGTCGATCTTCACATGCGCCTTCGCGTAGTTAACGGCGTCTACGATGTCCTGCACTGCCGGGTCGCCGCCGCACGCGGGAGGCGTTTTGTTCGGACCGCGGAAGTTCGGACCCAACATCGCCCAGCCATTTTTCTTCGCGTAGTCGAGGACGGTCTGGTAGTGCGACGTCGCCTTGTAGTCATAGCTCCACGTATGAAGCCCAACGATGAGCGGCACAGGCTTTGTCTTCGCCTCTTCCGGTGCCCAGAAGTAACACGGCTGGAGAGTACCGTCGAGCGTCGACTTGACCTGCACGAGTATCTTCGCCCAGGCGGGATCAATCTTTGCAGGTTTCGCGGGCTTCGCGTTCGCGGCCAACAGACCCGTACCCGCGAGCAGTGAACATGCTATTGCAACTTTTCTCATCGTTTTACCTTTCATTTTTCTTTTATAGGTTCAGAAGCGGGGAAGTTTCGCGAGCGAATCGGCGCGGCCGCCTTCGCGGTTGCGGAGACACCACACGCGACCGTGTTCCTCGCGGAGGAACCGGAGTCTTTTCTCGTCGCGGCGATTGCAGGCGGCGTCCACGAGGTTCGCCATGTACACGATCTCCTGCGCCCACACGTTGGGATACGCCCCGCCCGCGAAGCGCGCCGCGTCGTGACGACACCCTTCCGCAATCGCGGAGATTTCGGTCAGTATGTGGTCCGTGAGGCCGGGATGGCGGGAGTAGCCGCGGTCGTTCGCGAGGATGCGGAAGAGCTCGCTTGCATTCGCGCGTAGCGCGCCGCCGCGCAGGTAGAGCGTGCCGAGACGGAGCAGCGTCCCGCCGAGCGGCACGCCCATCACGGCGTTGAGCGCGTCCTCAAGGTCCATCTTCGCTGCGGACGCCCCGGAATACGCGAGGTTGCCGCCGAGGATGAGTCCCGGCAGGGACGCCGCGAGCGGCTGCCAGTGTCCGCCGTCGCCCCAGTCCGTGACCATGAACCCCTTCGCGCCGTGGAGGTGTCCCGCGCGCTCGGCCGCGATCATGTTCTCGCGCATGTTCTCCACGCGCCCCGCGAGCGAGTTCCAGCTGCTCGTGCCAGGACACACGTAGAAGTCGAGACCGGCCGCCGCAAACTTCGCCGTCTCGTCCATGAACGGATGGTTGCCCTCGTACCCCCAGTCGAGCGCGATGAGGTCCTTCGGAAGCTCCGGTACAAGCTCGGGATGGTGCAGGATCACGTCGCCCCAGAACATCGGACGCTTCCCGCGCTTGCGCACGAGTTCCGCGACCTTCAGGAGGAACTCGAGGTAAACGCGCCCTTCGCCCTTCTCCTTCACGGCCGCCGCGCTACGTCCCTCGCCGAGAAGGTCGAACGTCTCGTCGCAGCCGATGTTGAAGAGACGCGACTCGAAGTTCGGCAGCAGCTCGTCGTAGAGGCCTGCGAGAAACTCGAGCGAGGCGGGATCCGTGGGACAAAGCGTCGTGGGGTCTTTCTTGAACCCACCCCACGGGAGCGGCGCGCCGCCGTGCGGCAGCTCCGCGAGGTGGTTGTACTCGGGCTTCACGAGCCAGCGCTCGAGGTGTCCGAAGGAGTTTTGGTTCGGCACGAGGTCGATGCCGTGCATCGCGCAGAAGAGGTCGAGCTCGCGGATTTCCTGCGCCGTCATCGGCGAGGCGTCCTTCCACACGGCCTCGTGCTTCGAGTAGGCGAACGTGTGCTCCGTGTAGAGCTGGAGCTGGTTGTAGTTAAATTTCTCGAGAATCTCCACGAGTTGCTTGAGCGTGCCCATCGAGGGCACCTTGTCGCGGCTGATGTCGAGCATGTAGGAACGGACGGCGAACATGGCTTCTCCTATTCGAAAAACGACGCGGCACGCGAGACGATCTCGGGCAGGGACGAGACGGCGTGAACGGACGCCGCGACGGCACGGCGGAACAGCGGACCGTAGTTCTTCGAGACGATGCGCGGATCCGCCACCACCACCACGCCCCGGTCGGACTTCGTGCGCACGAGGCGTCCGAACCCCTGTCGAAAGCGGATCACGGCCTCCGGGATCATGTAGTCGCGGAAGGAGCTGCCGCCCTCCTCCGTGATCTTCTCGCTGCGAGCCTCCACGATCGGCTCGCCCACCTGCGGGAACGGCAGACGCGCGATCACCACACACGACAACGCCTCACCGGGTACGTCCACGCCCTCCCAGAACGACTGCGCGCCGAAGAGCACCACGGGACGCTCCGCGTCCGGACGCGACGCCTTCTTGAGCCGCGCGACCATCTCCTCGCGCGAGAGGCCGTCTCCTTGTACGAGGAACTCGATGTCCGCAGCGGCGAGCTCCTCCCGCACGCGACGCGCCGTCTCGCGCATCATCTCGTAGGCGGTAAAGAGCACGAGTCCGCGTCCGCGTACCGCACGGAAGAGATCCGCGAGGAACGGCGCGAGCTTCTCCACGTAGCCGGAGTCGCGCACGGACGGGTCGGGCAGACAGTCCGCCGCCATCACGAGCGCCTGGCGGAAGTAGTCGAACGGCGACGCCGCCACGAGCGCCTTCACGCGCGCTGGCTCGCAGAGCGCGAAGCCGAGGCGGCGGCCCATGTAGTCAAAGCGGTCACCCACGCGCAGCGTGGCGGAACAGAGGATCACGGAGTCCTTCGTGTCGTAGAAATGCTTCTTCATCTCCGTCGCGATGCTGAGCGGCGCGGCCGTGAGGCAGATGTACGGGGGGAGTTTCTTCTTCGGGTCGCCCGCGCGGCGTTCGACCCAATAGACACGGGAGGGATCAGTGGCGGCGAGCACGAAGCGCGACTCGAGGATGAACTCGGTAAAGGTGAGGGCGAGGCCCTGCACCTGCGCGGCGAGGTCGCCGAAGAGCGGCAACTCGTCCGCACCCGATGCGAACTGCAGCGCCGTGGCAAGGTCCACGAGGATGCCCTGGAGGCGCGCGAGCGCATCCTCGAAGCGATTGCTCGCCGCGACGAGCGCGGACTCCTCCCACTGCATGGTCGTGTAGTCGGCAAAGAGTCCGTGCAAAGAATACTGGCGCGTGCGCGGCACCTTCGGGTCGTCAGGCGGCGCACCCGGCGGCAGGATGCAACGGTAGCGCAGCACGGACGCGCTGGGCGCGGGCGAGAAGAGACGTTGGAGCACGTCGAAGAGGTCGTCCCCCGCCTTGATCGCGAATCGGCTCTGCACCTGCGCGCGCGTGCAGAGCTCGCGAATCTCCTCGGCACGCGGGGAGTGCGCGAGGTCGCCTTTCTGCAGCTGGCGCTCCACCGTGCCGATCACGCCGCGTTTGCGTCCGATGCCGCCCCGACGCGACCGCGTAGTACGCACGAGGCGTCCCATCAGCTGGAGGAGCGCGGGACGCGACAGTTCAAAGGAAAAGAACTCAGTGGCGACGTCCTCGAGGTTGTGCGCCTCGTCGAAGACAAGCCGTCCGTAGGGCGGGAGGATGCCCGCGCCGTTGCTCCCGGCCTCGGCGAGCGCGAGCGCGTGGTTCGCCACCACCACGTGGGCGCGCAGGGCACGTGCGCGTGCCTTCGCGATGAAGCACTTCCCCGCGTAGCGGCAGGAGCGGCCCGCGCAGTCTTCTCCCGGACACGACAGCCTCGGACGCAGCACCTCCGCACCGAGGTCGTCGAGATCGCCGTCCTCCGTGCGGTGCAACCACTCCACGAGGTATTCGAACTCGGGCTTCTCCTCCTCGTCGAGCGCGAACCAGCCACCCTGCATGATCTCCTCGAGCGCGCGGAGGCAGAGGTAGTTGGAGCGGCCCTTCAGCACGGCCGCGCGGAAGTTCTTGGCGTCGTCGCCGAGCACCTGCGCGGCGCGCGGGAGGTCCTGCGCGATCAACTGGCTCTGGAGGTTGCGCGTGTTGGTGGAAAGGACGACCGGGGTATCGTTCGTGAAGCTCCAGAGGACGGACGGTACGAGGTACGCGAGCGACTTCCCGACGCCCGTTCCCGCCTCGACCATGAGATGCTCGCGGTTGTTGAACGCGCGCACGACGGCGCGGAGCATGTCGAGCTGGCCGGGGCGCGATTCGTACCCTTCCATGCCGCCGAGCGTGCCGCCGGGCTGGAGGTGGCGCGCCGCCGCGTCAGGGTCGATCGGCGAGCAGTCCTCGTGCGTGGGCATTCGACACTTCGGCCCGCCCGACTTCAACTCAGGTATGAAGCGGGCCCAGTCCGGGTCATCCATGAACAGCGGTATGGAAGAACGTGCTGACATGCCCCACGAAAGGCTATTTCAGCACTTTGCGAATGAAGGGGAATACGAACAGGGACAAAACGGCACCCCAGACGAGGGAGTTGAGGACCATCACGCACCACCAGAGCAGCCCCTTCGTTGATGCGCCAATGGCGTTGGCAACAATGTCCCCCGGAAAAGCAAGGAATCCGCCAAAGATGAGGAACAGGATGAAGTGCAACATGCTCAACGGCACATTGGCAAACAGAAACGCTTTCATTTTACAGTTCTCCTTGATTTGTGGTCCGACAAGGCAC
>CACWIW010000039.1 GCA_902761035.1 uncultured bacterium | reverse complement strand
CGTCTCGTACCCCGCCTCGCGCATGGCCATCGCGGCGTGCGTGCAGCAGTAGTCGAACTCGATGCCCTGGCCGATGCGGTTCGGGCCGCCGCCGAGGATGAGCACCTTCTTCTTGTTGTCCGAGACGGGCACCTCGCCGGGCTTGCCGTTGTAGGACGAATAGTAGTACGCCTGGTTCTCGACGCCCGAGACCGGCACGGCGTGCCACGTCTCCACGCAGCCAAGCGCGGTGCGCTTCTCGCGGATGTCCTTCTCCGGCACCTTGAGGAGCTGGGAGAGGTACTTGTCGCTGAAGCCGTCCTTCTTCGCCTGCACGAGCAGGTCGTCCGGCGGCAGCGTGCCTTTGTACGAGAGGATATTCTCCTCTTCCTCGACGAGCTCGCGCATCTGGTCCACGAAATACGCCTTCACGCCCGTGAGGTTGAAGATCTGCTCGTCCGTGGCGCCCTTGCGGAGCGCCTCGTACATCTGGAAGTGGCGCTCGGAGTTCGGGATCGCGAGCATCTTGAGGAGCTCGTCTAGGCTCTTCTCGTGGAAGTCCTTCGCGAAGCCGAGTCCGGCGCGGCCCTTCTCGAGCGCGCGGATTGCCTTCTGGAGCGTCTCCTTGTACGTCTTGCCGATGGACATCACCTCGCCCACGGCCTTCATCTGCGTGCCGAGGTGGTCCTCCACCGCGCGGAACTTCTCGAACGCCCAGCGGGCGAACTTGAGGACGATGTAGTCGCCGCTCGGCGTGTACTTCTCCAAGGTCCCGTCGCGCCAGTACGGGATCTCGTCGAGCGTCATGCCCGCCGCGAGCTTGGCGGAGACGAGCGCGATCGGGAAGCCCGTCGCCTTCGAGGCGAGCGCGGACGAACGCGAGGTGCGCGGGTTGATCTCGATGATCACGACGCGGCCCGTCTTCGGGTCGTGCGCGAACTGCACGTTCGTGCCGCCGATCACGCCGATCGCCTCCACGATCTTGAACGCGTCGCGCTGGAGGCGCTTCTCCAGCTCCTTGTCGATCGTGAGGAACGGCGCGGCGCAGTAGCTGTCGCCCGTGTGGACACCCACCGCGTCGATGTTCTCGATGAAGCAGACGGCGATCATCTGGTTCTTGGAGTCGCGGACGACCTCCACCTCCAGCTCCTCCCAGTTGAGGATCGACTCCTCGATGAGGCACTGGTGCGTGAGCGAGGCGTCGAGGCCACGCGCGCAGATCGTGCGCAGCTCCTCCACGTTGTAGCAGAAGCCGCCGCCCGCGCCGCCCATCGTGTAGGCGGGGCGCACGACCACGGGGTAGCCAATCTCCTTGTCGACGAGCTCCACGGCCGCCTCGACGGAGTGGACGATGCCGCTGCGGGGCGTCTCGATGCCGAGCTTCGCCATCGTCTCCTTGAACACCTCGCGGTCCTCGCCGCGCTCGATGGCGTCCAGGTTCACGCCGATCACCTTCACGCCGTACTTGTCCAGGATGCCCTTCTTCGCGAGGCTCGTGGAAAGATTGAGGCCGGTCTGCCCGCCGAGATTCGGCAAAATGGCATCCGGCCTCTCCTTCGCGATGATCTGCTCGAGACGTTCCTCGTTGAGCGGCTCGATGTACGTGGCGTCCGCCATCACCGGGTCCGTCATGATGGTGGCGGGGTTGGAGTTCACCAATACCACCTTGTACCCGCAGGCCCGGAGGGCCTTGCACGCCTGCGTGCCCGAGTAGTCAAACTCGCACGCCTGTCCAATAACGATAGGCCCCGATCCAATGATCAGAACCTTGTCCACGTCAGCTCGCTTCATCTTTTTTCCTTATCTGGCCGGGCTTCCTTCTAATACCCGGAACCGAGTTCGTAGTATATCAAAACATGCCGTGCGGGGCAAACCGAAAGAGTTGAAAATCAGGTTCTTAGAGGGGCACCATGCACCGTATGGCGTGACTGCCGTGCCTGAACTGTTCTTCGCGGCTGATAACTACTATTCGGAGCGAAAAGAGGCTTGCAAACTGTTATTCAAAGGCAGACGCAAGACATCTTTAGCAGGTTCTGCGCCCATCTCAAGCTCCAGCACGCCCCCATCCGTTACTTCCTTCGTGGTAATCCATGCGCGGTTGAGCGGCTTGCCATTCAGCTTGGCGGAGCGGATGTAGATGTTTTTCTTGGAAACCCCGTTCGCGCGAATGGAGAAGTTCCCGCCCTTCGCGTACTTCGGATCGAGGCGGAACGACACCTCGGGGAACACCGGGCTCGTGAGTATCCACACGCCGCTGCCGGGACACGCCGGATGCAGTCCGCTCGCGGCGAGGATGTACCATGCGCTCATCTGCCCTTCGTCCTCGTTCCCCACGTAGCCGTACACTTCGTTCCCATACGCGCCTTCGCAGATCCGGCGCGTCCACTTCTGCGTGAGCCACGGCTTGCCGCAGTACGGGAACATGAACGGCACAAGGTGCGTGACCTCGTTCGGGTGGTTGTAGCAGTCGCCCCACATGAAGTTTGCCGGTGCCTTTTCAAAGAACTGCTCCAGCTCTTCGGCGAATTTCCGCTCGCCGCCCATCAGTTCGATGAGGCCGTAGATATCGTGCGGAACGAACCATCCCTGCTGCCAGGGGTTGGACTCCACCGCGCCCTGTCCGTGTACGTGCCGCTCGCGCCACGGCGTCCACGATCCGTCCGCCTTGCGGCTGCGCATCCATCCCGCCTCCTTGCTCCAGATGTTCCTGTACCATCCGGCGCGCTCGTAGTAGCGCTTCGCGTCATCAACCTTTCCAAGCATCTCCGCGAACTTGCCCATGCACCAGTCGTCGTATGCGTATTCGAGCGTCACGGAAAGCGAGTTGGGCGACCATCCGTACGCGGCGTTCCCACGTTTCCGGGAGGTGACGTCGGCAAGACGCCATGCCGTCTCCGCGTCCCAGTTGCGAATGCCCTTCTCGTATGCATCGGCGATGCAGGGGATGATGGGATTCCCGACCATGCAGCCCGACGTGCATCCGAAGATGTCCCAGACCGGCAGCGTGTCGCGCGGACCGAGTTCCGTCCAGCGAATCATGGAGTTGATCGTGTCGTTCACGATGTCGGGACGAATCAGCGTGAGGAGCGGCATCTCGCTGCGGAACACGTCCCATCCGCTGAACACGGTCCGCGCGGTGAAGCGCTCGTTACGGTATATCTTGCCGTTGCTGCCCATGTACCGGCCATCCACGTCGCCGATCATGCGCGGGTCGATGAGCGCGTGGTAGAGACACGTGGCGAACACGATCCGTTCATCGACGCTCCCGCCCTTCACCTTCACGCCGGCGAACGCATCGCTCCAGAGAGCGCGTGCGGCGCGGCGGGCACGGGCGAAGTCGAAGTCTGGCATGTCGCTCGCAAGGTTCTTGCGCGCACCGTCCTGATCGACGAAGGAAAGCCCGGCGCGCATGAGGATCTGCTCGCCCGGCGACGTCTCGAACTCGGCGAAGAATCCTGTGTTCGTGCCGGTGTAGTCGCGGCAGTTCTCGAACACCTTGTCCCTGTCCCACACGCCGAAGCGCTTGAACGGCTTGGAGAATGCGCAGGTGAAGTGCAGCACGTAGTGGACGCGTCCCGCGCCGTGTCCCCAGCCGCCGTCCTGCCACGGACACTCCATGCGCCCTTCGATCGTGTGGTCATCCACGACGCGCACATGCTGGCGCGAATGTTTCAGCCAACGTCCGAGCTGCCCCACGCGCCGTCCGAGGTCAATCTGGATGCGCGCTTCCTTCGACTCGGGGTACGTGAAGCGCAGAATGCCCGCACGCGGCGCGGCGGCCATTTCGGCACGGATGTTGTAGCGGTCAAGCGTGACGGCATAGTAACCCGCCTCGGCGACTTCGCGTTCGTGGGAGTAGGCGCTCTTCGCCTTGTCGCGATTGAGGTTGCGCGCGCCGACGGTCGGCATCACCTGGAAGTTGCCGAAGTCGCCGTACCAGCCCACGCCGGAAAGGTGCGTGAAGCTGAAGCCCTCAATCGTCTCGTGGTGGTACGAATAGCCGCAGCCGTTGTCGCCGCCGGTGATGGTGTCGGGCGAGAGCTGGACCATGCCGCACGGCGTGGCGGCACCGGGGAACGTCTTGCCGAGGCCGTGTCCGCCGAGCGCGCTGCGCGGGTGCTGCGTGACGGCGCCGATGAACGGGTTCACCTCGTCCGCCATGTCCTCGCACGGGCGCTCGCCGCCGAAGGAGTACGGACGCGAGCCGTTCCACCACGTGAGCATCGACTTGGGCGAATATGCGTTGGTGCGCTCGTCGAGGAGACGCCACGTCTTGCCGTCGGCCGAGCACCAGATCGCCCACGACGTCGGATTGCGCTCCGGGTAGCGGTCGGTGTCGTCCGCGCTGCAGAAGTTGTACTTCACGACCGGCTTTGCGTCGTCAGGCAGACGGAAGTACACGGCAAGACAATTTATCGGATCACTTTCGCGCAGAGCGAGCTTTCCGACGCACAGCTTAGTCTTCGGATCGCCATCGAAAAGCTTGTCAGCCGTCTCCCGCGCGAAGTTCTTCCGCGACGCAAAACATTCGCAGGGCGCAAGGGCATTCGCCGCACACGGTTCGACGAGCTTCATGCCACCGCCGTTCACGCGCGAGCCGTCCGATGCGTAGAGCGAGAACTCGCCCAGCTGCACGATGTCGCCACCGACGATTTCGCGTATTGCGAGCCGGTAGTACTTCTCCGTGATCTCGCCGCCCGAAAGTGCCAGCGCGGAAAGACCGGTCGCGAACGCGACGCCCAACCTGAAACGGGATGCGATGTTATAAAAGCACTTCATGGAATTAATCCTACTTAACGTGATTTTTAATCCAAACACGCATACGCGTGATGAACTCGGGTTTGAATGTCTTCTCCAGACGCGGCCAGTCCTTTTCGGCAAACGTCTTCAAAGCAGCGTCGCGCTCGGCCAGCAGTTTCGCCGCGTCGGCGGGATGCGCCGCGATTGCATCGCGCGTTTTCCAGATGATCTGCCACGACGTAGGGAGGTTCGCGGCGGCCTTCGGCCAGCCGCGTCCGGCAAGGGCGAGTCGGAAGTCATCCGTGAGCACGGTGACGCGCGTGTGTTCGCCCTTCAGGCCGTTGACGGCGGCGATCGGCGCGCTCGGTGATCGCGCCCTACCACCTTGCTGTTGTACGCTTGCTGTCTCGGCATCCGAATGCACAAGCTCCACCACCGTCTCGTGCGTGCCGTCCTGCGGCGGCGTTTTCACGACCACGGCCAGATCCTCCGCGTCGTATTCCCATGCGCACTCCTTGCCGTTCACCTTCACGGCGAGCGGCACGGCGGCAAGCGGGAATTTGAGCGTGTAGGCACCCTTGCGCGGCGCAATCGTCACGCGGTTTCCTTCGCGGCGGATCGCGGTGCGGCGGAAGTTCGTCGCGTAATCGGCGTTGTCGCCGCCGTCCTCGTAGATGGAGGTAGTATCTAGCCGTTCTAGCCCTTCTAGCTTTTCTAGACGGCCAAACGGTACGCAAAAAAGCACGAGGTCGTCCGTGCCGGGATTGCCGAGACGGTTGACGGAATCGGGATACATCGGAATCACCGCGCCCGCCTTCACGAACCACGGCGTCTCCTCCATCGTGTAGCCGCGCTTCAGCTTGCGCCCGCCCTCCACGAGCTCGCCCCTTGAGACATCGTACCACGTGCCCTCCGGAAGCCACACCTCGACCTCCGCCTCCTTCGTCACGGGATCGGCTGCTTTCGTGACGGGCGCAACGAGGATATCGTCGCCGAACATGTACTGGTTCACGGAATCATACGCGGCGTCCTCCTCCGGCCAGTCGTAGTACATCGGTCGGCACAGGCACACGCCCGTGTCGTACGCCTGGCGCGCGGCGGTGTAGATGTAGGGCGCAAGGCGGTAGCGCAGACGGTACGCCTCGCGGAGGATGAAGAAGTGGTCGGCGTACTTCCACGGACGGCGATCGGCAAGCGAGTCCTTGGACGGGTGGGTACGGAAGATCGGCGTGAACACGCCGCACTGCATCCAGCGCGTGAAGAGCTCGCCGTTTTCCTCCCGCTTGAACTGGGGGCGGTTGTGGCCGCCGAGGTCGTGTCCCCAGTAGCCGTAGCCCACGTTCGACGCGGTGGCGGTGAACCACGGAATCGCCTCCAGCATCCGCCACGAGCTTTCACCGTCGCCGGAGAAGCCGATCTGGTAGCGGTGCGAGCCGAGTCCGCCCCAGCGGTGGTAAATGATCGGACGCTTCGCGCCGCCGCCCGGCCGCACGCGCGCCGCGTCGTGCGTGGCGAAGAGGTGATTGAGCCAGAACGTGTTGCTCAAGGTGGGCTTGCCCTTCGCCATCAGCCACTGCTGCCAGTCAAGCCAGAAGCAGTCCACGCCGAGCGCCTCCAACGGCTCGATGATGTCCTTGAAATAGACCTCCGCCCAGCGTTCCTCGTCGCCGCGGAACGGAATCACGCCCTTGCCCTTCCATCCGTAGTCCTTCGCGAAGCGCGGATAGACTTCCTCGCACTCCGGGATGCCGCAGGCGGGGTGCATGTTGAGCGGCGCGTGCAGGCCCTCGTCATGCAGGAAGCGGAACATCTTCGCCGGATCGGGGAAGTAGCGGCGGTTCCACGTGTAGCCGCCCCAGCCCCACATCTGCCCGCCTTTCGGCTGTATGATGTCGGGGCGCTCGGCGATGCCCCAGTTCTCATGCCAGTACATTTCGATCACGCACACGTCCACCGGGATGCCGACGGAGTTCATCTCGCGCACGACCTGGCGGTAGTCGGACTCCGTGTCGTTCCAGAACCGGCTCCACCAGTAGCCGAACGCCCACCGCGGCGGCAACGGAATGCGTCCCGCCACCTTCACGTAGTCGCCCAGACACCCCTTGTAGTCATGCCCATACGCAAACACCGTAATATCGCGGTACGCGCCCTTCTCGCGAACCGGCCGTTCCTCGACCCATTCTTTCCAGTAGTCGCCGCCCTTCACGAACAACGGCTTCTTCGTATCGTCCACCACAGCCACACCGCGCCGCGAGAGGACACCCTTCTCCATGCGCGGCAGCAGATCCTTTATGCTCGTACGCGTATCGATGGTGCGCATCGTGCCAAGGAGGTTTTCCTTATCTTCCGAAAGAACTGCAACCGAAGTCATGTCTTTTTTAATGTTGCCATTGTTGCCAATGTCACCAGTTCCAATTCCCAATTTCCAATTTGGCTTGTCCCCTTCATTGGCAACATTGGCATTGGCCATTGGCAACATTTCCACATTGGCAACACTCACAACGAGATTCTTCTCATCAAATGCGCCGCCCGTCCACTCAAGGTGCATCTTGTCCGTCGTGATCACTGCTCCGTCGCCTTTGCGCGCGAACGTATGCTTGACCGGCGGCTGGACGCGATTGATGAAGGTGAGGCTTGGACGGTCCTCGAACGAACCATCCTCGCTCCATTCGCAGCGGACCATGCGGTCCGTGAGGAGCGTGAAGCGCACCTTGCCCGCGAACTCCGTATTGCCGGCTACCACGGCACACGATGCGGCACACACGCCCTCCGTACCGTCGATCGCCGCGCCCGCCGTGCCGGAGAACGTGAGCGTGCCCGTTCCCGCGTTGGCAAACACCTTGCGCGAAACCGTATCCCACAGCACGCCTTCGCCGCCTCTTCTCGCGGGAACGAGGTTCATGATCGCCTTCCCGTTCGCGTCGTCGAGACGCGCGGAATACCACTTCGCGTGGCAGTAGCGCCCGGAAAGTCCGCGATTGCAATCGTCGTCCCACGAGCAGCCGAGCAGAATCGTCCCGGCATCGTGATTGACTCCGATCGCACCCGCCTCGGAAACCCTAAATTGCGTCTCTCCCGGTAGGGCGGTCGCCCCGCGACCGCCGTCGAGAGTCACCACGCCGTTCGCAATGGTGATCGTGTGCGGCACCGACAAGTCGCCGAGCGTAAACGCCAAATCCTTTGTCTTGCCGTCCGCCTTCAACGACTCGCCCCGATAGCGCATGTAGAACTCGCCGTCTTTCCCGTTCGCCTTGCGTCCGATCGTGAAGTCGTCGGTCGGCAGACTGCCCATCAGCGACGCCCAGGGGTTATTTTCCGCCAGCTGGTAGTCGTTGGGCGCGTACTGGAACTTGATCGCGAGTCCGTAAACGTCCGTTGCCTTTACGCCGGTATCGACGTACTGGTTCTCGCCCACATAGACCCATCCGCCCTCATCCAGGAGCCGCACCTTGCTCGTCGCGAGAACGCGGAAAACATGTCCCGGCGCGACCTTGCCGCGAGCGAAACGGTATTGGGAGGGCCGCGCTCCGTCGCGGCCAACGCCGTATTTGACGCAGTTCGCCGCCGGCCAAGCGGCGAGGTCAGTACCCCGGTCCGCGTCATCCCATACGAAGTAGAGCGTGGATGTCTCGTCCAACGTCCCCGCAGGAACGGACGCCACCACGTCGCTCCCGTCAAAGGCGACAGGAACGGGAACGACAGCCGTCGCAACATGCGCGATGCATGCGGCAATGACGGACACCGCCGTTTTGCGCGCACACATCACACCGCAAAAACACCTTTGCCGCCGAAATCGCACGACTTTCTCTTTCATTTTCAGTTTTTCCTTGCGCTTTTATTTTTATATGCCGTGCGCATATTATATCATAATTCACTACCATCCCATTGAGATGACGGCATTACGGATTTCTGCTCGCCACCATCTGGTCGAGATCAACGCGCCAGCGTCCGTCCGTGCCGGCGGTACCGCGCTTGGTCTGTCCGGCAAACGAGACGGTCACGTTCTCGCCCGGCTGGGCCGTTCCCCACACCGGCACGCGCATTCCGCGCTGCAGCACCATGTTGTCGGTGAACGGCGCAGCCGGGACTGCCATCGCACCCGCCGCCACACTTGCCGCGACCATCGCCGCGCAGATGATTGTTTTTGCTTTCATTGCATTTACTCCTTTAAATTCACTCCTTCATCACCCACGACAGGTTACTTGATGATAATCTATTCGTCATAGACCTTGCGGCCGGTGCGAATGGCCTCGTACACGCGGCGTTCCTCGGCGAGACGGCGCTGGTAACGGAACTCGCGCGCCTGATCGGCGGCGCAGGGAACAAATCCCTCCATATCGCATCGGGGCGTGGCCTTCAGTCGCTCCTGACCCTTCCTGATGAGCGCGAGTGCCTTGCCGCAAGCGGGCTTGCCTTTCACGCCTTCTAGAATCCGAGAACATTCAGGACGGTCGAAGTTGAGCTGTTCGCGCTGACGCTTACCGTGTGCACTTGATATGACGCGCCCGCAGAGCTTTTCGATACGCGCCTTCTCCGCGAAGGTGAACGGCATGCGCCCGCAGAGGTTGTCGGGATAGGCGCTCTCGTACTGCGGGTAATAGGGCGCATTGACATCCATCCACGTGATGATGCGGTCGCGCTCCTCGTCCGTAAGTTCCACGCCGCCATGCCCGTAGAGTTTCTTCGTAAGCTTGGATGCGTGGGAACCCCAGCTGTACGCGGGCTGAATGGAGGCAGGACCACCACCGATGCACGTCACATAGCCAAGCGCCCAGAGATCAACGTAGCTCGTGCAGAAGAACGCCCCCTTGTCGCCGCTGAGGTTGATCTTCTCACCCGCCTTCTTTCCGTAGTCGTGGCAGTTGATGCACTTGGCGGTGAATACGGGCTGCACCTCGCGCTGGAAGCTGTAGAAGTGCGGCGGCGTCCCCCTCTCCAACCCGGCGAGGTTGTACGCGCCGTCGAGCTTGGACGGGGCGCGCTGCATGGCAAGCGGCTTGCCCGTGACTGGCGCGGCCTCGCCGACGCGGTTCTCGTGGCATCCCACGCAACCATACTTCTCGCCCGGCTGCAGGTACGCGCCGGAACGCATCGACTGCACCATCTTCCCCTCTGCGTCCAGAGCCTGGAAATAGACAAACGTGTTCGCCGGCACCTCGAAGTACGCGCTGCCGTCCACCTCCACCGGTACCGTACCGAGGATGCGCTTGTTCTCGAACGAGTGCCAGTTCATCGCGGCCGCCTGTGCGCCTTGCCCCTCCCAGCCTCGCGGACGCGTCCACGAACGCTTCTCGGGTGACTCCACCACGCGGATCGCCTTGACGCTTCCCGGCTTCACGCCCTTCATGTGCGTGCCCACGTAGATGTTCTGCACGTAGAAAAGCCCCGGCGCGGTCGGTGCCTCGAACGTGCGCTGCTCACTCTGCACGACGGGTTTCTTCGACGCGCGCAGCACGACGGGCGAGTGGCACCCCGGTGCCTCTGCGTGGAACACCACCTCGTTGCCGTGCAAATCAAGATAGACGAGCGCGGTCTCTTCCCCGCGTCCGGTCATGCGCACGGCGATGAAGTGTTCCGCATCGAGCGGGAACGGGTCGGCGTACTTGAGTCGGATGGCGCGCGAGGAGTCGAAATCCTCCTTGTCGCCCGCGTGGATGCGGTCGCGATACCAGTCCGGCCACGTGCGCAGGACAGGCTCCTTGCCATCCACGCCCTTCGTCCGGTCGATGATGCCGAGTGCGCCCCACGGACGGTCGTGGCAGCTGCCGAGTACGGCGATCACCTTTGAGCTGTCGTTCGGGTTAATGGCGCGCGCGTTGATAACGGCGCCGGGACTCGTCGTGTTGTTGCCCCAGTAGATCGCGTGGCGCGTACCGTCGGGGTTGCACACCCAGAGTCCCTGCGCGTCGCCGAAGTTGCGGTCCACGTACTCCCAGCGGTCATAGAGGATGTGTCCGTCGGGCAGCACGGAGGAGTGTCCCTCAAAGAGCGTCGAGACGCCGATCTGGTGGATGTTGGCGCCGTCCGGTTTCATGCGGTAGAGATTCGCCATGATATGGCGGTTGCACATGCAGTACTTCGGATTACGCGTGGAGCTGAAGAGGATGTCGCCGTCGGGCAGCCACACGGGGTCGATGTCCGAGACGCCTTTCGCGCGCGTCAGCTGGGCGAGACTGGAACCGTCTGAGTTCACGATGTAGATGTGGTAGGCGTCCGCCTTGCCCTTGCGCATGGAGAACACGATGCGTCGTCCGTCGTAGTCCACCTCCGGATCGCGCACGGTGCGTGACGGCACCTCGGGCACGATCACGCGCACGACGCCGGTCTTCGGGTCGAGCGCCTTCAACGCGCCCTGTGTGCGGTAGCTGCGCTCGTTGATCTCGCCGCACTGGAAGAGCGTCGCGGTGTTGTGGTGGTCGCTCGCGTACTGCTCACGCGTCACATACGCGATCTCGTGCGCGTTGACGATCGGGTTCTCGCGCACGAGAGCCTTCAGGAGGAACGCATCGAACGCCTTGGTGGATTTCGAGGCGGTAGAGGACAGTTCGTCCAACAGCTGCGCGACGGGATAAGCCTTGAACTTCGCGCCCAGCTCGCGCACGGCGGCGGCGGCCGACGCCACCGCCTTCTCCGACGGCATCTGGTGCTCGGAGAAGGCCGCAGGCGCAAGTGCCAGCGCGGCCACGGCGGCAAGCACGGAGCGCCGCATGATCAGGCTCCAGCTTTACGTGTCGTTTTCATTGTTACCGCGCCATTGCGTGTAGTGGCGACGCATGACCTCCTGCGCGGGCTTGCCGCGAATGGTGAAGCCCTTGTCACCCTTCGGGTCGTCCTTGAACTGCGGGCGGTCGTTCTGCTCGTCCCACTTCCACCACATGAACCCGATGCACCACGGTTCCTTGCCGAACAGAGTGAAGAATGCGTCCATGTAGTCCGCCTGCTCCTTGCCGTCGTATCCGCCGTTGCCGTACCATCCAGCAGGCGACCTTGCCGCCCCGTGAGTAGATGTACACCCGATTTCGCCGAAGAGAATCTTCTTCCCCGTCGCGGCGGCGATTTTGCGCATGTAGGCAAGGTGTCCCTGAAGTCCTTTCATCATCGCCTCTTTCCCCGCCCCCGGCGGCGTACGCGGCGACGGATAGTTGCTGATCGAGATGAAGTCGAGTTCGCTCAGCCAGTTGTTTCGCTTCAGCAGCGCGTCGCCGGCGACCATGGTATGGCAGCTCGTGACGGGTCCTTTGTAAACCTCGCGCACCGCGGCAATCACGGAACGCCATTCCTTGTCGAAGTTCATCAGCCTGTCGATTTCGCTGTCGAGGCAGAACGCCTCGCATTTCGTGCGCGCCGCGATCTTCGCGTAGTAGCGCGAACGCTTGCGCATCGAGTCAAACCACCTGACGTAGTGCGTGTCCCGCTTTCCGGGCATGCGGTCCAGCGGATTGGGGAAGTAGATGTTGAGCCGGTCGAGTCCGTCCAACGACTCCTCCATCGGCCTCAGACACACTTTCATGCCCTTCGAGTGGATGTAGTCGATGATGTCCGCAAGCTCCAGGTCGCCGGGGCTGTCCGCAAAGTCGCGATACTGGAGCGTGGAGCACCACGTCTCCTGATAGACGGTCGCGATCACGGTGACCCACTTCACGCCCGTCTTGGCCATTTCATCAACCTCGTCGCGCGCGGCCTGCGATTCGTAGTAGCCCTCGCGTGCGTAGAACCCGAAGTTCACGCCGCACATGAACTCGCCCTCGAACGCCGGACGTGCGCCCGCCGCCGCCACGCTTGCCGCGGCCATCGCCGCGCAGATGATTGTCTTTGCTTTCATTTACTCTTTGTTCTTGTTCACATCCTAACGGACGATGATGCACACACCTTTGCGCCTGACGTCAAGGATGAGCTGACCGTCCACAACTCGCCATATTGCAGAGTACTTGCGGAGTCTAGCGGGACTAAACCCGGCTTTCGCGATCTCTGGCGTCATTCCGTTTGCCGAACAGATTTTGTAAGAGCCAAGGGGGAATTGACCACCGTTAAGCGTAAGTGGTATCGTGCCGTCTGCAGGGAACGAAACGGAAGCGGCAGAGAACGGAACCACGTCGGCAGAGTCGGGAGCGATGTCAAACGCCGCACCCTTCTCGAAGCAGACCGCTCCGGTAAAAGTGCATCCACTCACCGAAAGTGTCGTATTGCTCCCCACCGTAGTCGGGCCCGTGTAAAACTGATCGGCAGATACCGTCGTCTTCCCTGACCCCGTAAGCGCCAGACCTCCCACTCCGGTTATCGTTCTGGGTATTCTAATTGCAAGTCCGTTATTGTCAATCGTGCCGCCATTTGTACCGAGTGTTACATCGATTACACTGGTAACCCCATTGGCAGGAAACACATTGCCATCTTCGCTGGCCTTCTTCAACGTACCGCCGTCGAAATTCAGTTCCGCCGTGCCATCGGTCAAACGATAGAGCCGTATCGTCGAAAGGACGCCGCCCTTGAGGTTGACGATGCCGCGCGTTGGAGCAGTAATGCTGAAAAGCACCTGGGCGGCTGCAACCTCGCCACCATGGATTGTAAGGTTACCGCTGCTTCCCTCATCCACTCCCATAAAGATATTGCCCCTGACATTGACATTGCCCCTGTCATAGACAGTAACGTTACCGCAACTTCCCGTGGACACTCCCAAATCTAAGACCCCGCCGACATAGACCGTGCCCCTGTCATAGACCGTGAGGTTGCCCGTACTCCCGTTCTGCATCCCGAACTTGAGGTCAGAGGTAACGGCCAGTGCGCCATCGTTCGTGACGACCACCGTTGCATCTGCAACCCCCCCGATGTACATACGGTAACTGTTGGCTACATTGCGAACGGCTCCGCCGCTTATTTCAAAATAGACTGAATCCGGATAGTCGTTGGCACTTGTACCAGAACCAATGGCAAAGAAGTCGCGAGTCGTCAATGAACCGCCCGCATGATAGAATGAGACGGACGAGCCCTTCGCCCTGCCCACCGCCAAATGGGTACCTTGGGGCAAATCCCATTCGCCACCTTCCTTATACATGGTGCAGGTGACATTCGCAACAGAACCGAAAACCCATGTGTCGCCGACTGGAAGGTTCGCAAACGTAGCCGTGGGTTTCATGCGGAGCGTGACGGGCTTTGCCGCTTCCGTGCCGAAAAAGAATTTCGACCAGTCAAGAGAAGTGCCGTCACCCATGACGAGCGTCCCCTCGGAGAGCGTCGTCGCGGCAGTGCGACTTGAACCGAGCGCAAGCGTACCCTCACCGGTCTTTTTAAGCGCACCGGATGTATGCGCGGCAACGGTCGCTGAGACACCGGGAGCGACGTGCACGACGGGAGCGGCAAGCGTTGACATGCCAGTGAGGGTCGTATCCGCGTTAAACGAGATGCTTTCCGCTGAAACGTCGTTGCCGAGGGTGACCGTTGCATCGGCCGTCGCGAACAAGGCTTGACTGCCGTCTGACCAGTCCGCCGCCGCGCCGCTGGACGTCCAAGCGCCAAGATCGCCCCAGTTCGCGGCGGTTCCGCCGTTCCAGGTCAAGACGGAACCGCCGGACTTCGACACGGTTATCGTCTTGCCGTCGGCAGAGAGCGATTTTTCGTAGGCAGCCGCGCCACCGGTAACCGTCACGAGGTCGAGCACGCTTTCCACTCCCTGGGGAAGCGTGAAACCGCCTGTTGCCGTCAGCGTGCCGGCTGTGTGTGAAAGGGAATCACCAACATGGCAGACGATACCCGCGCCGTTCCCGAGCACGAGCGAGCCGTTCACGGTCGCATCGCCGCTGAAAACGAACGTACCGGATGCCGGGACCGACAAGGAGCCGCCTGCGGGCGCAAGCGTCGTACCGCCGTCAAGCCAAAGTCCGAACGACGGCGCGGCGGAGAGCGTCACCGTATTGCCGCCTGTTAGCTTGAGCGTCCCGGTTCCATTCGCGATGGCCGCCGGGATGGTCTGCGCGAAGTTGCCCGTGTCGAACACAGCGGGATTGCCGGTGACGGAGACCGTCCTCGTGCATCCCCCCTGTGATGCCTGCGCGCTGAAAACGTTTGCGGCTTTGGCGATGATCGTTCCACTTCCCCAAGTAAACGTCTGGTTGTGATAAGGCTGGAACACGAAACTGTTCACCTGCATTTCACCGCCTGTCAGGTTGAACGCCGCAGTCGAATAATTGCCGCTGACACGCGCACCAAGCCAGAAATTATTGATGACTGCCGTTCCGCCCGACATATTCATCTCGGCTGGATATCTTTTGGCATTGTCGGCATTGTATTGGGATCCGCCGCACATCAAGACATTGTCAATCCGCAACTCGCCACTGATAAGATTGAGCCGGGCAACCCCAGTCCGTCCGGCGAGGGCATCGTTCACACCGATACGCAAGCGTCCCCGGCCCGGTTCGGAAGTCGTGTTGGCGTTGGCTGCACCATTGCACGCCCAGAATACGCCACCGTTGATGTTTAACGTCGCAGAGCAACCATTCGCACCAAGCCAGTTGCCCCACTTCACTTGGTCGTTTTGGACATTTGTATCATCCCCAATCATTCGGGCGTAACCACCCTCCTTGACGTTAACGGTTCCAGAGCGGAACGCGAACCGTCCGACTGCATACTCCTCCGCACTCCCGATGTTGGCTTTCGCGATCTCGCCGCTACCGACAGGACTTCCAAACGTATAGACGTTTGTGTCGTCCATCATTGTTTCAAACACCGCCTCTGCGTTCGCGGTCTGGGAAATACCGACCGCGAAGCCGACGATTGCTGCCACAAATGCTCTTGCTTTCATGTCATTCTCTTTAAGGATTTTGAAAACCTTGTTTGCCTTTGGTGAGAATTTTACCAAAGTCCCTTTTGCCATCCAACCCCTAATCAAGCAAAAAATATCACCATTTTAGGCAATGGCATTTTCCCCTGTTGGCGGACATGGAACAGCTTACATGTAGATTTCAGTATTCAACGTTTCTGAGACCGATTTCCGGTTCGTCGTACCATCCCCGTAGTCGAGGTGCAGTCTCATCATCCCGAGTCGCACTCCGCAGAACATATTCGCAGTAGTGGGATTTCCCCTTGCGCAGAAACTGCGATTGCCACGAAAGCTATCAGATTTCGCGCTCAACTTCTTCGGCGAGATACTCATCGCTGAGGCAGTGCATGTCGGCAACGCCCTCGCTTATCAACTCGAATGTCTTGGAGCGGTAGAACAGGTCGAGAGCCTGTTCGTACGGCAAGCTCTTGTGTTCGGCAATGAGCCGTATGATGCGCGCGTATTTACGCTGGAGAAGTGTTGGGTTCGCTTGCATGGCTCAAAGGTCTATTGCCTCCAGAAAATGGAGGTGGGTGTCAAGAACGTTCTGCGAGGCGATGCAAATCTGTAGGTTCGGTTCCTTCCAGCGCAACTGATCGAGGGCCTGCTCGCGGGAATACAAGCCTTGCAGATAGAGATCTACCGTGTCGAACACACGGTCGTCGGCGATTCCGCCCTCGATAATGTCGTATTGCGCGTGGGGAAGCCCCTTGCGGCAGGCGGTTATGTAGTCAAGCCATTCGCCGTCGTATGCGGGGAACGTCTTGCGCGTGGCGTCACCGATGTCGTCAGAGAAAAGGTAGACGTTCATTACGGCAGGTTCGCCACGGCGGATGAAACGCATTCCGTAGTTCCGCGCCTGAATCTCCAGCGGCGTGAGGTAGAATCCGCGCCCGAAATCGAGGTGGTCGCGCGAGTGGCGCGTGTCCGGCGAAGGTACGCGAACGTTGGATGTATGGTACAGTTTCATGCCGCTTTCAGCACGCCTCTCTTCCGCATGAGACCTATCAAGTCCTCGACGATGTATTCGCGGGAGAACGTATGCAGAACATCATAGCAGGGGACGATGTAGTCCATCAGTATACCGGACTCCTTCAGGCGTCCGTACACATCGGCCTCGCTCATGCCCAATGACGAGGCGACACTGCCGATGCAGAATGTGGAGAAATCTACCTGGCTAGAGTTCATAGGTTTTACATCCTTTGCTTTGCGGCACATATTATACCACATTTCGTCGTATCGGTGTTGGATGAAATGAACGCTTGCATGTCGAGAACAAACTTTTAGGCAATGTCATTTCCCCTGTAGGCGGACATGGAACAGCCGACGATGGATTTGAAGCGTTCGGGGAGATGCTTTGTGTTTGCGAAGCCGGTCTGCTCCGCTATCGCGCGGACGGAAAGATTGGTCGTCCGCAGAAGTCGGCACACTTCGTCCATCTGCGTTTTCCTTATCGCGTCCAGAATCGACATTCCCTGCAGCTCGCCGAAACGCAGATCGGCAAGGCGGCGGGAACATCCCAGATGCGCCACTACGTCGCGCACGCCGATTCCCTTCGCCGCGTTCGCGTGGATGTAGGCGACGGCCTTCTGCACGAGACGTCCGGCGTTCGACACAGACGGCGTGGTTTCCCTTGCGATGATCTGTACACCGACGCACGTTTCGCGCCTTACATGTTTCGTTCTGTGCGCTTCCATCATTTCGCACAGCATTTCGGCGGCAAGCCTGCCGACGGCCGAATGATCCGGTTGTACGCTCGTAATGGCGGGAATCGTGTGTTCACAGAGCATCGTGTCATTGTCCACACCCACGACGGCAACATTGTCCGGCACGGAAAGCCCTGCGGCGCGACACGCCTCCAGCACGTCAAGCGCACGGTCGTCGAATGCGGCGAATACGCCGCATGGTTTCGGCAACGACTTCAGCCATCCCGCCAATTCGGCGAGGTCGTATGAAGTCCCCCTCGGACGTCTGTACACTGCGGCGCGGAAACCGTGCTTGCCGATGCGGTCGATGAATGCGTGCCCGCGAAGCCGTCCCCAGGCGCGGTGATGCACGTCCGGCACGAAAGCGAAACTGCGGCACACGCCGGAATCGAGCAGGAAATCGGCGGCGGCGTGTCCCGTGGCCTCGCAGTCGGTGGACACGAACGATATGTTCTTTGTCCGCTTGAATATCGGTGACGACCCAAAGAGATCGAGGACAACCGTAGGAATCGCGATCTTTGCAAGTTCCGCCTCGACGGCATGAACGGAGTCGAACGAATAGAGGATTCCATCCACGGGATGAGCCGAAAGCCTGCGCACGAAGTCGGGCGACACTTCCTCCCGGTGCCGCACGAACCTGATGTTCCACTGGCACTTCTTCTCAAGCACATAGTCAAGCACACCGGACAGCTTCCGCCTTCCGGGTTCCCCCGCCATCTGCAATGCTACAATTACCGATTTCATTTCACACTCCAAGTAAGTGGCGGAACGGGATAGGAGATATCTTTGTGGCGCATGACCTCCTACACGGACTTGGAAGTGTCGGAGTTGCGGCGGGCACGGCGACGGTCCCTGAAAAGCAGGATGCCGAACACCTCGAGTCCGACGAGGGATAGCGTCGTTGTCGCGAGCGCAAGGACGTAAAGCCCTGCCGCCGTCGCCATGCCGATCCCCGCCGCTACCCAGATTCCGGCAGCCGTGGTGAGCCCGTGCACCGAATGGCGGTCCACCATGATCGCACCGGCGCCGATGAAGCCGATGCCGCTGACAATCTGCGCGGCAACGCGACTGGGATCGCCTTGCCCGCCGAACCCGTACCGCGACACGAGCATCATCAACGCCGATCCAAGCGCCACAAGCAGGTGTGTACGCGTCCCCGCGACCTTGCCACGGTATTCGCGCTCCGCGCCGATCAGTCCGCCCTGCACCGCCGCAAGCACAAGTCGGAATACCATCTCAACCGTTTCGTTCATAGTCTTGTCCCCTCCTCACCTGCGCATTTTGACGGTCAACTTGGAGAGCGTAGGACTGTGCGCGGTCTCGCGGCCATCGACCTTAACGATCAGACCTCGCCCGCGATGCCAGCGGATTGAAACGTCGTGGCCGCGATAGCGCAGGTTGTCGAGGATGCAGTAGTCCCATGTCGCGGGGAAGAGCGGATCGACTGCGAAGCCGTCAACGCCTTGTGGTTCGAAGCCGACAAGCCCGGAAATCACCAAGTCGCAGAACGTCGAGTGGTTGTAGTCCTTGCCGCGTTCGCGGGGTTTCTGCTTACGTTGGATGAGGAGCGTGCGCGCGATCCAGTCCGCCGTGTCGGGGTTCATGTTCTCGTCAATCCACGGCACGGTGGGGTCGAACCTTCGCCCCACGGGATTCGTCGGCGTGCGGTGCAGCTTGTGTGCGAAGGCATACTGCCACATCAAGAACGTGAAGCGCTCGCTCTCGCCGGGTTGCCGCACGCGGGAGTGAAGACCGTTTGCGTACGCGGTAAGCGCGACCGATGTCGCGAACGGCCAGCTCGGACCGTTCCACTGGCACTCGTGTCCCTTGTAGGCGATTTTGAATCCTTTCGCGCGCCGTTCGGGGAACGTAAGGCCGTAGAGGGCGGCGAAGCCCTTCTCGTCGAACAGCTGCTCCCAGTCCGGCGCGACGTCAAGCGGCATGCCGAAGTACCACGGCGCGTAACCATGGAGTTCGCGCACCGCCGTCAGGACACCATCCCGATGCCGCGTGGTGAAGAACTTAAGGTCACCGTTCCAGCACTTCGCCATCAGCGCCTTGCGGACGCCCTCGGCCTTCGCCTCGAACTTCTCCGCGAGGTCGCTCCGCCCGACCTTGCGCGCGACGGCGGCAATGCTCTTCGCTTCGCTCCACATCGCAGAGTTGAAGAGAGGCTTCCATCCGCTGCCGCCAAGCGAAATCTCCGTGCCTTCGTGTCCGTCGAGGGACATGAATCCGCCCTTGCCGTCGCCGCCCATGATGAACTTGCCGCCATTCTTCGGAACGCCCTTTTCCCAGCGATCGTAGAATTTCACGGCGTCGTCAAGCAGCGAGGCTGGCAGGTCGTCCAGCCCCGAGACTTCGGCGAGCTGGCACGCACCCGTGAAGAGCCAGCTTGAATAGCCCCACCTGTGCGACGCGTCCTTGTCCGCCAGCCAGAAGCGGGCGTTGTCCACAAGGTACTGCGGATCGCGTAGCCAGCGCCCTTCGCGGAAGTGGTGTCCCGCGGCGCACACGATCGTGTTGTCCATGCCGCTCCAGCCGACCTTCGGCAGGAACTCCGTCACGCGCCAGCCGCCCTTCTTGCCCCTGCGCAGGTGCTTGCGGTAGGTCCACCAGCGGAAGTAGTACGTCCGCTCGATCTCACGGTCGGGGCACGCGAAGAGCGGCACGTTGTCCGCGAGGAACTTTTCCGATACCGCATTGGGAAAGGCGTTCGTCGCAGTCTCCTCATCGCAGGCATTGAAGCGGCGCACGTACGTGGAGAGAAGTTTCTTCGGGTCGGGCAGCTTCTCCGGCGGTGCCTCGAGGTCGAGGCCTTCGTGGACCGCGCAGCCCACGTACTCCGGGCCACCGCTGCGTCCGTTGTACCAGAGGAGCCAGCGGTTGTGCTTCTCGTCGCGAAACACGGACGGTTTGTAGCACGCACTGGAATCCCACGTGCCGGGATCGGGGATGACAAGCGGAGACTGGTCGATCACCTTCCAGTCGCGGATGCCGTCCGGCGAGATCGCGCAGCCGATGTGGGCGGTGTCCACGTCGGGATAGCCGATGAAGAACATAGCGAAGCGTCCGTCGGGTAGCGGATGTACCTCGCAGCCGGCCACGCGGTCGCGGTACCACGATTCACGCGGACCGCGCGTGAGCACCACGCCCTTCTTTTCCCAGTGGATGCCATCCTTCGACTCGGCGTAGCAGTTGCGGTCCGGCTCGTACGTGCCTCCGGCCGAGTACCACATCCGCCACAGTTGGCGTTTCTCGTCCCAGAGAACGCTCGGACACATCACCGTCGGCTGTTCGTAGTCCTCGGTAGCCACGAGCACGGGGTCTTTCTGCACGCGCTCGAAGTGGACGCCGTCCGTCGAGCGGGCGTAGCCGATGCGGCCCTTGTGATGCTCCTTCGCGCACTGACCCGTGTACCACATGTGCCACACGCCGTCCTTCTTGACGGTGCTGGAGCGGTTGACGATGTCCTCCCAGCCGCTTGCCGGATTTTCGCGCAGGCAGATCTCCGGCTGCTGGGTCCACGTGAGCGCGTCGTCGCTCCGCACAAGCGCAATGGATTTCTTCGGCCGCCACGAGAAGTACATCGTGTACGGCGCGGGGCCGTTCGTGACCACGTTGATGTCGAAGCACGTGCCGAGCCGTTTGTTGCCCAGCACCGGCTTGTCGCCGTACTTGATCCACGGTCCGGCGAACGACGTGGCGGCTGCTGTCGCCACGGCGGCAACTGCCACTATGATTTTCCTAGTGGTCATCGCTTCAATCTCCTCAACGTGTTTTTCTTTTTGGAAACCTCTACCGTCAGGCGCACCGTCTTCTCCGTTTTTCCAGGATCACTTCCGATGACGGATATTTCAATTGTATTCGTCATAGCCTGCGGGAAGGATCCGGTCACGACGCCGGTGAAAGGATCAACCGATACTCCGGCAACGGGGTTCTTGATGAGAAACTTTACCGGTCGGCAAGAATCATCGACGAGTATCTCATGCCTGAACTGTTCCCTGGTCTTTACTCTTACGGACACTTCTGTCGGCGAGACGAGTTGCGGGGGCTGGCATTGGGACAGGCTCCTGAAACGGGCTGTGTAACAACCGATTGACATGTCATCGTAGACGGTCAGCTGCGGCTCCAGTCCGACCGACGAGCCATCTGGACGCAGCCATTCCAGAAAGACACATCCCGCATCCGGATGTGCAACAAGTTCCACCTTTTCGCCATCCGTCAATTTGCCGTCCTCCGGCGTCATCTTGACGGTTCCGCCCCCCTCCGCCCGAACGGAAACCCGCCCCGCCTCAGCCGCAAGTGCCAGTATTGATTCCAGCGTCTTGTGCCCGTCCGTCGTCTTTACCCCTAGCGCACGGTCAAGTGCGGACATCAGCTCTACGACAAGAAGCTTGTCCCTGCGTCCGCCCATCATTCCACGGCGACCACTGAACGCAACGCTGTTTGTAACGCCGTTCTGCGGCCAGTAAACGCAGACGTATGGAACCTTGAGGTCTTTCTCGATTCCTTTTACAAAAGCGTCGCACTCCCTCACGGTTTTATACGAGGATATCCGCGTTCCCGCCTTGACAAAAGCCATCAAAGGCGCGCGATCCTCCCGCCACCACCTGAAAATCCCCCCAGAAATACATTCTTCAAGGCGTTCGCAATACCCGCATCCGCTACTCACGCGCATCACCACCATTGGACGCCGCTCGCGCTCAGCTTTCGCAATTACCCCTTTGAAATCGGCATTCCATTCACCGGGCCGTATCGCTCCGGTGGAAACTCCAATTGCTGCCGAACGTCTACTTGTTTTTGCAATAATCTCCGTGGAATCCGCGTTCCTTTCGCCAGGTTGTATCGCTACGGCGGAAATGCCAAATGCTCCCGGACTTCCACTTATCCCTGTTTCCTCCTCATCGTCGTCTTTAGGTTGAAAATCGGCCTTCTCCACCTTTTCGGCACCGCCGACTTCAGACGCAAGGCTTGGGGCAAAACCACCAGAGATCCAGGTGTCCCTTGCGAGCCAGGCGGCGAGCAGCAGCCCGAATCCGCACAGGCAGACCACGAACCAGCCCTTAGACAGCAACTTCAACGGCCATATTCTGCCGTTGGCGCGGAACATAAGCCATACGGCCGGCACGATCAGCACAACGTCGCGGACGAGCGCGATTACGATTTCTTCACGTCCGCCTACGCTCGGCACTCCGAAACAGCCACATGAAATCTCCAGTCCGCGGACTAGTGCCTGGACCAGTGCAATTATGAACATCACAAGCATCCCCGAGACGAGAAACGCCGATTCTCGCAGCCATTTAGTGAACAGCATCGACAACCCGGCCAGCAACTCGAGCATCGGCATAGTCATGGAGAAGATTCCGATCGTAAAATCAGGAAGAAATTCATATCGCATTACGGCGCGGGCAAAGTCATCAGGATCTGAAATCTTGGCCAGCGCGGAGTATATAAACAACACGCCGAGCCCAAGACGGCAGACAAACTCAAAAAACTGAAAAACGTTAGCTTTCACAACGCCGCGGTCAGAGTTATTAACTTGTTCCATATCATGTTCCTTTTTGGGATTCGAAATCAACATTCAGTTGAATTGCATTGTCTGTTTCTGGAAAGCGACGTCACCGCTACTGTCTCCTCAACAGTGGTTTCTTTTGGGAAACCTCCACCAACAGGCGCACTGTCTTCTCCGTTTGGCCGGAATCGTTCCCGATGACGGAGATTTCAACTGCATTCGTCGTTGCCTGCGGGAACGATCCGGTCACGACGCCAGTCGAGGGATCAACCGACACTCCGGCGACGGGTTTCTTGATGAGAAACCTTACCGGCCGACAAGACTCATCGACGAGTATCTCATGACTGAACCGTTCCTTTACCTTTATGCGCACGGCCACTTCGGCTGGCGAGACGAGCAGTGGGGGCTTGCATTGGGAAAGAGGCTTGAAACGGGCAGTATAACAGCCTGTGGCCATGTCCTCGGACACGGTCAGTCGCGGTTCAAAAGCGACTGACGAGCCATCCGGACGCAGCCAGTCAAGGAAAACATATCCCGCGTCCGGTTTCGCAACAAGCTCCACTTTCTCTCCATCCACGAACTTACCGTCCTCCGGCGTCATCGATGCAGTCCCGCCCTCATCAGCCCGAACAGAAATTCTATCCGCGTCAGCAAGTTCCAGTATCGACTCCAGCGATTTGTGTCCGTCCTTCGCCTGCACCCCCAGCGCACGGTCAAGCGCGGACATCATCTCTACGACAAGGCTCTTGTCCCTTAGCCCGCCCATCATTCCACGGCGGCCAGAGAACGCCACTTTGTTGGTAACGCCGTTCTGCGGCCAGTAAACACAAACCAAGGGTACCGTGAGGCCTTTATTGCTCCCTTTAATAAAAGCATTGTAGGCATTCAGGGTTTCAGACGACGACAGCCGCGATCCAGCCTTGACAAACGCCATCAGCGGCGCGCGATCCTCCCGCCACAGCCGGAAAACGCTCCCGGCGATGCTTTCTTCCAGGCGGGTGCAATACCCACATCCTTTCCTCGTGCATAACACCACCATCGGACGCCTCTCGCTTTCCGCTTTCGCAAGCACCCCCTTGAAATCAGCGTTCCATTCTCCCGGACGTATCGCTCCAGTGGAAATGCCGATTGGTGCCGACCTTCTCGCTGCCACCATCTCCTCGGCATTGTCGACTGCTGTTGGCAGATCCGCTGCCTCAGCCTCTGTCGTTTCCAGACCGCTTCGGTCAGCAGGCGCATCAAACCACTTGACCCTGCGTTCATCGGCTACGCGCAAGTTGTTCAAGGCACCCAGAATAACGGCCAAGACTACTATGAACGCCAAGACGGAAATGTCAAATCTCCACCACGGACAATTTCCCTTTTCGGCGTTCTCTGCGCCACAATTGGAGTTATTTTTCATGTCATGTTCCTTTTTAGGATTTGAAATCAACCTTCTCCCATTTCCTGCCCCAGTGCGGCGAATCGCCGCGCTTGTTCCAAAGTATTGTCTCGCCGATGGCTGCGATGCGCCGTTCGAGACAGCCTCTGCAAAGCGAAGAGCTCTCGGTGAGGCATGGCTTGCCGGCGTATAGCTGGTAGTCTGCACGGTAGCGCGTCTCGGTGATATTGGGCATGATCACGTTCGCGCCGGCGAGGAGCCCCTTCTCTCGTCCTTCTGGGTCAAGTGCCTGAAGCGCGGTCGCGGCGGCGATGTTCAGGTCATGCAGATAGAGGCGCGTAGCGGCAATCATGCGAAGACCGAGCTCAAGTCGCTCCTTGCGCAGTTCGGGCGTCCATGGCGCATCCTTTCCGAGCGGCGTATCGGCATGGGGAATGTACGGGCCCATGCCGATCATGTCGATATCCTCGGAGGCGAAGAACTCAATGTCCGAGGCGAGGTCATCGACCGTCTGACCAGGAAGTCCCGCCATCACTCCGCTTCCCACCTGATAGCCGCAGCGCCGAAGTGCATGCAGGCAGTCGCGCCGCCTCTCCCACGAATGGTCGGCCGGGTGCAACTTGGCGTATAGCTTGGGATTGGAAGTTTCAATGCGCAGCAAGTAACGGTGGGCACCCGCCTCGCGCCAGCGACGGTAGGTTTCCTCGCTCTGCTCGCCAAGGCTGATTGTCACGCCGAAGTCGTCGCCGCCGAATGCATGGATGCGCCGCAGCACGTCCTCAACGAAGGCTGCATTCTTCTCGCCGGTCAGTTCGCCAGACTGCAGCACAAGGCTGCCATACCCGGCCTTGAAGGCCCATTCGGCCTCGCGGACAATCTCCTCTGCGTCCATGCAGTAGCGATGGACCTTGCCGTTGCCCTTCCTGATTCCACAGTAATAACAGTCCTTCTCGCAAACATTCCCGAATTCCACCAACCCCCTAAAGGAAACGCACCTCCCGATCTCGCGGCATTTTACCTTGTACGCGGCGGCAAAAAGCGCATCCGCATCAGGCCAGTCCAAGATATCGACCAGTTCCCGATGCGTCAACGCACGTGGCGCTGCACCCGCTTTGTCCAAGAGCGACGTCACCTCGTGCGCCCTATCGTGCAATCCCTCGCGCCGTTCTGGGGCTAGTAAAGCCAGTGCCTCATCTTTTCCAATGCCTTCCATGATTGCCGTTATGAAACTCTCTGTGGTCTTCATGACGGCTATTATTTTACCATATCTTGTTGTGGGGCGCTATAGCCTCTCAAAATTCATGGTTCAAATGGCAAACCACCATACGGGCATGATCCAAGGCCAATTTTCAACCCCTACACTCCAATGTCCACCTTGTAGTCCTTGTCGCCGCCCATCTTCTGGGCGTCGTTCATCAGGGCGTTGAGGATGTTGGCCTCCTTGAGGGCATCCCAGTAGCCGAGGCCGAGCTCGCCCGTCGCAACGAAATAGACGTCGCCCTTGAGCTTCCCCTCTTCCTTTTCGTCAAGTCCCTCGGACAGGGCGTCGAATTCGTCGAAGAGAATGTCGGTGATGGCCGAGGCGAAGGTCTTGGGGCTTCCGAGGACGGTTCTTGCGGTCTCCCTTCCGTACAACATCATGTACTGGAGAAGGCCGGCCTCGCTCCTGGCGAACGTGTCCGTGAACGCCTTGATGACAGCATCCTTTTCCTGCGGCGTCCTGGCGTTCGGCCAGTCCTCGCGGAACTTTTTCATGGCGGGGTCGAGGTTGTTCTCGATCTGCACATCCTGGAGCGGATTGTGCGCGCGGTCGGCGTGATAGACGAGCTTGTTGTAGAGCTCCTCGGCCCTCGCAAGGGGATTCGCGGCGTTTTTGATGCTGTTCAGAACCTTGGTGTGGTATTCGCCGCCTGGCTTGAACATCGCGTGTCCGGGTTTGTCGGTGGCGCCGCCGTACACATCGGACATGAGGGTCACGATGTAGGCCGGGTACTTCCTGCCGTTGGGCTGCGGGACGAGCTTCTGCCCTTCTTCCGTTACGAATTCGTTGAATATCTTGCCGATGAGGTCGAGATCGTCCACTGGAGCCGGAGGCCGCACCATCGTCTGGGTCGCTTCCAGCATGGCCTTGCACTGGTTCATGATGGTGTTGATCTCGACGACGCTGTTCGAGAGGCGCACGAGCGACTGGATGAAGCAGTTGATCTGAGGGGGGAGCTCGAGGCCGAGCTTCTGCAGCTCCGCGACCGCCGCCTGCAGGCGGTAGACGATGTTGAACGAGAACCCGCCCTTGGACTTGCTCAGCACGGACTCGAGTATGGCCTCCGCCTTCTTGCGGTTCGCCGCGAGGGCGGCCTTGCCTTCGGGGGAGAGGAGCTTCTCGAATCCGGCCAGCACGAAGTCCTTGTCGCGGAATGCCGCGCCCATGATCACGCGCACCAGCTCGTGGCGCTCGTTCACGCCGTCCGCGCGGTTGGACTTGAGCTGGTAGAGGTTGCCGAAGTCGATGAAGGTGATGTCGTTCCTGCCGATCATGAGGTTGCCGGAGTGCGTGTCGCCATGGAACTTGCCGGAGCCGAAGATCGCCTCGTAGAACCACACCTTCGTCGCCTGGAGGATGTTGCCCGATGCGCTCCGGAGGTCATTGTAGGTGGCGGAGAGCCACGACTGGAGGTTGAGGATGGCGGTACCGGGGATGTTCTTGCGGAAAACGGGCACCTTCTTCGTCTCGCCCGTCTCCGCGTTGACCACCTTGTCCTCCCACTTGATGCGGTTGGTGGTCTCGTCGCGCTCGAACACCGAGGAGGCTGCATTGCGCACCTCGCCGATTTCCTCCTTGAAGTAGGAATCGACCGTCTTGCCGACGGCGACCTGCGCGACGAGGACGTTCTTCTGCGGCGGCACCACGTCGGAGAGCTTCATGCTGGTGACGTTGGGGGCGATGGCCTCCAGGCCGTCGTTCGCGCCGCCCTTGATGTCGTACAGCTCGACGCCCGTGTTGATGTTCTCGGCCTCGGTGCGGAAGTCGAACTCGGTCATGTACTGCTTGAGCTGGCCCTCCCACGTCTTGTCCATGCCCGGGATCTTCTTCGCGGCCTCGGTGAATATCTCGGCCTCGCGCTGGACGCGGATCTCCGCGTCGTGGCGCATGAGCTTGACGACGAACGTCTTCTCCTTCTCCACTTCCTCCATGACGGGCTTGCCCTGGCTGTCGAACACGGGGCGGCTCTTGTACAGAAAGTGGTCGTTCGGATCTTGGTATATCTCCGTCTTTTGCTGCTTGACAAGGAACTTGAACTTGCAGAGAAACGCCTCGCCGACGGACGCCGCGCCAAGGGACTTCTCCAGCTCGATGGACTTGATCTTGCCGTTCGAGCTGTTGATGATGTTCATCAGGTGCGCCTGCACGACCTTGCGGGGGATCGGCGCGAGGTTGGTCTTCATGTCGGCGAGCGCGTCGGCGAAGTCGCCCATGATCTCCTTCGGGAGGCCCTGCATCATCTTCTGGAGAAGCGGGCTTGTGCCCTTCAGGATGGCGCCGGTGAACTTGTTGAGCGCCGCCTTGTTGGCGCTCTCCAGCGCCTTCCCCTGCTTGTTCCCGAACTCAAAGGTGCTGGCGTAGCGCATGGCGGCGGCGAAGCAGGAGCGCTTGTCGGCCTTCGCGAGCTGCGTGAAGTAGGTGGAGATCACCTGGCGGAAGAACCCGACCTGCCCCGGCGCGTCCGACGTCGAGGCGGAGTCGAGGATCTGGTTGAGGGTCTTCTTGTCGAGCTCCGCCTTGATCTGCTCGGGCGTCATGTCCTTGTAGGGGTCGGTCGTGAGCGCGCCCTGCACGTTCGCGTTCGCCGTGTCAACCTTGAACACCGTGTTGATGAACCCCTGGATCTTCTCGCAGCCCTTGTTCGCCATCGTCTGGACGATGGCGTCGAACTTCGCGATCGTCGCGCCCGGCAGCTTGCTCTCGTCGCGGAAGAAGTTGGCGAAGCGCTGCATCCCGTCCGGGTGCGCCAGCGCCTCGGCGAGCGTCTCGCCGCCGGACTGCGCGAGGTAGGCCTCCGAGAGGATGGCGGCGATCTTCGCGAAGCCCTCCTTCACGACGCCGGCGATGGGCGTAGCGAGGGCGAAGTCGAGGACGTCGGGGTTCTTGATGATGTCGACGATGGCGGTGAGGTTCCTGTCCGTCGAAAGCGCCTTGCGCAGCAGTTCGCCTGGGCGGTTCACGACGACGTCCGCGACCATCGTGTCGTCGGAGAACACGAGGTCGGCGACGAAGTCCTTGACGCCCGCCATGCCGATGTCGTGGTGGACGATCGGCGGCGGACCCTCGGGCGGCGGCGGGATCGCCTGCTGCACCTCGTCGACGCCGGCGGCGAGGGGCGAGGAGACCTTGAACTCGCTGTGGTCGTCGTCGGGCACGCCGAGCGGGACGTTCGCGACCTGCTCGAGCATCGCCTTCATCTCCTCGGGGAGCCCGGCGTTGTCGCGGACGAGCTTGGCGTGGTAGGCGTCGAGCTTGGCCTTGGTGTCGATCGGCTCCTCGTTGTTCGTGAGCACGCGCTCGGCGATCTCGACGAGGACGCCCGTGTTGTAGTTGCCCTTGCAGAGGTTGAACGCGCCATCCACCTTGTTCTCGAGGACGAGGCAGGCGAACTGGCGCGTGACGCTCGTGCGGTCGCTCGCGAGGATCCCCGCCTCCAGGTCGTGGCTGTAGACTTCGTTGAGGAGGTTCTTCACCGTCGGCGCGCCGAGCGTCTCCATGTCGAAGACCGTGCGGCCGACGAGCCGCGAGAAGAACAACTCCGCATTCTCGCCGAGCGCCACCTTCGTCTGTAGGTCACCCGTGCCGAGAAGCGCGGAGAGCATGCCGTCCGCGCCCTTCACCAGCTTCGCCTCAAGTCCGAAGAGGTGGAACGTCTCGGACTCCTGCGCGTTCGACGTGTGCATCTTGTACGCCACCTTGAAGAGCGTCGCGAAGTTGTTCTGGAGCGCGACGGTGGCGAGGTTCTTCTCGTTGACGGCGTTCTCGCCCTTGCAGCGGCGGTGCTGCGCCTCCAGGAGGTCGGAAAGCTTGCGCTTCGTGGAGAGGAGCGAGAGGGCGTCGGTCAGTTCCTTCGGGATGTTCCCCTTGCTCTTCGCAAGACCAATGGCGGCGCGGTTCACGGTGATGCGTATCTCCTTGTCGGCGCCGGACATCGCCGCGGTCTTCTTCGCCGCCGCGAAGTCCTTGGGGCTCACGGCCGCCAGCGACTCCGCCGTCCGGCCCACGCCGCCCGACGCGTATCTGTCGAGCAGCACGCGCACGTACTGGCGCGTCAGGGGCCGGAAACGGGCCTCCATCATGTCCCTCATCTCGTGCCTGTCGGTGGTAAGCTTCACCTCGGTGGGGATGCCGAGCTTCGCGCGCACCTCGTTGATGCTCGCCTCGTCGATGCCGCCGCCCCTCAAGGCCTGGATGAACGCCTCCTTCACCTCCAAGATGCGCTCCGGCGAAAGCACCACGTTGTTCTCGCCCGTCTTGTGGACATGGTGGTTCACCTTCTTCAGCGCGTTCTGCACGTTGCCGTTGTCATCCGTCTTGAAATCCACGAGACCGGCGTTGTAGTCGCCGGTCGCGATCTTGTTGAACTGCGCGAGGCTGATGTTAGGTAGTGCCATGGTTGTTTCTCCTTATGTTAGAGAAGTGCGTTGTTCGAGGCCTTACTCGTGTTTACACACCGATGTCGACCTGATAGGAATTTTCGCCGGGCATGTCGCGGGCGTCTTTCTTGATGGCGTCGATGGTTGCCTGCTGTCCGGAGAAGAGACCAAGCCCAAGTTCGTTCATGGATATGGACTTGACGTCGACAAGCAACCTTCCAGTGGAATCTGCAAACGTGTTGGAAAGCGCGTCGAAGTTGTCCGTGAGAATGCCCATGAGCGCGCTGGCGAAGGACTTCGGCTGGATCTTGCCATAATCCTCGAGCGAGCGCAGCTCCGCAAGCGAGTTTTCCGTGTTCTCCATTGCCTGAAGGACCGGCCTAATGGAGTTGCAATACTCAAAGGCGAACGACTTCACGGCGGCGGTCTTCCCATCCTCCGTCGTGGCGTTGTTGATCTTCTCGACGGCCTCGTTGAGCGTGAGCAGATAGGCCTCGTTCGACTTGTTGTGCTCGAGATCGGCGTTGGCGGCAAACATGTCCGTGAGCTTGCGCGCCTCTTCGGCTGGATCCTGGGCGTTCGTCACGCGCTCAAGGACCTTCTCGTAGTACGCACCACCCGGCTGGAACGTGTTGCCCTCGAACGAGAATCCGCCGAAGCCCTCCGACCCGAGATGGTGCAGGTACGTCGATATCGGGAACGGCGTGCCGTCCGCTTTGCTCCATGAAAGCTGTCCGTTGTCATCGTCGACCCGCACCTGCCCTTCAGCCGACGTGCGGAAGTCGAGCGCAATGCCGAGGAGGTCAAGCTCGTCGCGCTGCGGCGCGCGACCGGGACGGACATAGGCGTCCACCGTATCGATCAGCGCACGCGTCTGGTTGATGATGGTGTTCATCTCGCTGATGGTGTTGGCAAGGCGCGCCATCGACTGCACGAAGCAGTTGATCTGCGGCGGCAGCTCGAGCCCGAGCTTCTGGAGCTCGGAGACGACCGCGTTGAGGCGGTACACCACG